>NZ_JBEVLO010000085.1:0-52298 GCF_040509115.1 Mycobacterium sp. | reverse complement strand
TCACGCAGTCGGCCGCTGAACGATTCGATCCACGCGTTCTGCCACTGCGGGAGGCTCGAGTTTCGGTGCTGATCAGATCGAACGAACTACCACTCCCCGTCAGCGACTACGTCGGGGCCAACCCCACCGATGGTGACCACCGTCTTCGGATCGATGGGAACAAACGGATCCTCCTCGGTGCCAAGCTTTTGCCGACACTCTTGACGTTCGACAAGATCTTGGACGGCGCGAGGTCCTGCGCATCGGCGTTGTAATAGTCGAACCACGGCAGCCCGGCGTTCACGTAGGCGTCCCGGTCGACCGGGGTCGAAGGCGGCAACTCTCCGGTGATGGCGGTCCACTGCTCGGCCGAGCACAGGTGGACGAACACCCGCCGGGCACCGTTCTCGTCGTAGTCGGCCAGCGCGCGATCGTCGACGTAGACCTCCTGCCGCATCCGCCCGCCTGCCCCCAACCCCATGCTCGCCGGGGGCGCCGGGAGCGGACCGCCGTCCATCAAGTCCTCGCAGCTCGCCGTGCGCAACGCCTGGGCCGCGTGCCACGCCGCAAGCACCTGCTCGGTCAGACAAACCGCGCGGAGTTGCACCCCGCCATGGGTCTCCTGCCCGGAGACCTGCCCTTCGACTGTGGCGCCCGAACCGAGCGGCATGGCTACGAACTGGCGGATGTACCCATTCCCCGAGTTGATGCCGTCCAGCCAGGGCTGCTGGGGCAGTGCCACGTAGTTCTGTGGGTGACCGACGAGGTGCTCGATCCACGGCAAGCCGCTGACCGCGCACACCTTGCCCACGCCAATCTGCAGCGCTGCGGGCTCTGACGCGCTGAACGACAGCCACATGGCCTCACGCTGGTAGATCGGCAGCATGACACCGCCACGAGCCAGCCACTCGGAAGGTGCGGTGTCGGGGTAATCAGAGACACGCCGCAACGGAAACCGGCCCAGACCCGGCGGCAGCGGATGCAACCCCGTCTCGGGGATTCGCAGCGTCCGCTGAAAATCCACCGTCACTGGACCCAGTATTAGCTGGTCGCTGACAATCCCGACCGGCGTGCTCTGCGCCATGAACTACCTCCATCTCGGCCCACTGCACCATGGATATCATCAGGCACTGACGCACCGGTCGTTGCGCGTAGGCCGGGAACCTCCTGATACCTCCGTGATGCTCCTGTCAGTTGGAAGTCGCGTTTCCCGCGTGGTCGTCTTCGAGCGCCTGAATGCAGCGGGCGAGGGCGGCTCGCATCCAGCGCCGCCACAGGGGCTGGAACGGCCCGGCGATGATCCATCGGCGCCCCGGAAGGGGTTTGAACTCGTAGGACCAACGGATGAGTGTTCCTGTGCCATCGGGTGCAAACGTCCATTCGCCACGGATCCCGACGGCCAGATGTCTCAGGACGTTGGTGAAGTTGGTGAGTTGGTAGGCGAAACTGGAACCTTCGACGCATTCGGTGAGTTGCTCATTGGCCGAGGAGCCATCGGTGAACTGTGGGTTGCGGATTGGCCCGGGGTGGTCCCAGGTGTCGGTCTGGTTGGCGACACTGGCGACACCGGGGAAGGGTGCGACCGGTTTGAAGACCCTAGTGAGGTCGATGGGCATGATGATGGCCCAAGCCTGTTTAGGCGTCAGGAACGAACGCTGCTGCACGGTGATCGGGACGGTGCGGTCGCGCGCGGTGACGAGCAGTCGGATCGAGTTGGGGTTCGACATGCGGGCAAGCTTGCACGATCCTGGCCGATCACGTCGCCACGATGGTTGACTGCCTGATTTCAGCGACTTTCGTCGAATTCGATTCGCTTTTCCAGGTCGCGACGATCTTTGCACCGAACGAAGTTCGACGCAGCGCGTGAACGCCTGCGGGTGACGTACGACGTCCTTGACGTGTTCACTTGCCTGGCGGGCGAACAGAATTGGACTGTCGCTCGTCTGCAGCGTGCCGCAGTGCAGTGACCGCGGCGCTCTGCAGCGGAGTGAAGTATCTGCTGGCGCGATGAAACAGCCCGATCCCCTCCACGAATTCAGCGTCCCGAACCTTCACGACGCGCAGCCGTCCAGCGGCGACATCATCGGCGATGCAATACAGGGATGCGAAGCAGACCCAGCCGTTGGCCGCTACCGCACGTTTGATCGCCTCGGCGTGCCCGAGCTTGATCACGTAGGGAAGCGACTGGATGCCGTATGCGCGCAGTTGATCGCTCATCACGCGCTCGAAGGCGACATCGGCCGGGGTTCCGACCATTGGCAGACCGACGACCTCGCTCAGTGCGACGCCGTCGGCGTCCGGTGGGCCGTGCGGTGAGGCGGCGAGCACAATAGGCTCTTCCCAGAGCTTTTCGGCGTGGAGTGTGCCCGGTTCGATGGTGTCGGACCACGTTGCGACTGCGAAGTCGGCCTCGCCGATCTCGACGCTGCGCAGTGCAGCCGCCGGTTCACCGATCCGCACCGTGATGTCGGCCCCGGGACGTTCGTGCCGCAGGCGGCTGAGGATCGGAGGTACCAGATAAGTTCCGATCGCCATACTCGTTGTGACCGTGAGGGTTCCCGCAGCGCCGGAGCCCAAGTCCTTGATGTCCCGTTGCACCTGTGCACTGCCGGCCAGAGCCTCCTTGGCCCAGGTGTAGAAACGGGCACCGGCCTCCGTGAGCGCCAATCGGCGGCCATCCCGGACGAATAGCCTTGCGTCGAGGGTGTTCTCGAGCGCACGTATCTGCGCCGACACCCAGGGCTGGGCAACCTGCAGCCGCTCCGCCGCGCGGGTCACCCCGCCTTCGTCGACCACCGCGCAGAAGAGGTCGAGACGCCGCAGATGAACATCCAACATAAGTGTCACCCTATATATCCATAGGAACATTCGTAGTGGAGTTATGTTTTTCGCTTGACTACCGTCGGCCCTACTGTCCCCAGTAAGGAGCTACGCCGATGTGTCCGTCGGGCGAGATCCTGGACGAGATGGATTCGGCGATCGTCGCGTCGTTGCAGGCGGACGGTCGGCGCAGCAACCGCGATCTGGCCTCCGAACTCAGAGTGTCACCGTCCACCACGTTGGAGCGGGTTCGGCGGCTCCGGCGCCGAGGGGTCTTGACCGGGGTGCACTACCGAGTCGACCCCGCCGCCCTTGGACGAATGGTGCAGGCACTGATCTCGGTGCGGTTGCGGCCACACTCGCACGAGGTCCTACTTGGGTTCCGCGAATTCGTCACGCGACTGCCAGAGACCATGCAAGTCTTCGTCCTCACCGGCGCAGAGGACCTCCTCGTCCACATCGCTGTTCCCTCCACCGAGGCACTGCGCGAGTTCGTCCTCGAGACGCTGACCAATCGGCGCGAAGTGGCTTGCGTGAGAACCGATGTCGTTCTTGATCACGACTACACCGACGTCATCGCCCCGGCCCGGCCGGCCCGCGCCCGCACGGACTGACCATCCAGTCGACGGGTGTCCTAGTAATCCGACACATAAGTCGATCCATCTGAATACATACAGAAACTCGTCATGGTGTTATGTGTTCTGCCTCACTAGCGTGAGTTGCATCGGCCCCCACCAAGGAGATTCAACGATGAACCCACTCTTCGGCGACAACAGCCTCAAACTCGGCTTGTTCTGTACGAACGGTCCCGGCGCTGCACAAACACTGGTTTCCGAGGCCCCAGCAACGTCGTGGGCGATGTCTCTGCGGACAGCCCGGGCTGCGGATCGCGCCGGGTTCGAAGCGGTGGTTCCCTTCGCCCGCTGGAAGGGTTATCCCGAGAATCAGCCCACCCACAGGTCAGGTGTAGTCCTGGATCCGTTCACGTGGGCGGCCGGGATCGCCGCGGTGACAGAACGCATCGGCGTGTTCGCGACGTCCCATGCACCGACCCTGCACCCGATCGTCGCGGCCAAGCAGGCCGCCACCGTCGATCACATCTCGTCGGGTCGGTTTGGCCTGAACGTGGTGGGAGGTTGGAACAAGCCGGAGCTGGAGATGTTCGGTGCTCCTCTGCGCGAGCACGACGAGCGCTATGACCATCTGGCCGAATGGCTAGAAGTGATTCGTCGGTTGTGGTCAGAGACCGAGGAATTCGACTTTCACGGCTCGTTCTTCGACGTCGTAGGCGGCGTATCGGCGCCCAAGCCGGTGCAGCCCACCATCCCGATCATGAACGCGGGCGGTTCCCCTCGGGGCATGCGGTTCGCTGCCGAACATGCCGATGTCTGCTTCATCATCGTCCACGGCGACACCGAGGTCGAGATCAGTGAACAGATCGGTGCCTACAAAGAGATGGCCCGTGCCGAGTTCGGGCGCGACGTACGCGTGTGGACCCACACCGTCGTGGTGCAACGCGACACCGACGCCGAGGCCGACGACTATCTGCACCGGTTCTCGGTGGCCCAGGAAGACACCACGAGTGTCGATGCCTGGATGCGTCTGCAAGGCGCCAACACTCAGCTGATGCCACCGGAGGTCATGCGAGGGATGCGGCAGCGGTTCGCCGCAGGCGCAGGAGGTTTCCCCCTCGTCGGGTCCGCGGAGACGATCGCCGACAGACTCCACATGCTCAACAGAGCGGGAATCGAAGGTGCACTGCTCACCTGGGTGGACTACGACAAGGGCATTGCCGACTTCACCCGAGCGGTCTTACCGCGGCTGGAGTCCGCAGGACTGCGCGCCCCGGTAGCAGCCGTGACGAGCAGCGACCGCGCTGCCCTCTCCGCCGAAGCGGTTCTGCCGGTATGAAATTGGCCCGTTTCCGCACCGCCGATGGCACGCCCGGATTCGGGGTGGTCGACGCCGACGAGCGACACGTCGCTCGCCTCGACCACCGGCTCGACTCCTTCGAGGATCTGCTGCGCTCCCCCGTCGCATCTGAAGCCGGCGACCCGCGGATCCCGTTCGAGCAGCTCAGCTGGGAGCCGCCGGTTGGGGAGAACCCGAAGATCATCTGCGTGGGCTTCAACTACGCGGCGCACGCCACCGAGTCCGAGCGGGCCGCCAGCGCCGAGAGCACCCCGAGACCGACTCTGTTCCTCCGGTTCCCCGACTCGCTGGTGGGTTCCGACGTGCCGGTGATCCGGCCGGCCGACGACGAGTCGCTGGACTGGGAGGGTGAAGCCGCACTGGTCATCGGGAAGCCCGGGCGGCGGATTAGGGCCCACGACGCCTGGGCCCACATCGCCGGGGTCACCTGTATGGCCGAGAACAGTGTCCGGACATGGCAACTGCATTCCACCCAGGCGACCGCAGGCAAGAACTGGCACCAGACCGGTGCGGTCGGACCGTGGGTCACTACCTCCGACGAGGTCGGCACCGATCCGTTGCACGTCACCACCCGCCTCAACGGTTCGGTGGTGCAGCACGACACGACCGATCGCTTGACCTTCCCGTTCGCCGAATTGATCCAGTACGTCAGCACGTTCACCCCGCTGCGGTCCGGTGACCTGATCGCGACCGGCACCCCCAAGGGAATCGGATTCCGAATGGACCCACCGAGATTCCTGCGGCCGGGTGACGAGATCGAAGTGGAGGTGTCCGGGGTGGGCGTGCTACGCCACGGGGTGATCGACGAAGTCTCCTGCCGTGAACTGGAACGGGTGAGTGGAGGTTCCCGGTGAGGATCTGGACCGACGACGAGGTACGCGCGAACACGACCGTCGCAGCTGTCATCGACTCGCTCGAGCGTGTCCTCACACACGAGGCAGACGGCAGCGCATGGAACGTCGACAAGACCATGACGACATGGCCAACCGACCCTGGCACGGCCAGCGCCCACGCACTGGGAGCTGTGGACCGTGCCAGCGACCTCGCGGTGTTCAAGACGTGGGTGAACACGCCCTCCGGGGCCGCGGCGCTCATGACCATGTTCACCGCCTCCGACGGAGCTCCCCGGGGTGTCGCCGAGGCCGGGGCTGCCGGCGCACTGCGCACCGCGGCGGCATCGGGCCTGGCGACCAAGTGGCTCGCCGACCCCGCAGCCGACGAGCTGTGCATCCTCGGTGCCGGCCGTCAAGCGCTTCGACAGGCGGAAGCCGTTGCAACGGTTCGCCCACTGCGTCGGGTACGCCTGTGGAATCGCACCCCCGGCAAGGCGGAGACGCTCGGCACCCAGGTCCGCTCCGCGCTGGAGGTCGAGACCGTGGTCGTCGACTCGATCGAGGAGGCCGCAGCCGACTGCCCCATCGTCACCCTGATCACGCGAGCAGATCAGCCCTTTCTGGAGTTGCACCATCTCGCTACCGGAGCGCACCTGAACGCGGTCGGCGCAATCCTGCCCAGCCATGCCGAATTCGACGCCGCCATTCTGCGGGCCGCAGCCCTAGTCGTCGTCGACAACGAGCCCAACGCCCGCCGCGGGTCCCGCGAGCTGCGCGAGTACTTCGGCGCCGCACCGGAAGACGACTGGTCCCAGGTCCGTTCGCTGGCCGCTGTCGTGACCGGCGGTATCGAGCGTCCGGCAGCGCCCCGCTGCACGGTGTTCAAGGGAATGGGAATGGGCCTGTCGGACCTGGCCGTAGCTCGCCTGATGATGGGAGACCAATAGTGAAGTATCGCAACGACCCCGCAACGATCCGCGGCTCGATCGCGCCACTGATCACTCCCTTCAGCAACGACGGCGCGCTGGACCTCGAGTCGCTGCGCAGTCTGGTGCGCTGGCAACTGCAGTCCGGAACCCACGGCGTCTCCATCGGCGGGTCCACCGGTGAGCCGTCGGCCCAGACCATCGCTGAACGCATCCAAGCGATCCGCGCGGTCGCGGCCGAAGTCGGCGACGCGGTGCCGTTCCTGGCGGGAACCGGGTCGGCGAAGCTGGACGAAACCATGGAACTCACTGCCGCAGCACAGGAAGCCGGCGCCGACGCGGTGTTGGTCATCACGCCCTATTACGCCCGGCCGACGCAAGAGGCGCTTTACCGCTGGTACCGCACCGTCGCAGCGGAGTTCCCGGCCTTGCCGATCATCATCTACAACGTGCCGTCACGCACCGCGGTCGACCTCGCACCGGAAACCGTGGCCCGATTGTTCCGTGACTGCGAGAACGTGGTCGGGATCAAGGAGACCACCAAGGACTTTGAGCACTTCTCGCGCGTCCTGCACCTGTGCGGCCGAGATCTGCTGGTGTGGTCGGGCATCGAGATGCTCAGCCTGCCGCTGCTCGCGCTGGGCGGCGTCGGCTTCATCTCCGCGGTGAGCAATCTCGCGCCGTGGGCGGTGTCGCGAATGTACGACGCGTGGGAGGCCGGCGACCACGAAGCCGCCCGGAACTTGCACTACGGACTCCACCCGCTGGTCGATCTGCTGTTCGTGGAAACGAACCCGACGCCGCTCAAATGGGTTCTCCATCAACAGAATCGGCTGTCGTCGCCGCATGTTCGCCCACCCCTGATCCCGCTGACCGACGACGCAGTCCCCCGCGTTCGCGCCCTTCTCGACCAGAGTGCCGCCGTCCTCGGCACCCCCCAAGCGCCATCCACACTCATCACCGCCACCACCCCGAATGGAAAGACCGCATGACTGTCATCGATTCACGCCTAAACTCCGCCATCCGCATGCTCGACGTCAGCGGCGCACCCGCCGCCACACCGCAACCCTGGGCCCCGGTCAAGATCGCCCGCGCCGAGATCGAAGCCGAGATCGACCGTCTGGCAACGGCACCCAGGCCTGCCAACGGACGGCGCGCCAGCCGGATCGTGCACCCGTCTGCCACCGCGCCGGGGCTCGGGCTCGCGCCAGGGGTGTCGGTGACGATCGAGGTGCTCAACCCCGGCGAGACCACCGCGGCGCTGCGGGAGAACTGCCACCGCGTCGAGATCGGCATCGCCGGAGCCGGCCGCATCGAGACGGCCAACGGTGAGATCGCCCTGGCCCGGCTCGACGTGGCCAACCTGCCGTCGATGAAGCCGTTCCGGTTCCACAACGACACCTCTGAGGTCTGGGCCCGGCTGAGCTACTCCAACGCACCGTTGTTGGAGAAACTCGGCGTTCACTACGCCGAGGATCTGCCCGCCTGGACACCTCCGACTCAACCGGCTGCACGCGCATCCCGCGGCGAGCAAGCACCGTCCTACACCCGCGACACCGCTCCCGACATCGCGATCGGTGACCAGGGCGCACGGCTGCGCGGCTACGAGTTCCTGGTCGACATCGAAGTGGTCGACTCCCGAGCACTGCACTGGCCCTGGGCTCAGGTCGCGCCGCACCTGTCCCAGACCGCCGGGGACGGCAAACGCACCATCATGGCGCTGTACAACCCGGCCTCGCAGCGACGCCAAGGCGCCACGCACAACTTCTTCGTCACCGCAACGGCCATGCCCGCCGGACGCCCCGAGCGCCCGCGTGGCCCCGGGCACCGGCATTCGTCGGTGGCCATCAACTACCACTTCGCGGGATCCGGGGTGAGCACCGTCGACGGTGTGGACATCAGTTGGGAGGCCGGGGATCTGCTGCTGTCGGCGCCCGGATGGCTGGAGCACGCACACTATGAGGGCCCCGACGGCCTGGCCGTCTACACGGTGCAGGACCATCCCCTGCACATCGGGATGGAATCGCTGGTGTGGCAGGAGAAAATGGGCGGTCCGGTGCTGGCGCTGGGGTCCGAAGCCGGTCAGACCGGTTACGTCGGACCACGCGAAGCAGGGCAGTGACCACCGTGGGTTCCTGCCCCCGCGCGGACACCTCAGACATCGGATTCGACCCGTACGACGCAGAACTGACCGAGCCGTCGGTCTGGGGCGCCTACGCTGCGGCCCGCGCCGCCGGTCCCGTGGCGCGCTCCGAGCGTCGGGGCGGATTCTGGCTCCTGACCGGCTACGACGACGTCCGCACGGCGTTGCGGGACCCGGTGACGTTCTCCTCGGCGTCCGGTCACCGCATTCCCACCGACGGCACGCAGCGGGCGATCCCCATCGACTTCGATCCCCCGCAGCACACCGCGTACCGCCGATTGATGACCGAGGCGTTGTCGCCGGCACGGGTGCGTGCGATGAAGCCGTTCCTGGAACGGACCGTGGCCGATCTGCTCAACCGCTTCGCCCGCACCGGCGGCGGTGACTTCGTCCGCGAGGTCGCGCTGCCGTTGCCCCTGCTGGTGCTGACGGAGCTCGTCGGATTCTCCACCGACACAGTGCAGCGATTTCGTGAGGTCACCGAGACGATGTGGGCGGGATTGAGTGCCGACGGCGATGACGTCGACTTCGCCGGGTCCCGCAGGCAGGTGTACGAGCTCATGCGCCGGGAACTCGCCGACCGGCGCGACCACCCCAGGGGGGACTTCGTCGGCTCACTGCTCCACGCCGAGGTCGACGGCCGTCGGCTCACCGAAGACGAGCAGATCAGCATGCTGGCCACCTTCGCGGTCGCAGGACACGAGACGACCATGAACTCGGCCAGCACGCTGGTCCACCTCCTCACCACGGACATGAACCTGCAGGACCGGCTGCGCCGGACGCCGGACTCGGCTCCGCACTATGTCGAGGAAATGCTGCGTTATCGAAGCCCGGCACAGAATTTCGCCCGCCGGATCACCTGCCCGGTCACCATCGCCGATCACACGCTCGAGGAGGGCGACACCGTGCTGTTGTCCTTCGCCGCGGCCAATCGCGACGCCGATCGGTTCGCCAACCCGGATAGCTTCGACCCGGACCGTGATGCCCGCGGTCACCTCGGCTTCGGCTGGGGCATCCACCAGTGCATGGGTGCCGCGCTCGCCCGCTCGGAACTGGCGATCCTGCTGACCACCCTGAGCACGCATCCTCCCCTGCGCGCCGCAGGCGAGGCGACCTGGAGTGGCCTGCAAGGCGGGAACCACCTGGGGCCCACCAGGTTGCCCGTTCGCTTCGAGACAGCCATCACCGAAAAGAATTGAGTCACCGTGTCTTATCACGTCCACGTCGACGAAAGTCTGTGCAACGGTTACGGCAACTGCGTCGTGGCCGCCCCGGCAGTCTTCGACCTCGACCCCCACACCAACATCGCCACCGTCGTGTCCGGCCACCCCGTCGACGACGACGGCCCCGCACTGCTCGAAGCCGAAGCGGACTGCCCCGTTCGCGCCATTCTGCTCGACAGGACATGACCGCCGCCGCGTACCCGACCGTCGTCGTCGGAGCGTCGGTCGCCGGGGTTCGGGTTGTCCAGGCCCTCCGTCGACGCGGGGACGACCGGCCCATCGTCCTGCTCGACCGTGAAACCGCCGCACCCTACGACAAACCGGCACTGTCCAAATCCGTTCTCACCGAGCCAGATTCGAAACCGCAGACGCTGCTGTCCGACACCGATGCACGGGACCTCGACGTCGAACTCCGCCGCGGCACCACAGTCAGCGGTGTGGACCTGGCCGCACGCCGGGTGATCTGCCTCGACGGTGCCGAAGTACCGTTCGGGCACCTCGTCGTCGCCACCGGGTCCCACCCACGGCCACTGGGTGGCCTCGACGCCTTCGACGGCGTGCACTACCTGCGCACGTGGTCGGATGCCGCAGCGTTGCGCAGCCAACTCCGCAACCGGCCCACCGTCGTGGTGGTCGGCGGCGGCTTCATCGGCGCAGAAGTGGCCTCGAGTGCCCGGACCCTGGGCCTCGACGTCACGCTGATCGAAGCCGGTCCCCACTTGTTCGGCCGCGTGATGCCAGCCGAGGTCGGCCGGTATGCAGCAGACTTGCACCGGCGCAACGGCGTCGAAGTCCTCTGCGACCGAGTGGTGGTTCGGGGTCGCGGTCAGACCAGAATCGAGGAACTCGAACTCGACGATGGCACCCGCCTGCCCGCCGACCTGGTGGTGGTGGGAATCGGCACCCGTGCGACCACCGACTGGCTCCACGACAGTGGGCTCCCGCTGAGCGACGGACTCTGCTGCAGCGCGAACTTGGCCGTCCACGGCGCCGAGCGGGTGTGGGCCGTAGGCGACGTGGCGAGGTGGGATGACACGGAGCTGGGAAGGTCCAGGCGCACCGAGCATTGGACCACCGCACGGGAGCAGGCGGTCTACGTCGCCGAGGCGATCACCGGTGGGCCTGCGTCACGCCCTTTCACGTCCACCGGCTATGTCTGGTCCGACCAGCACGGCGTCCGCATTCAGCACGTCGGCTCCTATGATGGTTCGACAATCACCAAGCGTCAGCCCGCCGATGGCGAGCACGGGGAGTTGTTCCTGCACTGCCGCGCTGACACCGTCGTGGGTGCCACCGCGTTCGATGCGCCACGAAACCTGTTGGCGGTACGTCGATCTCTGACAACGCCCACACCCGCCAGCCAGAACGGAGCGCAGCGATGACCCTACCCGCAACAGATCCCGAGCTCAGGCCCGCCGTACTGCGATCGGTGTTCTCCACGTTCCCGACAGGTGTCGTCGCCGTCTGCGCCATCGTGTCCGGCGCTCGCGTGGGAATGGCGGTGAGCAGCTTCACCTCGGTCTCGCTGGATCCTCCGTTGGTGGCGTTCTGCGTCCAACGCACGTCCAGGACGTGGCACACACTGCGCACCGCCCCGCGATTGGGTGTGAGCGTCCTCGCCAGCAGCCACGCCGGCGCCGCCAGAACGCTGGCCGCCCGCGACGCTGATCGGTTCGCCGGTCTCGACACCACCACCACCGACAGCGCGGTACACATCCGGGACAGCGTCTCGGATCTGACCTGCTCCCTGCAGGACACGGTGGACGCCGGGGACCACCTGCTGGTCATCCTGCGGGTGCACACCGCCCGAGCAGACGCAGCCGCCTCACCCTTGGTCTTCCATCGCAGCGGGTTCACGGGCGTGGCGCAGCACGACGACCAGCAACCCCGACCTTCGTCACCTGTCCAGCACGCCAGGAGCCACCGTCCGTGAACGCCTCGATGTCCTTCGAACCACTCACCCCGACGGCCTTTCTCGACCGGGCCGCCAACTCCCACGCGGAGCGGACCGCCGTCGTGGATGGCGACAAGCGGTTCAGCTACGCCCACCTGCATGCGCGGTCCGCGCGGCTGGCCGGTGTGCTGGCCGAGATCGCCGACGACCGCCCGGTTGCGGTTCTGGCGCCGAATTCAGTCGAGATGCTGGAGGCTCATTTCGGGGTCCCGTGGGCGGGTGTGCCCCTGGTGACGGTCAATACCCGGTTGACGGCCCGAGAGATCGCCTACATCCTGCGGCACTCCCGCGCGTCGGTGTTGTTGCACCATCAAGTGTTCGACGGGGTCGCCAGAGCGGCTGCCGCCGAGTTGACCGATCCCCCGCACCTGATCCGGATGGGCGAGGACGACTACGAGGCCCGACTGGCGGCATCGACACCATCGGTCAAGCGCCCCGGTGACGAACGAGACCTGCTGTCCATCAACTACACCTCGGGCACCACCGGTCAACCCAAGGGCGTGATGTACCACCACCGTGGCGCCTATCTGCAGGCGCTGGCGATGGTCGCGCACTTCGGCCTCTCCCCCAGCTCGGTACACCTGTGGACCCTGCCGATGTTCCACTGCAACGGTTGGTGTTTCCCCTGGGCGGTCACTGCCGCTGCCGCGACCCACGTCTGCCTGCAGAAGGTCGAACCCGCCAAGGCATGGCAACTCCTCCGTCAGGAGGGTGTCACACACCTGGAAGGTGCACCCACCGTGCTGTCGATGCTCGGCTACTCGCCCGACGCTCGACCACTGGCGCACCAGGTCCGGTTGGCCACCGGCGGAGCACCTCCATCGCCGGCCATTCTGCGGCGCATGGCGCAACTCGGTTTCGACGTCACCCACCTCTACGGCCTCACCGAAACCTACGGGCCGGCCATGATCTGCGACTGGCGGCCCGAGTGGGACGATGCCGACGAGGTGACCACGGCGCGGCTGAAGGCACGGCAAGGGGTGGGGAACGTCATCGCCTGCACCCCCAGGGTGGTCGACGCCGAAGGGGTCGACGTCCCCGCCGACGGCACCACGATCGGCGAAATCGCGCTGCGCGGAAACAATCTCATGCTCGGCTACTTGGACGACCCGGACGCGACCGCCGCGGCTACCCCGGATGGCTGGTTCCGCACCGGGGACATCGGGGTACTGCACCCAGACGGCTTCATCGAACTGCGCGACCGCACCAAAGACGTCATCATCTCCGGGGGCGAGAACATCGCCTCGGTCGAAGTCGAACAAGCCATCGCAGAGCACCCCGCAGTCCTCGAGGCTGCCGTCATCGCCGTGCCCGACGAGCACTGGGGACAAGTACCCGCAGCGTTCGTCACCCTGCACGATGGCGCCACCGCCACCGAGCACGACATCATCGAACACGTTAGGACCACCATCGCCCATTTCAAGGCGCCCAAGACCGTGACCTTCGGCGATCTGCCCAAGACGTCCACCGGCAAGGTTCAGAAATTCCTCCTGCGCGAAGCTGCGGTCCCCCATGGATGAACCACTGGACGTCAGTCACCTTCGCTTGCGAAGCCGCATCCGGGTGGCGTGCACGCCGAGCGAGGCGTACGACCTCATCAGCGATGTCGGCGCGATGGCGTCATGGAGTTCCGAATTGGTCTGCGCGCGTTACGATGACGGTCACGGCCCCTCGTGGTGGTCGACGACAGATCCATCGGACAGTGGACCTATCGCTTCCAATCGGATCACGATGGAACGTGGATCGAAGAGGCGTGGCAGGTCAACAACTGGATACCGATTCTCGGACGCGCACGCCCGAAGAACTCCTCCAGCTTCGGTCGCATACCGCAGACATGATGGACAACACCCTGCGCGCACTCGCTCGACACGTCGGGGAGACTTGAGCCAAGTTCGCCGAATCTGATCGTCGCGGTAAACCTTTGGCAGTGCTAGGGCTCCGAAGGTGCCTTGGCTTTCGAGTTCCCCGCTTCGCCCGTCGCGTCGACGAGAAGCCCGCCGAGGTACTTGCGGACTTCGTCGACGATCTGAGCAGGTTTCGCCCGGTCGCCGGGGCGGTACCAGCGGGCAATCGAAGTAAGCGTGGTATTGAGCAAATTCACTGCGATCGGGAGGTCGATGTCGGCGCGGACGACTCCCTCGTCCACACCCTGCTCGAGCAGCCGCGTCGTGGCGTGGTTCACGCTGCGCGCCCAGGACTGGTAGCGGCGCAGCGCGTGCGGTGAGAGTTGATGCTGGTCCGAGGTGAGCACGGCGTAGTAGGGCTGATACTGGATGGCCGCGGTGACGTGCAGCTCGAGGTAGGCGGTCAGCTTGTCCGCCGCCGGGCGCTCGCTGGCAACAATCCTGTTGATGCCGTCCCTGAGCGGATAGACGGCTTGTTCGACGATCGTTTCTAGCAGTTCCTGCTTGGACTTGACGTACTGGTAGACCGTCGGCTTACTGATTCCGGCCTCGGCGGCGATGTCGGCCAGCGTGGCGTCGGTGTAACCCTGCCGTTCGAAGACCCGGGCGGCCGCGTCGACCAGCTCCTGCACGTCCAATGCACGCCGACGCCCCATGCTCACCTCCTGCCGTCATGCGATAACTGAACTCGGCGGTACTTCATCAGATTAGTGCAAGGCCTTGACATTGCGGTAGTCCAAGGATATTTCTTGACTGACTGGTAAAGCTATTGAAGGAGCCACCTATGCGGGAAGTAGACGTCGTTGGCGTGGGCATCACGCCGTTCGGCAAGCACCGCGGAACATCCCTGCGATCGCTCGCTGCAGCAGCGATGACCGCCGCAATCGCCGACGCAGATCTAGCGGCCACCGACATCGATTTGCTCGTGTCGGGTAACGCGATGGCGGGTGTGCTCGAGGGGCAGGAGATGATCCGCGGCCAGATTGCTGCCACGGCAGCCGGTCTCACCGCCATTCCCGTGCTCAACGTCGAGAACGCCTGCACCTCCTCCTCGAGCGCGGTCCACGTGGCACTGGCCGCGATCGGGTCGGGCATGTACGACACCGTGCTGGTGTGTGGTGCCGAGAGGATGTCGGCTCAGCCGACCCCTACCGTGCTGGCGGCGATGACGAGCGGCGCGGACATTGAACGCCTGCCGGAGATAACCCGTGAGTTGAGTGGTGTCGAGCAGGTCGAGTCGTTCTTCATGACCGTGTACGCCGAGATGACGTCGGCCTACCAGGCTCGCTCCGGGGCGACGGCCGACGATTTCGCCGACGTGGCCGTGAAGAACTCCGCGCATGGCGCGCTGAACCCCAATGCGCAGTACCAACGTCGACTGAGCAGGGCAGAAGTACTGGGCAGCAGGAGGATTGCCGGGCCGCTGACCGCGTTGATGTGCTCGCCAATCGCCGACGGAGCCGCCGCGCTCGTGCTGCGGGCGGCCGATCTGCGGAATGCCGATCGGGCACCAGTACGTGTGCGCGCGTCGATTCTCGGTTCCGGCGTGCCTGGGGACGGGGCCCCGTCGACGCCGCTGGAACGCCGCACGGCTGAGGCGGCGTATGCGATGGCTGGTATCGGCCCCGAGGACGTCGACGTCGTGGAGGTGCACGACGCGGCATCGCCGACCGAGCTGATCATGTATGAGCAGCTCGGCCTGTGCGGCGTGGGTGACGGTCCGAAACTGCTGGCCTCCGGGGCCACCGCGCTCGGCGGCCGGGTGCCGGTGAACCCTGACGGCGGGCTGGTCTCGCGCGGACATCCGGTCGGGGCGACTGGCTGTGCGCAATTGGTCGAGTTGGTCACGCAGCTACGCGGCCGTGCGGCCGGGCGTCAAGTGCCCGGTGCGCGGTTTGCGTTGGCAGAGAACGCCGGAGGCTACCTACACCCTGACCCGGCCGTGTGCACGGTGACGATCCTGGCTGGGGAGGCCGCGTGACCGCCGAGGTGCTCACCGAACGGCGGGGCGCCGCACTGTGGCTGCGGCTCAACCGGCCGGAGGCGCTCAACAGCATCACCGACGGCCTGCTCGACGCCTTGGCTCGGGGGCTTGACGCCGCGCAGAGCCGCGACGATGTCCGCGTGGTCGTCCTCGCGGGCGCCGGGCGAGCGTTCTGCGCCGGCGCCGATCTGACGACTCTCGTTGAACCCGTTGTCATCGAGGCCTTTCTACGGCGCGTCGGGGCGGTGTTCGACCGGATCGAGAGCTTCCCCAAGCCGGTCGTCGCGGCTGTGCACGGCATCGCCGCCGGCGGGGGCCTCGAACTCGTGCTGTGCGCGGATCTCGTGGTCGCCGCACGGTCTGCGCGATTCGCCGACGCCCACGCCAACTACGGGCTGCTTCCGGGTGCCGGGGGTTCGGTACGGCTGCCGCGCCGCATTGGGCCGGCGCGGGCCAAGCATCTGATGTTCACCGGTGTCGCGGTGCCCGCCACGCAATTGGCCGACACGGACCTGGTCACCATCCTCACCGACGATGACCGGCTCACCGACGACACCGACGCGCTGGTCGGCCAACTCGCCGCGAAAAGCCCGTTGGGGCTGGCCGCCATGAAAGAGCTCGTCGCCGAAGGCCTCGAACTGCCCACCGCCGATGCCCTCCGCCGCGAGCGGGAACGGCTCGCCGCGCACACCCGCTCGCACGACTTTGCCGAAGGACTCCGGGCGTTCGCCGAGAAACGGACGCCCGTGTTCTCCGCCCACCCGCACCAAACGAGGAGTAACCCGCGATGACCGACCTACTTCGACTCGACGGCAGGACCGTACTGGTCACCGGGGCCGGACAGGGCGTCGGCCGCCAGGTGGCGCTTGACTGCGCCGGGCAGGGCGCGGCCGTGGCCGTCAACGACTACCACCGCGAGCGGGCCGAATCCGTCGCCGAGGAGATCGCGGCAGCAGGCGGGCGGGCCACTGCCCTGAGCGGCGACGTCACCGACTTCGACGAGGTGACAAGTCTGGTCGACCTTGCCGAAGAACGATTGGGACCGGTCGACATCCTGGTCAACAACGCCGGTAACGCAGGCCCGGCACTCGATCCCATGCGTCCGGGTCCGCCGTTCTGGCAGACCAGCCCCAAGGAGTGGGAGCCGTGGCTGGGCACCAATCTCTACGGCGTGCTGAACTGCACGCGAGCCACGGTGCCCGGCATGGTCAGCCGGGGCTATGGGCGCGTCGTCACGGTCATCAGCGATGCCGGGCGCGTAGGCGAACCCCATCTCGTGGTCTACAGCGGAGCCAAGGCGGGCGCCGCCGGGTTCACCCGCGGGCTGGCGAAGGCCGTTGGCCGCCACGGCATCACGGCGAACTGCGTCTCACTGGGCCCAATCCGAACCCCCGGTGTGGCGTCGGCGACCGAGGACCCGGCGCAGGTGACCGCGATGCTGCGCAACTATGTGGTGCGGCGATTGGGTGAGCCGGCCGATGCCTCGAACCTGATCCTGTTCCTGGCTTCCGACCAGGCGTCGTGGATCACCGGGCAGACCTATCCGGTCAACGGCGGTTACTCGTTCGCTGTCTGAGAGAGGAGCTTCCATGAAAGTCGATCTGTACCTCTACCGACCCCGCCTCGACGAGATCGTGGCCCGGGCGCGGCAGGCCGACGACGTCTTCGACGGGCTGTTCGTCGCCGAGTCGGTCGGCGACCCGTTCCAGGCGCTCGCCGTCGCCGCCCCGCACATGAGCCACGGCGTCCTGGGAACCTCTGTCGCGCTGGCATTCCCGCGCAGCCCGATGCTGACCGCCGTGTCGGCCTGGGACCTCCAGCGAGCCAGCGGCGGCCGCTTCGTCCTAGGCCTGGGCTCGCAGGTGCGTAAACACATAGAACGGCGATTCTCCAGCGCCTTCAGCCCACCGATGCCGAGGCTGCGCGAGTACGTGCGGGCGGTGCGGCACGTCTGGGCCGCGTTCGCCGGTGAAGGGCCGCTCGACTTCCGCGGCGACTACTACACGCTCGACTACCTGCCGCCCGCCATGAACCCCGGGCCGCTACCGAACCCGGCGCCGCAGGTCTACCTCGCCGCCCTTGGCCCCGCGATGTTCGACGCCGCAGCAGAGGTCGCCGACGGCGTGTTGGTGCACCCCATCCACACCAACGACTACCTGCGGGAGGTCGCCGAGCCGGCGATCGCCCGTGGGTTGGCCAGATCGGGGCGCGAACGCAGCGCATTGACCCTGTCGGTAACCGCGCTTTGCATCGTCGGCGATGACACCGCAGACGCGCAACGCGAGGCCGTGCGTCGGCAATTCGCGTTCTACGCCTCCACGCCTGCCTACCGCCCAGTCCTCGAGCTGCACGGCTGGGGCGCACTGGGAGACCGACTGCGCGCCAAAGTCCGGCTCGGCGAGCACGACACGATCGCGGAACTAGTGCCCGATGACATCCTGGAGGCGTTCTGCGTGATCGCGCCGACCTGGTCCAGCGCGATCGCGAGGGCGCGTGAGAAGTACGCCGGGGTGGCCGACCGGGTCATGTTCCAAAGCGCCCCTCCGCTGACGGGGGCGCTCGCACCGGCTCATCGAGGAGAACACCGTGGTTAACCCGTCTGACCCAGAACTCACCTTCGACGATCTGTTGATCGAAGCGTTGGGACGATTCCCCGAGCGGGACGCGTTCGTCCTCGACGGGCGACGCATCACCTACGCGCAGGCGGCGTCGCTGATCAGCCGGATCGCGCAGGTCCTCGCCGCACGCGGCGTCGGCCACGGCAGTGCTGTTGGCGCGCTGAGCCCCAACATCCCCGAGGCTTGGCTCGCGCAGGCCGCCACTTACCTGCTCGGCGGCACCTATACGGGCCTGCACCCGCTCGGCTCGGTTGACGACCATGCCACCGCATGTGCGGACGCGGGAATTCACGTGCTCCTGATTCACCCCACCTTCGCCGACACCGGCTCGGCAATCGCGCAGCGTTGCCCCGGCGTCGAACACCTGCTGACCTTCGGCCCCTCGGACCTTGCCCCCGACCTGCTGGCACTGTGCGCAAAGCTGACCGCCCGGCCGTTGCGGCGCGGCCCCGCCCAGGAATCCGATACCGCCTGGCTGCAGTACACGGGCGGCACCACCGGACGCCCCAAGGGAGTTCTGGTGCCGCACCGCGCCCTTGTCGCGATGTCGCGAATCCTGGCACTGTCCTGGGGCCTGCCGGAACGCCCCCGATTCCTGCTCTCGGCGCCGATCACCCATGCCGGGTCGCTGCCGATACTGCCGACTCTCTGCCGTGGCGGCACCGTGGTGCTGCAGAGCTCGTTCGACCCCGAGGCCTGGTTGACCAGCATTGCCGCGCAACGGATCAACTACGCCTTCGCCGTGCCGACCATGATCTACGGCCTGCTCGATCACGGTGGCATCGACCGCTACGACACCTCCTCGCTGCAGACGCTGCTCTACGGCGCCGCCCCGATGACACCTGCGCGCATCTCCGAGGCCTGGCACGCGTTGGGACCGGTGCTGCAGCAGGGCTACGGGCAGACCGAGTGTCTGGGGATGTGCACCACGCTGCGCAAGGACGAGCACGATCCCGTCCGCAGACCCGAGACACTCGCCACCTGCGGGCGGGCTGCGACCGAAACCCGGGTGGCGATCCTCGACGACGACGGGGCCCCGGTGCCCGATGGTGGGGTCGGCGAGTTGTGCCTGCGTTCACCGGCCGTCATGACCGGGTACCACAACCAGCCCGAACTGACCGAGGCAGCACTGGACGGCGGCTGGCTGCATACCGGCGACCTCGCGTCCCGCGACGAACGCGGCTTCATCTCGATCGTCGACCGCAAGAAGGACATCATCATCACCGGCGGGTTCAACGTCTACCCACGCGAGGTCGAAGACGTGATCGCCACCGTGCCAGGCGTGTCCTCAGCCGCGGTTGTCGGCCTGCCCGACGACAAATGGGGAGAGGCGGTCACGGCCTTCGTGGTTCAACGGCAGGGCCGTGAGGTGGACGTCACGACCCTGCAGGCCGTCGTTCGCGCCAAGAAAGGCGCCCACCAAGTGCCCAAGTCGGTGCACATCGTGCCAGCTCTACCACTGACGACTGCCGGGAAGATAGACAAGAAGGTGCTGCGCGGCTGGAACGGCGGCTCGCAGTAACACGTCAAGGCACCGAGATCACAGAGATCTTCATCGCCATTTCATCCGTGACGCAACCTATTTCGCTCAACGAGCGCTGCAACCTGGGTAGCGTCGAACCTCCTCAATCATGTTGACTCCTCAATCATATTGGTATTGAAGACCTTTGGAGTTCTGCGTTGGGGGGCCAATGCTCCCAATGCCTGGCCGCCGCCCGGCTGACGAAGAAGTTGGCTCCGAGCGGGCGCGATCCGTCGAAGATCGTCGAGGGTCCGATTCGGCGCGCAGCGATGTCAAGTACCTTGACGGTAATCAAGGTGCTTGATATACCTGTGTCAGGCGTGCTCGCGCCGCACCGAATCAACACCCGCTAGGAGAGCCTCCGCCGTGTCAACAAAGACCCGCGTCGACTTTTGGTTCGAGCCGTTGTGCCCGTGGAGTTGGATCACCTCTCGATGGATCCTCGAAGCTCAGAAGACTCGGGAGATCGACGTGTCGTTTCACGTGATGAGCCTGGTGGTGCTCAACGAGGGTGACCTCCCCCACCAGCTCGACGACCCCGAGATGATGCGCAAGGTTTGGGCGCCCGTGCGAGTGGCGATGGCCGCCGAGCAGGCCGTAGGTCGCGACGTACTGGGTCCGCTCTACACCGCAATGGGCCAGCGCATCCATCACGCAGGCAACACCGGGTTCCACGACGTCGTCGCCAGGAACTTCGACGACATCATCGCAGAGTCACTGCACGACGTTGGACTGCCCGCGGAGCTGGCCGACGCCGCCACCTCGACCGACTACGACGACGCGCTCCGCAAGAGCAATGGCGAGGGCATGGACGTTCCCGGCGCCGGCATCGGCACCCCCACGATCCACCTCAACGGAGTCGCATTCTTCGGCCCCGTGTTCACCCGGGTGCCCCGCGCAGAACAGGCCGCTCGACTGTGGGACGCCGCCGTGACCGTGGCGTCCTGCCCCGACTTCTGGGAGCTGAAGCGAGCCCGCACCGAGCACACCGAACCCGAATTCGATTGATCATCAACACTTCTCGAGAGATGGATCTCTGATGCCCGACACCCCCCGCGTTGACTTCTGGTTCGACCCGTTCTGCCCGTGGGCCTGGATCACCTCCCGCTGGATCGTCGAAGCCAAGCAGACCCGTGACATCGACGTCTCGTTTCACCTCATGAGCGTGGCCGTTTTGAACGAGGGAGACCTACCCACACAACTCGACGATCCGCAGATGCTGACCAAGGTGTGGACGCCGGTACGTGTGGCCATGGCGGTCGAACGCGTCGCCGGGCCTACGGGCCTCAGCGCCTTCTACACTGCGGTCGGCACACGGATACACCACTCAGGCAACAAGGAATTCGGCGACCTGCTCAAGCACGACTTCGACGAGATCGTCACGGATGCACTACGCGACGTGGACCTACCCCTAGAACTAGCCCAAGCCGCCGGGTCGACGGAGTACGACGACGATCTTCGCGCCAGCACCGCAGACGGGGTGAACGCCGAGGGGGCCATCGCAGGCACCCCGACTCTGCACATCAACGGCGTCGCGGTTTTTGGGCCGGTCCTATCGCGCATCCCCCGCGGTGAGCAAGCCGGCGCGCTCTGGGACGCCGTGCTCACCTTCGCCTCGCATCCTCTTTTCTGGGAGATCAAGCGTGCGCAACCCGATGACCTGAGGCCCCAGGTGGCATGACCTCGGGTCCGGAAATCTCGACCGACGCCCGTAGGGCAGATGCGCCCCAGCTCACGGGCGACCTGAACCCGTCAGAGCTGGCCAACGCCGCGGTAATGGCCGCAGTGTCCAGCGCGATCGCCGTCATCGCCGTCACGTTGCCGTTCGCGTTTCCGTTGGCGCTGCTGGCCACCGTACCCATGGCGCTGCTCGCCTACCGTCACCGACTCCGCGTGGTGGTCGCTGCCACTGTCGCGGGCACCATCATCGCGTTCCTGGTCATCAACCTGGGCGGGCTGCTGATCGTCGTGGGTAGCGCGTACACGGGCGGACTGGTTGGGGTGGTCAAACGCCGCGGCAAAGGCGCGTCAACCGCCGTCCTCACCGCGCTGGTCGCAGGCACGGCATTCGGACTGCTGGGCGTAGCCGCGCTGACGGCACTGTCGCGGTTGCGCATCCTCGTTTTCGAGACTCTCAAAGGCGCCGTCGACGGCGTGACGGCTGCCGTGGCCACCGTGCCAGGACTTGCACCCACCGCCGAGGGAGTGCGCGGCCTTGGCGAGACGCTGACACGTTCTTGGCCACTGACGGTCGTTGCCATGTCGATGGCGACGATCACGGTGGTCGTCATGGTGGGCTGGTGGGGCCTGTCGCGTGTACTGCTACGCCTCGGCGGTGTTCCCGACGTCCACAAACTGGAGATCGCGGCCGATGGTCGCCCCGTGGACCCGGTGCCCGTCACGTTTAGCGAAGTGTGCCTTCGCTATCCCGGTACCGACCACGACGCCGTCGGACCGCTCACCCTGACCGTCGAGCGCGGCGAGCACCTCGCCATCACCGGCGCCAACGGGTCCGGCAAGACGACGATGCTGCTGCTGTTGTCCGGCCGCCCGCCCACGTCGGGCACGGTGCATCGGTTCGGTTCGGTGGGTCTAGGCCAGTTCGGCGGCACCGCGGTCGTCATGCAGCATCCGGAGAGCCAGGTCCTGGGCACCCGGGTCGTCGACGACGTCGTTTGGGGACTACCAGCGGGAGTCACCGTGGACGTGGATGGATTGCTCACGGAAGTGGGCCTCAACGGTTTCGGCGAACGCGACACCGGCGGGCTGTCGGGCGGTCAGCTGCAACGTCTGGCGATTGCGGCGGCACTGGCGCGCGAACCGCGACTGCTGATAGCCGACGAGATCACCAGCATGGTCGACCAGCCCGGACGTGAAACGCTGCTGTCGACGATGACAGGCCTGAGGCAGCGCCATGACACGACGTTGGTCACCATTACCCACTACGACGACGAAGCCGCGTCAGCTGACCGGACCTTCCACTTGACCGGCCACGTCAACGCGGCCGAGATGGTGCGCAGCGTTGCGGCTCCGCCGGTGACCGTTGCCCACCAGGTGGGCAACACATTGCTCGAGATGACCGCGGTCGGTCATCGGTACAACCCCGACACACCATGGGAGTCTTCCGCACTACGCGACGTCGACCTCGCCGTCGGCGAAGGCGAAGGCGTGTTGATCCATGGACTCAATGGATCTGGGAAGTCGACTCTGGCGTGGATCATGGCCGGACTGCTGACACCGACCTCGGGCACCTGCCTACTGGACGGCAAACCGATGGCGGACCAAGTTGGTCAAGTGGCGCTGTCGTTTCAGGCCGCCCGCCTGCAATTGATGCGTAGCCACGTTGGCCTCGACGTCGCTTCGGCAGCGGGGTTCGACCCGGGCAATCGCGACCGCATCGACCAGGCGCTGGACGCGGTGGGCCTCGACCCCGCACTTGGCAGCCGCCGCATCGACCAACTCAGCGGTGGCCAGATGCGCCGTGTGGTGCTCGCAGGATTGCTGGCGCGTGGTCCGCGGGCGATCGTCCTCGACGAACCGCTGGCCGGGCTCGACACCGCCAGTCGGCGTGACCTGCTCACCCTGCTGTCCGGGATGCGCAACGACACGGGGCTGACCGTCATCGTCATCTCCCATGACTTCTCGGGACTCGAATCGTTGTGCCCGCGGGCGATACACCTGCGCGACGGTGCTTTGACCATCGTGCCAACAACGCACGGGGGCACGCCGTGACTGCACCTCGCCGACATCCCAACGATGGCAGAAAACGTGAGCGCAGGCCTGCCGTCCTACTGCGCCCACTACCGGGACGCACCGTCGTGCACGAGTTGTGGGCGGGTACCAAGCTCATCGTCGTGACAGCCGTCGCCGTACTGCTTGCGGTCTATCCGGGATGGATCACCCTTGCTGCTGTCACTGCGCTAGTGCTCGTCACCGCGCGGCTCGCCCGGGTCCCGCGAGGAGCGCTGCCGTCGGCGCCGGCCTGGCTGTGGATCGTGTTTCTCCTCGGCGCGGCCATCGCAGTCATCGCCGGCGGCGCACCGATCGTGGAGCTGGGGCCGTTACGCCTCGGCGGCGGCGCACTGCTGAGCTACCTACAACTCACGCTGATCTCCGCGACCCTGCTGGGCCTGGGCGCATTGGTTTCCTGGACCACGAACATCGCCGAAATCGCCCCCGCCGTAGCCAAACTGGGACGGCCCTTCAAAGCGCTCCGGGTACCGGTCGACGACTGGGCGGTCAGCCTCGCGCTCGCGCTTCGGGCATTCCCCATGCTGATCCTCGAATTTCGTACGTTGCTCGCCGCGCGCAAGCTACGCCCGAGACTCCACCCAGCCACCTGGCGACGTCGATACCGCCAATGGACCGGTGATCTGGTCGACCAGATGGCAGCTGCGATGACCGTCGCACTGCGCCGCGCCGACGAAATGGGCGACGCCATCACCGCCCGAGGGGGCTCGGGCCAAATCTCGGCAATGCCCGCCCGCCCGAGACTCATCGACGCCATAGCCCTGACCGTGGTGCTCGCGCTGTTCGCCGCGGCCGTGTCCGTCGAGATCGCGTCACCCCTGGCCGGCAGCACCTAGGTCGACCGCGTAAGACGTCTGAATGTGTGAACGCCCCATTCGCGCTCGGTTTCTGTGTGTCGTTTCTCCGTGTCGGAGGTCTCATCTCTCGACTTAGCTTGTGACGGCTTACACCAATACCTGGTATGCGCACTGGGCCGACACAGAAGGAAGTCCCGAATGGCACACGACGACCCGTTGGCCCGGCCCGCCGACACCGTGGCGGCATCCCGCGCGACGTCGACCGATCGCGGTGACCCATCCAGCGTGCCGCGCAAACCCGGGCTGTTGATCCGGGGAGTGAATCGTCGGGCCTGGCAGGTGACATTGCTGTCGTTAGGCGGATGGCTGCTGGTCAATATGGACGGCAGTCTATTCAACCTGAATTACACGCTGATTCAGGAGGATCTCGGTCTATCCAACACCGACATCGGCAACCTCTACGCAATCATCTACGCCGTCGGCGCGATCTCGACATTGCTGTCGGGGCCGTTCATGGATCGGTTCGGGCGCAAGCCCGTCTTCCAGTTGTGCATGTTCGCCGCCGCGGCGGGCAGCATCATGACGGCCGGCGCAGGCGGCCTGGCGATCCTGTTGTTGGCACGCGGCATCACTCAGGCCGGCGCCACCACCGAATGGATGGCCGGTCAGGTGATGGTCGCCGAGGAGGCACCGGCATCCAGCCGCGGGCGACTGATCGGATTCGCCCAGATCGGATATCCGTTGGGCTTCTTCGCCGGATCGCTGCTCTCGTGGCTGATCGTTCCGCACTTTGGGTGGCGTCTGTTGTTCGTCGTGGGCGTCGTCCCTGTGTTCTTGATGCTCTGGGCCCGCCGGGGAGTCGCTGAAACCGAGCGCTTCCGTGCCGAGGCACGTGCCGAACAGCAGGACAAATCGTTGCGGCGCAATCGCTTTGCGCAGTTGCTAGCGGCCGATCTACGTCGCCCGGCAATCCTGGCTGCGGTGTGGCACCTGGTGTACGCGTTCGGCGTCGCGGGAATCATCAGCTACCTGCCGTGGGTGTATGAGCACTTCGGTGTCTCGCTGGAGCACACCTACATCTCCTCGGCCATCGCGACCGGGCTCGCCGCGGTCGGGTACTACCTGTGCGCCTACGTCGGTGAACGCATCGGCAGGCGTGAGGCCGCGGCGCTGTGGTTGATCCTCGGGGCAGTCTCGGGCGCGCTGCTTGCGTTCCAAGGGCACACCGTCGTGCTGCTAACGGTGTTCTACTCGATGGTGTACTTCTTCACCATCGGACACATCACCGCGGCGGCGGGTTTCGCCGCCGAAGTCTTCCCAACGCGCGTGCGGGCGACCGGGGCGAACTTGGTCGCCGGAATGGAATGGTTGGGCTTTGTCGGCGCCGCCTTGGCTGGGCCACGCATGTTCGCGGGCATCGGTTACACCTGGACACTGATCATCTGGCTGGTGATCTGCCCCCTCATCGCGGCGACGTGTGCGTTGGGAATGCGCCGAGTCGCGCCGGGAACAGCACTCGAGGAGATCGCTCGGTGAACCACATCCGTAGCGCTGCAAGTGACCTCACGTCACCACAGGAAGGATTGAGATGAGCGACACCGATATCGTGCTCGACGATCTCCACTTCGCCGAGTCGCCGAACACCGGGCCCGACGGCCAGCTGTACGTCTCGGACTTCTACGCCCATCAGCTGCTGCGGGTGGACCCGAAGACATTCGCGGTCGCCGTCGCCGCGGCGGTACCTGGCCAGCCCTCAGGAATGGGCTGGCTCCCCGACGGAACCATGCTCGTGGTGTCGATGCGCGACAGAAAGCTGCTCGCCGTCCACGACGACGGTACGACCAGTCGTTACGCGGACCTCACCGAGGTTGCTCGCGGTGCCGCCAACGACATGCTGGTCGATCGGGATGGGCGCGCCTGGGTCGGCTCGTTCGGTTTCGACTTCTACGCTGAACTGGACGCAGACCCGGCCGCCGACCCACTCTTCGGACCTGGCGCAAGCCCACCGACGGCCGACCTGGCCCGCGTCGACCCCGATGGCAGCGTTCATCGCGCTGCGACAGGTCTGCGGTTCCCGAACGGCACCGTGCAGCTCGCCGACGGCACCCTCGTGATCGCCGAGACTGTGGGGGCGTGCCTGACCGGATACACCATCGGTGAGCTTGGCGCGCTTGAGAACCGGCGAATCATCGCAGATCTCAGGACCGCCGGAGTCGACGGCGGCACGCTGCTGCCCGATGGCATCTGCGTCGACGTCGACGACGGCATCTGGGTCTCGGACCCGCTGGGCTGCCGGGCAGTACGCCTCGACGCCGCGTCGGGCCTGGCCACCGACGTCGTGCAGACTTCTCAGCCCTGCTTTGCCGTCGGGTTCAGCGGGGACTCCGCCACCACGCTGGTGTGTTGCACGGCGGAGAGCTCCAATCCCAACGTCGCCGCCAGCCGCCGCACCGGCAAGCTCGAGGTCATCGACGTCGCCGTACGTGGTCAGTGACCATCGAAGGGCCTCCGCCCCTGGCGCGATCAGGCACTCTGAACGGCATGGCACAGGAGTCGGCCGCCTCGGCCTTGGCGCGTTTGATCGACGCCTCACTCGGCAGCGAGGAGGTGGAATATCTCAACGCGGAGTGGGACTCGGCCTTGCACGGCAGCGCCGAAGCGCGCTCCACCGCCGTCGCTGCGTTGACCAGGTTGCGGGGTGAACTTGCCCGGTTACGGCGCCGCGAGCACGAACTGGCAGCCCTGTTCTCCAGTGCCCGCGAACTCGCCGAGGTTCGTGACTTGGACACGTTGTTGGGCAGGCTGGTCGCCCGCGCCCACGAGATGATGGGCACCGACGTCACCTACCTATCCCAATTCGACCCGCAGACAAGGGAATTGCATGTTCGCAAGACCGCTGGTGCGGTCACCCCACAGTTCCAGCACCTGCGGGTACCTCCGGGAATGGGCATGGCGTCAGGAATCGCGCAGTCGCGGTCGGCGCATTGGGCACTGCGTTACAGCGAGTACGCCGACGATCCCCATGAAGCTGCGATCGACCAGGCCGTTGAGGCGGAGGACATCGTGTCGATCCTTGGCGTGCCGATGCTCGCCGATGGAACGGTTCTTGGTGTCTTGTTCGCCGCCACGCGCACCGAGCACGCCTTCACCGCTGAGGAGATCGCGCTGCTGTCGGCGTTGGCCGATCACGCGTCGGTAGTCGTGCAGACCGCCAACATGGTCGACCAGCTCCGCAGATCCGAGGAGGAATCACGCCTTGCCCTGCAGCGGCTCTCGGCCCATCTCCAGGAGCGTGACCGCTCCAATGTGGTGCACCAAGAGCTGGTGCAGGCCGTACTGGTCGGAGGTGGGTTTCAGAAGTTGGCTGCGACGGTGTCGCACACGTTGGGCAGAAGCGTGACCATCGTCGATGCCGACGCCCGTGCCATTGCCGCTTCCGCGACCCCCGATTCGTCGGGAGCGTCGGTCCGCCTGCTCGGAGGGGTCGAAGACGCCATCGCCACCAGCAGGGCCACCGGTCACTGCTGCTTCGTGGCTCCCCCGGACGGAACGATCCAGATCGTCGCGGCCATCACCGCGGGCGAGCTCTACTTCGGCGCGCTTCTCTTGGGCCACGGATCGATCGAACTCGGACCGGTCGAGGAACGCACCATCGAACGCGCTGCGCAGGTGAGCGCGTTGCTCGTCCTACAGCAGAACGCCGCCGACGACGCCGATCGCCGGATGCGCGGGGAACTGGTCGCCGACGTCCTCGCCGCTGCCCCCGAACGACGACGCGACCTGGACCGGCGGGTGCGCGGACAGGGCCTGTCGCTTGCCGAACTGAACACCGTCATTACGACATTCGTTGCTGCCGACCACCGCGGCGCCGCGGCCAGACACCTGGCGGCGCACCTTCGTGGGCGGGGGCTGGTGGCCGAACACGCCGGCGCCGTGGTGGCGATCCTGCGTTCGGATTCGCCCCTGAACACCGCATCCGAGTTACACAGGAGACTGCAGGAGCACCTGCATCAGCCGGTGTTGACCGTCGCGCCGCCCGGGGCCGTCACGCCCGATGACCTTACCGACTCATTCGAAATCGCCTTGCGCACAGCGCGTTTACTCAACGCACTGGGTGTCGACGACGTCGCGGTGAGTACCGACGCATATCAGCCGTACACCATCCTGTTCGCTCACGACCCGCAATCACTGCATCGCTACATCGACGCCACCATCGGCGTCGTCCTGGCGTACGACACGGCTCACGACACCGACCTCGTCGCTACGCTGCGCGCGTTCATACGCAACGAGGCGAGCCCGACCAAGACCGCACGAGCCTTGAACTACCACCCCAACACGATCCTGCAGCGACTCGACCGCATCAAGGCGCTACTCGGGTCCGATTGGCGTACCGACGAACAACTCTTCCGCATCTCGACCGCAGTGCGTCTCGATGAGATGCGCGCAAAGAACGTCAGGGACCTTCGCTTCTAGAGGGTGAATCACACACGTACCGACCGCTTTTGCGTGTCCTTGCCACATGGTGGTCGGCCACATTTCACTCGTAGCGTGATGGGCGACACCCAAACATTCGTGGAGGACTCCCGTGATCGTCAACAGTCGTATCCCAGGTCTCAAGGATCGCAGCGTCACCGAGCGACGATCGGCGGTCGCCGAGCGAACCGGGGTCGATCCTGGTGATCTGACAGTGCTCGATCCCGGCGCCGGGCTGTCCGTCGAGGCTGCGGATCACATGGTGGAGAACGTGCTCGGCGTGATCGGAATCCCGGTGGGCGTCGCCACGAACTTCACCGTCGACGGTCGCGACTACCTGGTGCCGATGGCCACCGAAGAACCGTCGGTGGTTGCCGCCGCGAGCAACGCCGCCCGGATGGCGCGCGACCACGGAGGTTTCCACACCTCCCACACCGGGCCGGTGATGCAGGCCCAAATTCAGCTGCTTGACGTCGCTGATCCCGAAGCCGCGCGGCTGCGAATCCTCGAAGCCCGCGACGAGATCATCGAGGCGGCGAACGCCGTCGACCCGATGCTGGTCGAGTTCGGTGGCGGTGTCCGCGATGTCACCGTTCGACTGATCCCGACCCGGACCGGCATCCATGTGGTTGCGCATCTGGTCGTCGACGTCCGCGACGCGATGGGCGCCAACGCGGTCAACACGATGGCCGAGGCCTTGGCGCCTCGGCTCGCCGAAATTGCCGGTGGTCGTTCGCTTCTGCGCATCCTCACCAACAAGGCGGATCAGCGCGTGGTCCGGGTCCGCGCGGTGTTCGACAAGGACTTGCTCGGCGGCGACGAGGTGGTCGACAACATCGTGCACGCCTCTGCGTTGGCCGAGGCCGATCCGTACCGCGCCGCCACCCACAACAAGGGCATCATGAACGGCATCACGGCCGTGGTGCTGGCGACCGGCAATGACACCCGCGCGGTCGAAGCCGGGTGCCACTCGCATGCCGTCGGCCCCGATGGCCGCTACACCGCGCTGTCGCATTTCGAACCGACACGCCACGGCGACCTGTCCGGCACGCTGGAGGTACCGATCCCCGTCGGGCTCGTCGGAGGCGCCACCAAGGTGCACCCTGCGGCCAAAGCGGCAGTGAAGATCCTTGGAGTGTCGACGGCCACCGAACTGGCCTCGGTCATCGCCGCAGTGGGTCTGGCCCAGAACCTGGGCGCATGCCGGGCCCTGGCGGCCGAGGGAATCCAGCGCGGACACATGGGTCTACATGCCCGCAACGTCGCTGCGACGGCAGGCGCAAACCCCACCGAGCTCGACCACGTCGTGAAACGCCTGGTCGACGAGAACAACATCCGCGTTGAGTACGCCGAGCGGGTGCTGGCGGAACTGCGCAGCGGAAACTGACCGTGGCCGACACCCCGATGTGGTCGCCGCAGCCAGACTGCTACTCGAACCCGACTCTGCCCCAGAGTGTTCGGGTGTACGAGGTCGGCCCGCGCGATGGACTTCAAGCCGAACAGAGCCTGGTGCCGACGGCGGTCAAGGCAGAGTTCTGCCTGCGCCTCATCGCCGCAGGGGTGACCAATATCGAGGTGACCAGCTTCGTGTCACCGAGATGGGTCCCGCAACTCGCTGACGCCGAGGAACTGATGCAGCTGCTCGCCCATCACGGCCCGGCAGCGCCCAGCCCCGTGCGGTCAGTCGTCCTGACACCCAATCGACGCGGCCTCGACCGAGCGCTCGCCGCCGGCGCCACCGAGATTGCCGTCTTCGTCTCGGCCACCGAGACTTTCGCCGCGCGCAACCTGAACACCACGCTCGCGGGGGCGCTGCAGGCGTGTGAGCCCGTCATCACCGAGGCCAGGTCAGCGGGATTGCCCGTGCGCGGCTATGTCTCGATGTGCTTCGGCGATCCGTGGGAAGGAGCCGTGGCGCCTGACGGGGTCGCCGCGATCGCCGAGCGCCTGCTGGCCGCGGGCTGCACGACGCTCTCGATCGGCGACACCATTGGCGTGGCGACGCCCGGCCACGTTCGCGCCCTGATCGCCGCGTTGACTCATCGCGGTATCGAAGAGTCACGTCTTGCCATGCACTTTCACGATACCTACGGTCAAGCGTTGGCCAACGTCTACGCCGCGTTGATCGAGGGCGTCACCGAGTTCGACAGTGCCGCTGGAGGTCTCGGGCGATGCCCCTACGCCCGGGGGGCCACCGGCAATCTCGCCACCGAAGACCTGGTCTGGATGCTGCACGGTCTCGGCATCCACACCGGGATCGCTCTCGACTCGCTGGCCAAGACCTCGTCGTGGATGGCCGAGCACATCGGCCGTTCCAGTCCGTCACGGGTCGTCACGGCCCTAGCCGCTGCACACAATCCGACCACTGAGGAAAGAATTCATGGCTGACGAAGGCCTTCGTACCACACCACCGTTGACGGATGGTGTCACCCAACCCGAAGACGAGGTCGCCCAGCCATACGTACTCGTCTGGAACGACCCCGTCGACCTCAAACAGCTGTCCACGTCGGTCGTCATCTGCTCGACCATGAGCTTGACCACGTTCCTCTTGGCAAAGTCGCTCATCGGTCGAGTGGTCAGCACCGAGTCGTTGACCGGTGGTTATGCACTGCTGGCCGGACTGGTCGGATGTGTCGCCGCAGCAGCCTTCTGCGCCCGGTTGTTTCGGCCGAAACGAACGTTCTCCGACGAGGCGACCAGTAGGCGATCAGCCGCCGTCGCCGAACTCGAGGCCCTAGGTGGTACCGCCGAAGCCTTCGACCAGCTTCCTGACACGGTCAAGGACGAGATGGTCGAGATTGGTCTGGCCCCAACCTCGGTGAGCCCTACCGCCAAGGCGCTGTCATGATCGTCTACGACCTGATGTGGGCGCTGGGGATGGGGATCACCGGCGCAATACTGTTCAGCGCGATCGGCGTGATCTCGGGCACCGACGAGACCTCGACCCTCGCGCCGGTCACCCTGCTGGTGGTGCTGCTCGGCGTTCCTCCAGCAGGTGTACTGACCTTCTTCATCGCTGCGGCGGTATCGAAGCACATGGCCCACGCGATCCCGACCACGCTGCTCGGCATCCCCGGTGACACCACCGCGGTCCCGCTCCTCGACGACGCCAACGCCCTGCGCTACCTCGGCGCCCCCCACATCGCCCTACGAAAGGCTCTGGCGGGCGGATTGATCGCCGCGCTCATCGCGGTGCCCGTCTCGGTGGGGGTCGCGTTCATCCTCGCCCCGTTGGCGGATCCGATCAAAGCCGGTGCGCCGTACGTGTTCCTGGTGGCGGCCGTCGCGGTTGGATACTTCTCTCCGGGACGCTGGGCGAGCATTGCCGCGATCATTCCGTTCGTGCTGTTGGTCACCGCGCTGAACTCTGTCGCAAGCGAGCACCTTGGCAAGAGCCTCTCCATCACCTTCTTCCTCGGAATCGCCATTGGCCCACTCATTCTCGACCTACTCGCCGCGTCATCGCGGGTGGGACGGGCGAACATGCCCCGCGTCGGGTCGCGCGCATTCTGGCTCGCGCCCGACACCAGCAAGACTCAGTCGTGGTTTCCCAACCCCTTACGAGTCCTCGACAAACGGCAAAGCGCCACGACCGCCGCCGCAGCAGGTGTCACCTCGACGACCTTCGTCCTGAGTCCCATCGCGGCGACCGTTCTGGTCGGCGAGATCGTCGGCTCCCGAATCCGGCACCCGTACCAGCGGCTGACCACTCTGATGGCAGCCAAGAATGGTACGACGGAGTCCACCTACCTGGCCGAAACCCTGATTCCGCTAGTCGCATTCGGATTACCGCTGAGTCCCGTCGCCGCCGGGCCTGCAGCAGCATTGTTCAACGCACCACCCGTCTACTCGGTCGACGGTGGACCGGGCGGCGGCGTCAACAACCTGCATTCGATGCTGGACACCTGGCAGTTTCTGGTGTTCGCGCTGATCGGTGTGGGCATCGCCGCCATGGTTACCTACCCGCTGGCGATGCGTCACGCCCGCGCCGCCGCGCTATGGGTCGCACGACACATCAGCCAGGAAGCCATCGTCGGCGGTTTCGTTGGCCTGATCGTCGTCGTCACCTGGTATGAGGGCGGGCCCCTCGCGCTGGCGATCAGCATTACCGTCGGCGCCATCGCCGGACTGCTCAACCGCGCGCTCGGGATGACCTCTGGTGTCCAATTCATGGCCTACTACGTCGCGGTCCTCCTGGTACCCGTCGTCCTGACGTAGTCGGATAGCGCCCGGCCGCCGGCGTGTCTTCATCACCTATGCGACACAATGACGAACGGTGTTCTGCGGCAACGCCGTTACCTCTCGGAACCGAACCCGGTTCCGAGCTGATCGTCGTCCTTCCGTCTTCCTCGCCACGGTTTGTCGAGGAGGCTGGCGATGCGGGGCTCGAGGACCGCCAGCGTGACGGCGACGAACGCCCACAGGACCGAGATCGCCCCCGTGGTGTGCCACGCGTCCAGCGAGTAGCCCTCGTCGTCCTCGACGTGGAAGAACGGCGCGACGATCAGATGTTGGATGCCTGGTGCGATGGCAATGCAGAACGCCAGACCCGTCGTCGCGCCGAACGCGCCCCGCAGCAACAGCGACCGGGCCGTCAACGTCGCGGGCGCTGCGTGGTGGTGCGCCAACAGAATCAGCAGCAACATCGATCCGATCACCACCGCGAGGGCGTCCCATTCGCCAGGACCAAGGATGAAGGCCACGGCGCCTGCGACGGTCGCCAGCGCTAGCGCGCCCGGGTCGACGCGCGGACGCTCCACTTCGCTCTCGGGGGCCACCAGGCAACTCTAGGTCTCCGAGCGCCTCGGGTATCGCAGGACACTCGCCGTGAACGCTGAGCTCCACGCCAGTTCAACGCCCAATCGACACCGTCATCACCATGGCTTGCTACAGAGTTCCTCGGCGGCGACGGGATTGATCACGTTCATCATCAACGCCTCGCGCTGCGGGCAGACGTGGTGGACCGCAGTTATCAACACCATCGCCACGTCGATCTCGTCGAACCCGCGCGCGGCCACTCCATCCAACCCGTCGATCACCCCGTCCTCGGTGGGATTGGCGTCGATTGCTCCGCACAACTGGCCCGCGGAGGACTCAATCTCCGGCACGGGCGTTGCCGGATTGGCGTGCGCAACGGCGGAGCCAACCAGCATCGCACTGGCCCCGATGACCGCTGCACACAAAATCGATTTCGTCATGACGACCTCTCCTCTTCTGGCGCCGCATACTCGGCTCGTCTGATCGATCGTCAGGCTCAGAGGCATCCACGGCCTAAGTAGTGCGCCACTCCACCTCGTCGTTCCCCATCGACCTCACTACTTACGACACCTCAGAACGCAACCGAATCGATCGGCCAGGCAGCACCATTCGTCCCTGTGACGGAACGGACGGTTCCCGGGGTGGGGCCATCGTGTCGCAGCTGCCGATCGCCGAACTGGCCCCGAGGCCATCCGACAATTCGTAGACGACATAATTACTTATGCGAAAAACCGCCGCGGGCGCTCCCACTCGCATGCCGGCAGCCGACGCACCAAAGTCCCGTCCCCGGGTGCTCGTCGCCGCGCTGAGCCTGGTCGCACTGACCGTGGCCGTGCTTCAGACCGCCGTGGTCCCGATTCTGGGGATCATTGCCGAACAGCTGAACGCGTCGTCGGTGGCCGTCAGCTGGGCCGTGACCGCGAACCTGCTGGCGGCCGCCGCAGCGACGCCGCTCATCGGACGACTGGCCGACCTGCACAACAAGAAGCACGTGCTGCTCGGCGTCCTCGTCGTGGTCCTCATCGGCTCGGTCCTCGCGGCGACCACGTCGTCGCTCGCGCTGCTGATCGTCGGGAGGGTGCTGCAGGGCGTCTCCTACGCGCTGTATCCCATCTGCGTCGCGATCCTGCGCGACGAACTCCCCGAGGGCAAGGTCAACGGCGCTCTTGCGGTTCTGTCCGGCACGCTCGGGTTCGGCGGAGGCGCGGGCTTGGTGGTCACCGGCCTGCTCGTCGACGGGGCCGCGGGCTACCACCGGGTGTTCTGGCTGACGACCGGCTTCGTCGCGGTCGTGATCGTGGCTGCCGTGGCGGCCATCCCGTCGCGCCGAAGTAGCGCTGACGGCACGATCGACTGGCTGGGTGCGGCCGGGTTGGCAGCGGGCCTTTCGGCGCTGCTGCTCACCATCACCCAGGGCAACTCATGGGGTTGGTCGGCACCTGCGACGATCGGATCCGCGGCCTTCGGGGTGCTGGTGTTGGTTGCGTGGTGGGCGTGGGAGCGTCGACGACCGCATCCGTTGGTGTCCACCGAGATGCTGACGCGGCGACCGGTGCTGCTCACCAACTTGGCGACGGTGTTCGTCGGCATGGGGCTGTACTTCGGCTTCCTGGGGCTCACGCAGTTCGTTCAGGTCGACCGTGCGACAGCGGGATACGGTTTCAGCGCGTCGGTCCTGCACGCCAGCCTGGTGTACCTGTTGCCGGGCGCAATGGCCGGTTTCGTCACGGCGACCCTGAGTGGCAGGTTCATCGACCGCTTCGGTGCCCGACCCATCCTCGTCAGCGGAGCGATGGCGGGCGTGGTCGGGTTCCTGTGGCTCGCGCTCGCGCACTCCCAACCGTGGCAGGTGATCGTGGCAGGGATCTGGACGAACGCATACATCAGCCTGGCTTACGGCGCACTGCCCGCACTTGTGGTCAGCGAGGTCGACGGCCACGAGACCGGTGTCGCCACCAGCGTCAACGCCATTGCCAGGACGGTCGGCAGCTCGGTCGCCGCTGCACTGGTGGCCGTCCTGCTCGGACGCACGGTCGCCGACACCGGATTGCCCGCCGAGCACGCGTTCGTGACGATCTTCGTCGGTGGCGCGGTTACCGCCGGGTTGGCGATGGCGCTGATCGCGGTGTCCCGCAGCGGCACACGCAAGGAAGTCTCGCCCGAAGCGGCGATGGAATCCCGTGCCATGAACCACGAGTGGGGCTGAGCTCTTAGATCGCTCCGGCAGTTCCTACAGCGCCTTCAGCCAGAACGGCCACCGCGGATCGGCCATCTTCATGCGCGCCCTCATCAGCTTCCAGCAGCCGTACTTGTGATAGTCGAAGTCCCACGCCGTGCTGAGCTGCTGGTTCACCACCGCCCACAAACCCCATTTGACGTCGGCCAGGGCGCCGCAGACCTGGACCCGGGAAAGCAACGCGAAATCCGTTCTGCCATAGAAGTCCTCGACCAAGGCCATGATCTGTTCCTCGGTGTAGAACATCTCCGTGGTCAGGACGGCCAGCTCGTAGGCGCGCTCGTTGTTCGACGCGAACTCGTAGTCGACCATCTTCATCGGCTTGCCATCGCCGACCAGGAAGTTGCCCGGCATCGGATCGTTGTGGCACGCCACCAGATCGAGCCCAGATGCCAGCATGGCCGTCTTGGCCACTCCATACTCGCCGAGAATCAGTTCGGCATCGTCGGGCAGTCGTACACCGAGGTCGCCGGCCTGAGCTAGATGCTCGTCGATCATGTCGAATACCGTCTTGGTGCCGCTGAGCAGCTCGCCGTCGTGCAACACCCGGTAGATGTCGATGATCTGCGGAGGGATCGCCGGGTCCTTGAAGTCCCCGTTGGTGCAGGCCCGGTAGCCCTCGAGGTACTCGATCACCTCGACTCCGGTGCCCGGGTCGAAGTAGACCAGCTCGGCGCCGATCCCGCGCTCCCCTGCCCGGCGGGCGGCTTCGTTGGCGAGCCCCCGGTCGATGAAGCTCTCGCTGCCCTCGCCAGGAATCTTGAGGAAGTACCTCTTGTCGCTGCCCTCGACGGTGATGCGCCAGTTGCTGTTCTGCAGGCCGCCGAGGACCGGTGCGTACTCCAGGCGCTTGCCGGCCCAGGGTTCGATCACCTTCAAGGTCGCCTCGACATTGCGCTCGGCGGCGTTGCGGGCGCTGCCCATCACCCGGTTTCCCGCGGTGTCGCGCGGTTTCTCGGTCACGGTCATAGGTTCCTCAGTCGATCATGGAAGTGGACGTCGCCAAGCCCGGCCCTGGCCCGCACGAACTGCCAGTCGGAGAACTTCGAGTACTCGAGGGTGCCCGGTCTGGCGGTATCCGCATAGGCACCGATCAGCGCCCACCGGACGCTGTCGGCGACCCCGTATACGCGCGCCCGATCGAACAACGCCTGATCGAAGCTCCCCCAAGCCATCTCGAAGGCCTCCCGGGCAGCCGAGTCGAAGGGGCGCACTTCGGCCAACACCACCCCCAGGTCCTGGAGTGGGTCCATGACGGCGGCCACGTCCCAGTCCACCAGGCGCATCGTGCCGTCCGCACCAAGCAGGACGTTTGAGACGTTGCCATCACCGTGGCACGGAACCTGATCGAAACCCGTTGCCACGATCCGCTTCTCAGCCATGTCCAGGGATCGGATCAACCAGTCGAACTCCGGGGGCAGCTTGACCCCCGCGGCGGACGCCAGCGTCGACAACGCGCGGATGTCGTCGAACACCGTCGCGGTGCGCGTGATGGCCTGGAAGTCGTTGACTCGCTTCCGGAGCGCGACCAGCTGTTCGAGTCGAGCGTCGTCGTCGAAGACGTTCAGGGTGGTCGTGGAGCCGGTGTCGACGAGGTTCTCCAGCACCAACACGCCGGCATCGGCATCCGAGGCGTATACCCCAGGTCCGACGCCCCGCTCGCCAGCCTCCGTGGCCGCGGCGAAGGCGTGGGCGACGTCGACGTAGGCTCCCGCATGCCCGATCATCGACTTCACGAACACCGATCGGGGCTCTCCCGAACTGCCTCGCGCTTCCTCGTTTTCGGTGCTGCGGACCACCACGCACTCGGAGTCGCCGCTCCACCAACTAGGGCTGGCCATCGACGGTGTCTCCTCGACGGCGACCGTGGTATCGGTGAACAGACCAATCGCGTTGAGCGGAGCGAGAATCGCGGGTGGGCTGGCTGTCGTCATTCTCAGATACCTCCCGTGCTGAGCGCCGATACCGGCTCGGGCCAATTCATCGCGACCGGACGTCGGCTCTCCAGCCACTTGGTCAGCCTGAGCACCCGCTGATCGTCGAATCGTGGACCGATGACCTGGATACCGACCGGCATGCCGCCGCTGAAACCGAAGCACAGGGCCGACGCCGGCTGAGTCGTTTGGTTGAACCAAGCGGTGAAACCACAGTGCGCCAACGGATGCGACGGATCGAGCCCACACTCCTCGGCCGCGAACCCCACGGTCGGAATGACGGGGGCGATCACGTAGTCGAACTCGGCGCACACCACCCGCATCCTCTCGGCAGCCCGCGCCACCGCCTCGCCGTCACGGGTGAGGTCGGCGGCGCTCAAACCAGTTGCGGGGGCGCACCAGTCCCGGATCGTGGGGTGCACGCGGTCGCGCCGGTCGGCCGGAATGGACTCCAGCTCGGCTACCGCGCGCACCTGGAAGACGCGATCCAGCGCCGGATACGGGTCGTCGGCGAACACCGGAGCGATCGTCGACACCGCGGCGCCACCGTCACTCAGCGCAGCGGCGGCGTCGGCCACCACCGCCAGCACCGCGTCGTCTGGGTAGAAGCCGTAGCCCAAGTCGGTCAACACGCCGATGCGAAGGCCGCTCGGCGCGAGAGCTTCTCGAGACACGCGCTCATCCTCGGGCGGAAGACTCCAGAGGTCTCGAGCGTCGGGTCCGGTCAGTACGTCGTAGCAGTCCATGACGTCGTCGACGGTGCGCCCCATCGGACCTGCCGAACGCGTCATCGATGGCGCGGTGTGCGGGATCCGGCCCTGCGTCGGTTTCAGCGCGACCAGGCCGCAGTGTCCCGCGGGCAACCGCACCGAACCCGCGATGTCGCTGCCCACCGACGAGAAGCCAATCCCCGCTGCCAGACTGGCGCCTGCGCCAGAGCTGGATCCACCGGTGTTGCGGGACGGATCCCACGGGTTGCGGGTGACGCCGTACAGCGAGCTGACGCCTGCGGCCATCATGCCGAAGTCCGGCATGGTGGTCTTGCCGAGGATGACGGCGCCCGCTTCCTTCAGGCGCTCCGCCGGTGGGGAGTCGATCGAGGAGTCGGGAAGGTGGTCGAACGCCGCGCATCCGTGACGCCACGGCATTCCCACTGCGTTCACGCTGTCCTTGATGGTCACGGGCAGCCCGTCCATCCGGCCCAACGGCTCACCGTCCGCCCATCGCTGCGCCGAGGCCGTGGCGGCCTCGCGTGCGCCGGTTGCAGCCACGAACGCCATCGCGTTGATGGCGGGATTTCGAGATTCGATGCGCGCCAACGTCGCATCGAGGACGTCGAGTGGCGTCAAGGTACCGTCCCGGTAGCCCGCCCGGATGGCGTCGGCATCTCCGTCCAGCATTTCCTCGCTCACGTGACGACGGCCTCTTCGAGGGCACCGGTGAGCAGACGTCTTGCGGTTCCGGTCAGCATGCGAACGCCTGCCGTCATCTGCGCGTCGGTGGTGAATTCACGCTCGTTGTGCGAGATCCCGTCGACGCTGGGCACGAACAGCATCACGGTGGGCACCACGCCACACAGGTTCACCGAGTCGTGCCCGGCCATGGTGGGTAGGGTTCGCCACCGCAGGCCAAGCTCGTCGGCCACGGCGCCTGCCAATGTCGCACCCGCTTCCGGGTAGGCCTTCGACGGCCGCAACACCGCCGACTCGACGATCACCCGCACCTCCCCTGCCGCCTCGATGTCGGCGAGTTTGGTGGTCAGGCTTTGGTGGGCCTGCTCGAGAAGGTGGGCGTCCAGCGAGCGCAGATCCGCGGCGAGCCGCACCCGCGATGGCACAACCACCGGCGAGTTGGGGTGCACCGTCATCTGGCCGACCGAACTCAACATCGTGCCGTCGGGGAACTCGTCGGCCACCGCACGGATGGCCAGCACCACGTGGCTGGCGCCCACCAGCGCATCGTGGCGGTACCGCATGTGGGTGGCGCCGGTGTGCGACTGCTCACCGACGACGCTGACGACGTACTTGTAGGCCGTCCAGTTCGTGTTCACCACCCCGATGTCGAGGCCCTCATCGATGAGCGTACGACCCTGCTCGATGTGGATCTCGGCGAAGGCTGCCGCCGTGGGTGCCGAATCGGAGCCCTGAAAGCCGATCGCCTGCAACGCCTCTCGCACCGTGACGCCGCCAAGATCCGCGGTGTCGAGGATCTCGTCGGCTCCGAACTTGCCGATGAACGCGCCGCTGCCCATCAGGCTCGGCGAGAAGCGGGAACCCTCCTCGTTGAACCAGTTCACCGCCGCCACGTTCAGGCGAGCACCCTCGGGCGGGTCGGCCTGCAGTCGGGCCGCGGCGTAGGCCGCCGCGAGCACGCCGTAGGCGCCGTCGAACCGACCCGAGGTGGGCTGGCTGTCCAGATGCGAACCGATCAGCACGTAGGGCGCGTCGGCAACCACCTCACCGCACCCGTACATGTTGCCGACCGGATCGATCAGACAACGCAGTCCGTGCGCGACGAACCAGCTGCGCAGCCACTCCCTGGCCCGACCGTCGGCGGCCGTTCCCGCTTCGCGGTGAACTCCACCGGCCGCCGTCGCGCCGATCGCGGACAGTTCGGCGAAGTCGGCCAGGAAGGCCGCCTCGCCGAGATCCCGTTGAGCTGCCGTCACGCGCTGCCCTCCACGGCGGCGGTGCGGATCTGGTCATCCAGCGACTCGTCCGCCGCGGGGGCCGCGGCCTTGATGGACGTCTTCGCGACCTCGAACATCGCTGCCACCCTTGCCTTGTCTTCATCATCGGACTTGATGAACCAGGCTGCGGCCAGGAACACCACCAGGTTCACCGCGATTCCGACGATACCGCCGGTGAGGCTGCCCAGGGCGCGAATGTCATCGGGGAAGATCCACGTGAGCACCATCGCCACCACGAATCCGGAAACCATGCCTGCAACCGCACCCTGCTTGTTGCCGCCCCGCCAGAAGATTCCAAAGAACAGAGGCACCGCCAACTGCACGATGCCCTGGTAGGAGATCTGGGCCAGCAACTGAAGCCGGTCCATGTTGAACGTGAAGAAGGCAACCACGCCTGCCAGAGCCATGAAGCCCATCATCGAGGTCTTGGCCACCAAGGTGAGCTGCTTGTCCGACAGCGGACGCTTGGCAGTGTTGACCAGGTCGTTGGCGATCTGCAGCCCGCATACCTGGACGCTGCCGTCGATGTGCCCCATCGAGGCGGCGAAGACGATGGTGACGCCGAGGCCGAGCAGCCAGGTACCGCCGTAGTCGCTCATGATGGTGAACCAGCCCATCTGCGGTGCCTCGAACACGTCGGGCATCACGGTGGCGGCAATGCCCACCAGCATCAGCAGCGTGTAGAACACCCCGGAGATCAGCACGGTGCACAATGTGCCCGACTTCACCGATCGCACGCTGGACGCCGTGTAGATGCGCTGGAAACTCGTTGGCCAGCAGAGTGATCCGATCACGCCGGTGAAGATCAGCGCGAAGATGTACCACGGTCCGTAGGAGCCGCCGTCACCCGGCAGAGTCAGGACCTCGTCGGTGACGTCGTTGAGGGTGGCGAAACTGATGGGACCGCCTGCCACTCCCGACAGCAACACCAGGCAGACGATGGCGGCGAACACGTACGCGACGGTGCCCTGGAAGGCGTCGGTCATGATCAGGCCGCGCATGCCCATCCGGACGGTCCAGTACTGCCGGATGATGATCACCGCCAATCCGACGATCAGACAGGTGGTCACCGACCATGCGCCGTCACTGGCCAGCTCGAACACCGAGCCCAGTGCCTGCATGCCGAGTACCACCCAGGGGAACAGCGACACGATGCCGATGAGGCTGGAGACCACCCGTACCGCCGAGGAGTTGTAGCGCTTGCCCAGCAGATCGGGCTGGCTCCGCAGATCGTACTTCTTGCCCCACCGCCAAGCGCGAGTGGCCATGAAGTACATCATCGCCACGCCGAGCGACGAATACGCCAGACCGTACAGACCGAACACGCCTGCACCGGCAGCCAATCCGAAGAACGCGATGAACGTCGAACCTGGCCACCAGGAGTTGACGTAGCTCATGGCCACGTACCACGGTCCGTAGCTGCGCCCACCGACGGCGTACTCGTCGAAGCTGGGTGCGGTCTTCTGCTGTGTGACATACAGAATGGCGACGACGATGGCGTAGAACACCGCCAGCATCCCGAGCATGATCCACATATCAGCCTCCGAGGGTTTCGGTGAGGGGTTCGGTCGAGTCGTCGTCGAGCTCGCCGCGGATGTCTTCGACGACGTAGAACGCCGTCAGGGTGAGCCCTAGCAATAGGGCGTTGATGATCCAATACATGATCGCGAACGGAATCCCCAGGATCTCGAAGCGAATACCGCTGCCCCACAGGTACAGCGGTGGGAACAACGCGAACAGCAGCGCAAGGGCGTAGAACGCCCCGAAGAAGGTGACGACGGATCGGCGACTGAAGCCCCGAATGCGTTCTTTCACGGTGATTTCCCTTTCGTGGGCGGATTTCGTCGGTGGAGTCAGGTGTGTAGCGCGGGCGCGACGTATGCCAGCAGATCCTCGTGGATCAGCCCATTGCTGGCGATCCCGTTGCCGCCTGCGTAGGTTCGGCGACCGTCGAGGCTGCTGAAGCGACCGCCGGACTCCTCGATGATGACCGGCATCGGTGCCAGGTCGTAGGGCTGGGCGGTGTAGTCGATGACGGCGTCGGCAGTTCCGCATGCCACCATCGCGTATCCGAACGCATCGCCCCACGTGCGCAGGATGACCCCCTGGGTGTGCAGGTCGTCGATGACCTCGGGTTCCCAGTCCTCCAGCCAGGTTGCCATCACGTACGCTCCGTCGAGCGTCGCGCGGTTCGAGACGGAGGCACGAACTCCATTGCGCCAGCATCCCTTTCCGAGTTCGGCGTGCACGATGATGCCTGCGCTTGGCATGTTGATCACGCCGAAGACGATCTGGTCGCCCTCCTGCAACGCAATCAGATTCGCATAAAGCGGCACCCCGCGGATGAAGGACTTGGTGCCGTCAATCGGGTCGACGATCCAGCGGTAGCCGGAGCTACCCTCGGTATCGGGATACTCCTCGCCGACGAATGCATCGCCTGCGAAGTCGGCGGCGACGGCGGTGCGCATGCTCAACTCGATTTGTCGGTCGGCTTCGGTGACCGGCGTGCCGTCCAACTTGGTGTGCACCTGCAGGCTGCGTTCGTCGAAGTAGGCCCGCGACATCTGTCCGACTTGCTCCGCCAACTCCAAGCCGAGTTGGACTCGTTGGGCACGACCGTCGCTCATTGTCAGAAGCCTGAAGCTAGACCATTTCTGGTTCGTACAGACGCGTGTTACCAACGTGTAAAACTGCTGGGTTGGCACTACACGAGATGCGCGACCACTGGGTCGAAGCTAGCGTAGATGGGATATGTCCGACCCGATTGGGAAGTAGCCCCCGATGCTCCTGTTCGCCGACGCGCACGGCGTTCTACGACGACTCGCGGACGAACTCGCGGACCGGGGCGAGTCCCGGCTGCCCACCGAGCGCGCCCTGGCCGAGCGCCTTGGAACGTCGCGCACTACCGTCCGCAGGGCACTCGATCTGCTTGCAGAGGAAGGCACCATCCGTCGGGTGAAGGGCAGGAACGGCGGCGCGTATCTCACTGCGGTCTCCCCCCGGGACGCCTCTCCCGACGAAGCGCAGTCCTTCTGCCACAGCCGAAGCGTCCTGCGCAGCCTGAACACGGTCAAGGGAATTCCACAGATCCTGCACGAACAGGGTTTTCACGACGGCACCACCGTCCTCAGGTCCGGTCTGGTGCAGGCCAAGCCCGAAACAAGGGAGACGCTAGCCGTCTCGGGTGACGAATCGGTGGTGTCGCTCCTGCGGCTGCGGCATGCCGACGGTGAGACGCTGTCGCTGGAACAGATGTACCTGCGTCCGGAATTGGCCGAGGTGCTGCGCACCGAGATGACGTCGATCTACCGCACCCTGGGATCGCTGTTCGGCATCGAAATCTGCGTAGCCGACGAATCCATCGAGATCGCAACGGTTTCCGATATCGAGGGCCGCTTGCTTGGCCTACCTGCCGGAACGCCAGTGCTCAAACTCGAACGGGTCGGATACGACCAGCACGGCCGAGTCGTCGAGCGTTCCGTCGACCTGTTCCGTGCTGACCGCACCCGTCTTCACGTCCGCACCCAGCGCCCCAGCACCAACTAACCGACGAACTGGTCAGGCGTCGGGATCCTTGTCGATGGCGATGACGAAGTCGTCGCCGTGCTCGACGACACCCGCGATCACGGCGTCGTCGACCGCCTCGGCGGCGTAGCGCTGCCGGATCATCATCGGGTCCTTGCGGAGGTCCTTCACCAGCGCGACCGACAGCCCGACCATGACGAGAACGAACGGCAGCGCAGCCAGAATCGTCAACGTCTGCAGACCCGTCAATGCGTCGTCACCGCCGACCAGCAGCATGACCGCCGCGACCGCGCCGGTCGCGGCACCCCAGAACACGACGGTGGCCTTGGATGGCTCGATGGTCCCGCGCTCGGACAGCGACCCCATGACGATCGACGCGGCATCGGCCCCGGAGACGAAGAAGATCGCCACCAGGATGATCACCACGACGCTAGCGACCGCTGCCAACGGGAACTGATCGAGCAGCGTGAACAGCTGCCCCTCGGTGGTGCCCTCGCCTGCCAGGTCGACGCCGTTGTTCTGGAAGTTGAGCGCGGCCCCACCGAAGATTGCGAACCAGACCAGGGACACCACGCTGGGCACCAGCAGGACGCCGGTGACGAACTGGCGGATGGTGCGGCCACGCGAGATGCGGGCGATGAACATGCCGACGAACGGGGTCCACGACAGCCACCACGCCCAGTAGAAGACCGTCCAGCCCTGCAGCCACGTCTGGACGTCGCTGCCCTCGGCGCCGGTACGGGCGGACATCATCGCCAGATCCTGCAGGTAACTGCCCAGGGCCGTCGGCACGAGGTTGAGGATGAAGACGGTCGGTCCGACGACGAAGACGAACACCGCGAGGCTCAGAGCCAGCACCATGTTGATGTTGGACAGCCATTGGATGCCCTTGGCCACCCCGGACACCGCGGAGAAGATGAACGCGATGGTCAGTACGACGATGATGCCCAGCAGGATCCCGTTACCCGTGGCGCTCCAGCCGGCGACGATGTTCAGACCGCTGCGGATCTGCAGTGCGCCAAGGCCCAGCGAGGCGGCGGACCCGAACAGTGTGGCGAAGATCGCCAGCATGTCGATCACCTTGCCGAGCGGGCCGTTCGCGCGGTCACCGATCAGCGGCTGAAACGCTGAGCTGATCAGCTGGAGCCGACCCTTGCGGTACACGCCGTATGCGATCGCGAGCCCGACCACCGCATAGATTGCCCACGGATGCAGGGTCCAGTGGAACAGGGTGGTGGCCATCGCGGTCTGGACGGCCTGCGGGTTGCCCTCCGGGCCGGTGCCGGGCGGGGGCGTGACGAGGTGCGAAAGTGGTTCGGCGACACCATAGAACATCAGGCCGATGCCCATGCCGGCGCTGAACATCATCGCGATCCACGACACGGTGCGGAACTCGGGTTCCTCGTCGTCGCGGCCGAGCGGAATGGCACCGAACCTACTGAGGGCAAGCCACAGCACGAAGAGGACGAAGCCCGACGAGGTCAGGACGAACAACCAACCAGTGTTCTCCATCGTCCAGGTCAGCGCCGTGCTGGACACGCTGGACAACGACGGGGTACTGACGAAGCCCCATACCAGGAAGGCGACGGCGATCGCGGCGGTGACACCGAACACCACCCAGTCGATGCCCCTGCTGCGGGCCTGCTCCTCCTGGTCGACCGCGACGTCGAGCGCGGGGTGCGGAATCACTGCGCCGGACCCGGTCCGGAAGGCCTCCACCACCCGGCGGCGGCGCTTCCGTGGCTCGCCGGTCTTGACGGGCGGGTCGCTTTCCGGTCGGGAGGCTTCTGGTTTGGCTTCTGTCGTCATTGCTGGCAGCCGCCTTCGGGATCGCTATCAGTTCATAGGGCGTTCATCATTCGACTACCTCGACCCACACCCGTCAACCGGTGGAACCAAACCGTCACTGGGCGGCAGCCATAACGCCGCGCGGCGGGAAGGCTCGTTCGTCACGGTCGGGTCTCCTTTCCGACCCGTCCCGGGACCGACCGGCGGGGCCGTCGACTTGCCGCCGTCACCCGCGGCAATCATGCAAACGCAGATAACTGCACTTCAAGACAGTTTATCGCTCGGCCACGCAAACTTTGACCGGTGCGCGATGTGACACGATTGACACCCACCCTTCACCTGCTGGACGGCACGTCAGCCGGTCGCAAACACCGCAAAGTCTGTAGCCTCCTTTCTGAGGTTGATCGCCAACGGCGGCGAGGCAGCCCCTCACCTCGACCTTCGGAGCCGTCCTGAACCAGCATCGATCGGCCACGACATGAGCGGCATGATCATCGGATCAGCCGACTCGCAGGTGACGGCTGACGCCGAAGCACGACTCGACGAAGTCCGGCATCCGATTCTGCGCGGCGACGACGATCTGCCACAGGTCCTCGCCGACACCGTCACCGACTTCTTCCATGCGCCCCGGGCACGTGGCCTGATCCACGCCGTCTGCGCCATGAGCGCGATCGTCGCCGGTGCCGTGCTGGTACCGGTCGCATGGCTCGCCGCGTCGCCGAAGGCCGGCCTGGCCACGCTGATCTACACCGCCACCATCGTCGGCATGTTCACCGTCAGCGCGATCTATCACCGCGTGCGTTGGCGCAGTGCCCGGACGCGCAAGTGGATGAAGCGCGCCGACCACTCGATGATCTTCGTCTTCATCGCAGGCAGCTACACCCCGTTCGCGCTGCTGGCCATGCCCCACGACACGGCCATGCTCGTACTCACGATCGTCTACTCCGGCGCGGCGGCGGGCGTGGCGCTCAAGATGTTCTGGCCATCCTCGCCGCGTTGGGTCGGCGTGCCGCTGTATCTACTGCTCGGGTACGCCGCCATCTGGTTCGCCCCAACCCTTTTGGCGGGTGGTGGCGTCACCGTCGTCGGGCTGCTGATCGCAGGCGGCGTGCTCTACAACATCGGTGCGGTGCTCTACGGGGTGCGCTGGCCCAATCCATGGCCGCAGACGTTCGGGTATCACGAGTTCTTCCACGCCTTCACGGCCGCGGCGGCGATCTGCCACTACGTGGCCATCTGGTTCGTCGTCCTCTGATCGGACTCGCCCGGGTCGCCCCCGACCGGCGACGGGGTGTACAGGTAGAAGTCCGTCGAACAGCGGAGGCCTACTTGATGGGCAATCCGGTGATGGCCCTGGCCATCACGAGCCGCTGAATCTCGCTGGTGCCCTCGAAGATCGTGAAGATCTTGGCGTCACGGTGCATCCGCTCGACGGGATAGTCGCGCGTGTAGCCGTTGCCGCCGAGGATCTGGATGGCCTCGTCCGTCACGTACACAGCGGTCTCGCTGGCCGCGAGCTTGGCCATCGAGCCCTCGGCGTTGACGAAGGGCTTGTTGTTGCGTGCCATCCAGCCAGCCCGCCACACCAGTAGACGTGCCGTGTCGATGCGAGTCTTCATGTCGGCCAGCTTGAACGCGGTCGCCTGGAAGTCACCGATCTTGCGGCCGAACTGTTCTCGCTGCTGCGCGTATTCGAGCGAGTACTCATAGGCGGCGCGTGCCACGCCAAGCGCCATGGCGCCCACCGACGGTCGCGTCCGCTCGAACGTCTTCATCGCGGCCTGACCCGCCGAGCTCTTGCCCTCGCGCGCCTTGGCGATCCGCTCGTCGAACTTGTCCTTGCCGCCGATGATCAGCCGGCCGGGAAGTCGGACGTCGTCGAGCACCACCTCGGCGGTGTGCGAGGCGCGGATGCCGTGCTTCTTGAACTTCTGGCCCTGGCTGAAACCCTTGGTGCCGGGCGGGATGATGAACGTGGCCTGACCGCGGGAGCCCAGCTCGGGATACACCGAGGCAACGACGATGTGTACGTTGGCGATGCCACCGTTGGTCGCCCAGGTCTTGGTGCCGTTGAGGATCCACTCGTCGGTGGCCTCGTCGTAGCGAGCGCGGGTGATGATGGCGGCGACGTCCGACCCGGCGCCGGGTTCCGATGCGCAGAACGATCCGAGCAGTGGCTCGTCGACGGTCCCGAACATCTGCGGAAGCCACTCCCCTAGTTGCTCAGGAGTGCCGGTGGCAGCCAACGAAGCGGCGGCCAGGCCGGTGCCGAGAATCGACAGGGCGATACCTGCGTCGCCCCAGAACAGCTCCTCGAACACCGTGAGGATGCCGATCCCGCTGGGTTCGGCCGACTGAGTGGCGAACAGGTCCAGCGAGTACAGACCGACCTTGGCCGCTTCCTGGATGATGGGCCACGGCGTCTCTTCGCGCTCGTCCCATTCGGCAGCCGCGGGTCTGACCACCTTCGCGGCGAAGTCGTGTACCCAGTCCCTGACCTCGATGACGTCGTCGGACAACTCGAGGGAGAACGTCATGGCGACTGGTCCTTTCGGCGGGAGAATTCCGCTCGTCGGTGGCCTGGTGAATCCCCGCGTGGCAACCACGTCGGTAGTCGGTGAACGACTGTACACAGCCAACTTCTGGGTCTCCACGCCGCACGGCGCACCGCGATAATCGACCCGTGTCGATCGCGACCGTCGTCATCCTCGCCCTTCTCGTGTTCCTCGCCTGCGCGCAGCTCGGCGGTGGGTGGTACGAGCACCGCGTGCTGGACCCCGTCTGGCCGCACCGACCCGCCATCGTCCAGCCCCAACACGGCGGCATGTCCCGTCGCAGATTCTGGATTCCCGCACACGCCGCCTTCGAGATCACCCTGGTGGTGGCCCTCGTCATCGGGTGGGGCCACCCCGAGATCCGCATCGCGTTGCTCGTCGCCCTGGCAAGCCACGCCGCCATGCGGATCTGGTCGCTCCTCGACCTCATCCCCAAGGCCGTCGCCTTCGAGAAGGACGACCCCGCCGTCATCGAGCGTGCCGCCGCGCAGCGCTGGGTCCGCCGCAGCCTCCTCCGGCTCCCCATCGACGCGATCACCTGCGCGGCGACGCTGACCGCCCTGGTGGCCGCGTCATAGCGAATGCCGAGGGCGCGTTTCCGTCGAGGACGTTCGGGCGTTCTTCGCGACGATCCGGTGAGAACTACGACTCGGCGGCGGAGCGGCGTCTGACCCGTAACACCCACGCCGACAACGACAAGACGAGCACGACGCCGCCCAGCACGCCGATCTCGACGACGGCCCGCGAGAACTCGGGTCCCTTCTCCAGCAGAGTCGCCGCCTCGACCGAGAGGACGACGATCTCCTTGATCCCCGCGAGGATTCCGACGACGAGGAACGGCTCGGCGACGATCTCGTGGGAACGTAAGCAGGCGCGCACTGCGTACAGCAGTTCGACGAAGATGAACAGCAGCAGCAGACCGTCGAGGATCTCCAACATCAGCGTCGACGCGGGAGTGTTCCGCAGCCGAAGCATCGTGTTGAACTGTGCGACCAGAAGTGCCACCGAACCGGCGGCGAGGACGACGGCGATGGCCCAGTAGATGGCGTCCTCGACCCCGCTCAGCACGCGGTCGGCCAGCCGCTGCCGATCCTCCTCGTTCTCCTCGACCTCGTCGTCGACCTCGTCGGCCTCGCTGTCGACCTCGTCGTCGACGTCATTGCTCTTGGACATCAGCCCGCCTCAGCGGTTCAGCCACCAGATGCGACCCGACAGGGCCGTCGCGAAGGCGCACCATGCGGGGTAGGGCCACAGTGCCCTGGCTGGGGCACCCTTGACGCGGACGGCGCGGCGGGTCAGGTCGGCGCTGCTGACCGCGAGGGCGCCAGCAAGCACGACTGCAGGGCCGAGCCGACGGCGGTTGAAGAAGACCCACGACCAGCTGCCGTTGAGAATTAGATTCAGGGCCAGCAGCGCCGAGAACCTCCTGGTTTCGCGGCGATCGCCACGCGTCTCGAGCTCGTCGATCGCGGCGGCCGAGACTGCGGCGATGTCGGCGTACAGCAGGGGCCACACGATAGGGAAGGCGACTGTCGGAGGTTGGAAGCTCGGCTTCTTGAGACTCTCATACCATTTCGACTCGACAGCGGGCCTGCTCGCCAGGCTTCCGATGGCCGCGACGGCAGCCGTCGCGCCCCCCGTCTTGGCGAGAGTGAGTGCGCCCATGCGAATTCCTTTCGGCCCCGGGAAGTTGCCCCGACGTGGTCGTGCTCAAAGAGCTTGGACCCGCCACGTTAGCGCGGCGGATCACCCCACGGCCTAAATCGCCTCACCTCCGTCACCACCGAGCCTCGAACGGAACACGTCATCGGCGGACGGCGGCGTGTCGCTAGCCCCGACGGTCGATGGGTGGTTCACCCCGGCGCGGCGGGGCAGCCCTCCGCCGCCTGGACAGCCACGGTGGTCCGCCGCACCGCGCCCAGGAGCGTCCCCATCAGCCCGAGCACCGCCCCGGACGCTCCCCACGCCGTGACCAGGCCGATCGACGCCGCATCGCTGGTCACCACCAGATAGCCGAACACCGAACCAACGGCCAGCAGCGCAAACCGCGTTGCCGTCCACCCCCGAGGCCTGCCGAACCGCGAGGCCACCAGCATGCCCAGCACCAGGGCCGTCGCGTGACCCACGTCGGTGAAGTCACGACCCATCACGACGACCGCCGCGCCGACGCCGAGCCACCACCCAATCCACGTCGGGCGCCACCGTCTGAGGACCGCGGGTGTCAGGGCTCCCAGCACTGCGGTCGAGCCGTAACTCATGCCGACGTCCGTCGCCCTGGTCACCTCGCCAGGCAGCCAGTCGAACTTGACCGCCGCGACCAGGCCGACAGCCACCAGTAGCGTCGCACCCACGTGGCCTACGAGGAAGGACACCATCAGTCGCCAACTACCCCAAAGCATTTCGACGAGCATCAGCAGACAGACAAGTCCGGGAAGCCAGCCATAAAGGGGTCCCGCGTCGACGACGAATGCGCTGGCGATCAGCGTTCCGAGATGTCCCTGGCTCAGGTTGTGCAGATTGGTACTGGCGTGCTGCATCACCCGTTCCTGCGCGACGGGACCCAGCTCGAGGAGCGTCGTGGTGATGACGCTCAGCGCCACGGCGTACGCCAACGTCACCCGCAGTCGGGCCAACCGCGCGAACAGTTCGTACACCATCGGGAACGACTATGCCCCCGAAGCCTCCCCGTCGACGGGGTCGGTACCTGGCAGAACTCTGCGAGTCTTCACCCAGTACATGGTGAGGTCGTCCGGCACTCCGGGCACCTTGGCCGAGAACAGTTGCTTGCGTACGCGTTTGGTGGTGATGCCGAGTGCGTCGAGGTCCTCGTCGGAGATGCCCTCCAGGGTGGCGTTGGACACCACCAGGCCGCCCCGCGTCGCACGATCCATCACCCGCGCCGCGATGTTGACGTCGACACCCAGCCAGTCCGAACCGATCCGCTGTGGCCTGCCGGTGTGAATGCCCGCTCGCATGATGGGTGTATAACCGCCCACCTCAACGGATTTGACCGCCTCCAACGACTGAAGAACCGCGCGAACTGCGGTCGCGGGATCGGTGAACACGGCCATTGCGCCGTCACCCATGCGCTTCACGACGTGGCCGCCGGCCTCCAGCAGGGGCGGTTCCGTGACCTGCGTGACGCGCCGCAACAACTTCAGCGTGGCGTCGTCGCCCGCGCGCAGCGACCACTCGGAGAAACCGACCAGATCGGTGAACACCAGAGTGACCTCTTGGTTGGCCGGCTTGCCGGACACGGCTTCGGTGAGGGCCTGCCAGACCTGCAGGCCTGCCAGGCTCACCTCCTTCGAGGCGGCATGCCGGTCCAGGATCCGGTCCGCGGCGCGCGCGGCTGCGCGCGGCCCGCCCACCCCTGCCGCCGACAAGGGGTCCCCGAAGTCGGGATCACCGGGCAGCGCGCGGCGTGCACGCCTCACGAATGCGATGACGCCCGGGCTGTGGTTGGTGTACTTGAGCCATGACAGCGGTCCGGAGCCAATACCCCGGTCGCTGCGCTCCTGCCCGCCGGAGCCAATCCCCCGGTCGCTGCGCTCCTGCCCGCCGGACCGTTCCTCGAACGATTCGACTTCCACGCCGTCAGCCTAAGCGCCGCCTCTGAGGGCGGGCAATTCAGCTTTCCGTTGCCCGTCGCGCGGCTACGCCCACTGGCGGCCGGCCGCATCGTGTGATGGCAACCGCGGGCGCGAACGTCCGTATCCGCGATCGATGCCCTACATTTGCGTGACGCCACCGTCGACGGTGAACTCTGCCCCGGCGGTGTACGTGGCATCGAAGGCGAGGAACGCCGCCGCCGCCGCGACTTCCTCGGGCGTTCCGAAGCGGCGCATCGGATTGCCTGCCACCCGTTCCTCCTTGAAGCGTGCGGCCGCCTCCGCGGTCATGGTGTTCTCCAAGATCCCGGTGTCTATGGGCCCGGGACTCAACGCGTTGACCC
>NZ_JBEVLO010000084.1:0-21167 GCF_040509115.1 Mycobacterium sp. | reverse complement strand
CAGGAGGTCCGTGACCACACCGACGGCCGCGGCGTCGACGTGGTGGTCGACCCCGTCGGCGGCGAGGCGTTCGACGACGCGATCCGGGTGCTCGCGACCGAGGGGCGGCTGCTGGTGTTGGGGTTCGCGTCGGGTGGCGGCATCCCGTCGGTCAAGGTGAACCGGCTGCTGTTGCGCAACGTCAGCGTCGTCGGAGTTGGATTGGGCGAGTTCATCAATCGCACGCCAGGCGCGCAGGTCGAGATCGGCGAGGGGCTCGGCAAGCTCGTCGAGGCGGGGCTGCGGCCACCGCCACCCGTGCGCTACCCACTGTCGGAGGGGCGGGCGGCGCTGGAGAGCCTGGCCAGTGGCGGCGTCAAGGGCAAGGTCGTGTTGGAGCCGTGAGGACGCCGAAGGCGTTGGCGTTCGACGTGTTCGGCACCGTCGTCAACTGGCGCGGCAGCATCATCGGCGAGCTGGAGATGTTCGGCGAGACCCACGGGGTCGCCGAGGATTGGCCGACGTTCGCCGACGACTGGCGGGCCGGGTACGCGCCCGCGATGGACAGGGTGCGCCGCGGCGAACTGCCATGGCTGAAGATCGATGCGCTGCACCGCCTCATCCTCGACGAGCTTCTGGACAAGGCGGGGATCGGAAACCTGCCCGACGCCGACGTGACCGCGCTCAACCTCGCGTGGCATCGCCTGGACCCGTGGCCCGACACGGTCGAGGGGCTCACCCGGCTCAAGCGGGACTTCGTCATCACGACGTTGTCGAACGGGAACCTGTCGCTACTGACGAACATGGCCAAGCGGGCCGGACTGCCATGGGACTGCGTGATCTCCGCCGAGCTGTTCCACCACTACAAGCCCGACCCCGAGGCGTACCTGGGCTGCGCCGAACTGCTCGACGTCGCACCTGCCGACCTGATGCTGGTCGCGGCCCACCCCAGCGATCTGCGAGCCGCGCGTGGGGCGGGGCTGATGACGGCGTACGTCGCGCGGCCGCTGGAACGCGGTCCGGGCCGGGCGCTGCCGACGGTGGCCGACGGCGAGTTCGACGTCGTGGCCGACGACTTCTGTGATCTTGCTGTCAGACTGGGGGCATGAACACCGTCGAGACCGTGCTGGTGGCGGTGGTGATCGCCGTCGGCCTGGTCGGCATCTTGGTGCCACTGCTGCCGGGAACGATCCTCGTGCTCGGGGCCATTGCGGTCTGGGCGTTCGTCGAGCGGACGACGTTGGCGTGGGTGGTCTTGGGTGTCGTCACCGTGCTGCTGGGGGCGACCTTGCTGGTCAAGTACATGTGGCCGGTGAAGCGGATGCGGAGCGCCGACGTCGGCACCTGGAGCCTGCTGGCGGGCGGGGTGCTCGGCGTCGTCGGGTTCTTCGTGGTGCCGATCGTCGGGCTCGTCATCGGGTTCGTGCTCGGTGTCTACCTGGCCGAGCTGGCGCTGCGGAAGAACAACCGGCTGGCCTGGGCCTCGACGGTGCATGCGATCAAGGGCGTGGCGTTGTCCGTCGGCGTCGAGATGGTGGGCGCGCTGCTCGCCACGATGGTGTGGGTCGCCGGAGTGTTGTTGAGCTGAGCGTCTCCCCAAGAGACATGGCACGGCTGCCGCCCCGGCGGTGCGCGAGTTGCGACGGAAGTGCATGATCGACTCGTGTCCGAAACCAAGATCACCGTCATCTACGACAACCCCACCGACCCCGACGCCTTCGAGGCGGCCTACGAGGCCGAGCAACTCGAAGCCGCCCGCAAGATCCCCGGCCAAATCCGCTTCGAGACGTCAAAGGTATGGCCCAAGGAGGACGGCTCGCCGACACCTGCCTACCGGATGATCGACTGGTACTTCACGGACTACGACGCCGCCAGCGCCGCCGTCACCACGGCGGAGTTCGGTGCCTTCGTCCAGGCGTTGGGCCAGCTCGCCACCGGCGGCGTCCGCATCCTGTTCTCCGACGTCGAGGTGCCGCAGGAGCGCTGACGCGCCGATGTCGACGTGGATCGGCTGGCTCGAATTCGACCTGCTGCTAGGGGACGTCCATTCGCTGAAGCAGAAGCGTTCGGTGGTGCGTCCCCTGGTGGCCGAACTGCGGCGTCGGCTCGAGGTCTCGGCGGCCGAGACCGATTCCCTGGACCTGCACCGGCGGGCCGGGGTCGGGATGGCGGTGGTCGCGGCCGACCGGGCGCACGTCGTCGACGTACTCGACACGGCTGAGCGGTTGGTCGCCGCGCGACCGGAGTTTCAGCTGCTCTCGGTCAAGCGGCGGCTGCATCACAGCGACGACGAGTGACCGCCCGCTACGTTCGCAGATACTCGCGCATCCGCGTCACCTGATCATCCGTCACCCCGAGGGCGGCAAGGTACTGCGCGGCCGAGCCGAACTCCTCGTCGATCGTGCGGCGAGCGGCGTCGAGATACTCCTCTCGGACGCCGAGTACCTCGTCGGTCAGGCGCGCCTCGGCGAAGGTGACGATTTCCGGCGTCGTCGTCTCCTCCGCGCGGTTTCGGATCGATTCGAGGATCCGTTCCCGAAGGTGCGGCGACGCGGCATTGCTGCGCAGGAAGTCGGCGAGGATCGCGTCGCGCTCCACGCCGACCGTCTCGAGCACCAGCGCGACGGTGAAGCCGGTCCGGTCCTTGCCGGCGAAGCAATGCGCGATCACCGAACGCTCCTCGGCCAACAGCGAAACCACCTGCCGCACCGCGGTTTGCGCGCCAGGAAGCAACGGGAAGCGCTGGTACTCCTCGGTCATGAAGCGTGCTGCTGCCAGCGCTGTGTCCTCGCCGTCCGGCTTGCTGATCATCATCTTGTCGAACGCGCTCTCGTGCGGGGCGTCCGCTTGATCGGCGGCCAGCTCGTGGAACGGCAGCAGATGCACGGCCACGCCGTCCGGCACTTGTCCCGGCCCGCGCCGCTCGACCTCCCGCAGTGACCGCAGGTCGGCCACGTCGCCGATGCCCAACCCCGCCATTGCCGCGCGGCCTGCGTCGTCGAGCTTGCTCAGCTCACTGGACCTGAAGAGGCTGCCGGGCCGAATGCCGGTCTCCTCCGCGACATCCCGGAAGTTCCACGCCCCCGACAGCTCGTCGCCCGTCGACACCACTAGGTGGTCACCGCAGTACCCGAACGGCGGGACGCCGCCGTGTCCCTTGGGCGGCACGCCGCCGCTGCGAGCGCGCTCTTCTCCCGGCCCAGCTCGGCCCGCGCGATGCTGCGCATGTGCACCTCGTCCGGCCCATCGAACAGCCGCATCGCGCGGTGCCACCCGTACAGCCGCGCCAGCGGCGTGTCATCGCTGATCCCCGCGGCGCCGTGCACCTGAATGGCGCGGTCGATCACGTTGCACGCCATCTGCGGTGCCACGGCCTTGATCATCGCGACCTCGTTGCGGGCCTCCTTGTTGCCCTTCTGGTCGATGACCCACGCGGCCTTGAGACACAGCAGGCGGGCCTGGTCGATCTCGTTGCGGGACATGGCGACCTGTTGCTGCACCACGCCCTGGGCGGCCAACGGCTTGCCGAACGCGATGCGCGAGTTCACCCGGTCGACCATCAACGCCAACGCCCGCTCGGCCACCCCGATCGCGCGCATGCAGTGGTGAATGCGGCCCGGCCCGAGCCGCGCCTGCGCGATCGCGAATCCGCTGCCCTCCTCGTCGAGCAGATTCGACGCAGGCACCCGGACGTTGTCGAAGGTGATCTCGCAGTGCCCGTGCTGATCCTGCCACCCGAACACCGGCAGCGACCGCTCCACCGACACCCCCGGGGTGTCGATCGGCACCAGGATCATCGACTGCTGCTGATGGCTCGCCGCGTCGGGATTGGTGCGGCCCATCACGATGAGGAGCTTGCACCGCGGGTCGGCGGCGCCCGAGCTCCACCACTTGCGACCGTTGATGACGTAGTCGCCGCCGTCGCGCAGCATCGTCGTCTCGATGTTGCGGGCGTCGCTGGACGCGACCGCGGGCTCGGTCATCGCGAACGCACTGCGGATCTCGCCCTTCAACAACGGCTCCAGCCACTGCTTGCTCTGCTCGGGGGTGGCGAACAGGTGCAGGGTTTCCATGTTGCCGGTATCGGGGGCTGCGCAGTTCAACGCCTCGGGGGCAAGTTCCATGCTCCACCCGGACAGCTCGGCCAGCGGCGCGTACTCCACGTTGGTCAGCCCCGACTCCGACGGCAGGAAGAGGTTCCACAGCTCGCGGTCGCGCGCCAGTTTCTTCAGCTCCTCGACCACCGGGGGCACGGTGTGGTCATCGGGCCCCGCCTCGCGTCGGTAGCGTTCATAGGACTCCTCCGCGGGAAACACGAACTCCGTCATGAAGTCGGTGAGTCGCTGGTGGTAGTCCTGCCCTTTTGCCGACATCGCGAAGTCCATGACCGCCACGATATGACACCCGTCAGGCACTGAGGACCGTGACGTCTCCGGTCGCCCCGTCCACTTCGATCAACGTCCCGTTCGCCAGCCTCGCCGCCGCACCCCGCGCATTGACCACGCACGGCACCCCGAACTCACGGGCCACGATCGCCGCATGCGAGGTCGGCCCACCGAGCTCCGTCACGACGGCGGCGGCGTAGGCGAACGCGGGGGTGTAGCCGACGTCGGTGACCTTCGCGACGAGGATCTCGCCGGGCTGCAGGTCGTCGATCGTCTCGGGCCGCACCACCCGGACCACCCCGCGGGCCCGGCCCCCGGACACGCCGATGCCGTGCAGCATCTCGCCACCCCGCAGCGCCTCGGTCGGACCGGCCGCCGGTTGCCAGCGACCGCTGAACGCCTCCGGCGGCACCAGGTCCCGCAGCTTGCGCTGTTCGGTCCTGCGGCGCGCGACCACGGCCGCGACGTCGGGTGGTGGCCCGTCCAACTCGTCGACCAGGAGGTAGAACACGTCATCGGGTTCGGCGAGTTCGCCGGCGGCCACCATGCGGCGGCCGTACTCACGCAGCAGTCGCCGCAGCAGGAAGATGGCCCGCACCATGCGGTCCCGCCGGATCTCGCGCTCCCGGATCTGCCCTGCCGCCGCGGCGGCCACCCCGCGCGCCCACACCGGCACCGCGGTGGGGGCGGGCAGCGGCCGCGGCGGCGCGGCAAGCGCCTTGGCCACCATGCGGATCAGCAGGTCGGGATCGTCGGCGTAGGTGGGACACTGCATCTCGACCTCGCCGGGCCCACGATGCCCGATCAACGTCAACTCTCGCGTCAGCGCCTCGATGAACTGCGGCGCCTCCGCGGCGAGTGCCTCGGTGTCGATCTCGGAGGCGGTGAGTAGCTTCGCGGCGGCGGGCTCCTGTCGCGCGGCGGTCGCCAGGCGATGCACGGCGCCGAGGGACTGCGCGCTGACCAACTCGGCGCCCGCGGCGGGCAGCACGGACTTCCCGCAGATGATCCGCAGGATCACGCCGTATGCGGTCAGGATCAGAATCGACGCCGAGGCCAGCACCCAGCCGTGCACCACGTGATCGCGGCCAAGCAGGATCAGCTCCCGCAGCCGCTGGTCGTCCAGCGTTGCGGGGTTCTCCGACGAGACCTCGAGACGTTGGACGTCGCGCACGTAGTCACGGGTGTCCGCTCCGGAACCCGCCGAAAGACCGAGAAGGTTGTTGGCGAACGTCGCGACCGCGCGGATCTGCTTGCCGATGCTGCGTGGTTCGACGGGCGGCAGCTCGTCGCCGAACAGCGGTAGCCCCTCGACGGTGTGCCCGAAGAAGCCCGAGATGATCATGTCCGGATCGATCAGCGGCACCGTCTGCGCCATGAAGTGCCCGGACGTGATGCCCGCGTACAGGCGATGCCCGAACACCCCCGTCGTGCGGACCGACATCTCGCGCTGGACCGCGCCGCCGGGCCGCAGCCGCCGCGCGATCACCAGGGCTGCGGCCCGCGTGCCCAGCACCGTGACCGACGCCGACGACGGCGAGAACGGACCTGGCAGCGCCTCGGACAGGTTGGTGGCCACGAAGGCGGGAAACCGTGGATCGATCGGGGTGTCGAACTCGCCGTTGGCATCGCCGATCCCGGCGGACTCCGGCACGACGCCATCGACGGTGGGAGCGTCGACGGCGGGGATCTCCAAGACCCGCGGAAGCCGCCACGGAATGGGGTGCACGACGCCGCCGATCGCGACGCGACCCCGGCAGGCCAGCGCGAAGTCCTGCACGCTCTGCGCAGCGTCGTAGGCCAGCGCGAAACCCCATTCGTCGCGGAGCCGCGAGCCATCGAGCGCCGGGAATTCGCCAAGCGCCCTTGCTGTTTGGAGAGCCGCGTGGGGTACGAACCGCGCCACGAGTTTCGGGACGGCGACGACGGGCCTACCGACCGCGGCCGCAATGGCCCGGACGGTGGTGTGACCGCCGGCGACGACGTCGACCCGGCCTTCCGGCACGTCCGGCTCGAGCACGGCTCGCACGACGACGCGCTCGACGTCGTGCGGGTGTACCACCTGCAGGTGACGATCGGCGGACCCGTCGACGTCGAGTGCTACCGGACCCGTCCCAAGGAGCAGCATCGGGCCGTCGACGTCGCGGCCAAGGACGAGGGCAGTCCTGACCTGAATCACGCGGATCTTCGACTCGGCGAGCAGGTTTCGCGCGATGTCCGGATCGGAGCCCAGCGGCGAGACCAACACCAGGCGGCCCACTCCCGCGCTGGTCGCCGCGTTCACCACCGCAGCGAGCGCGCCGACGTCGCCCGCGCAGTGCACGACAGCGTCGGCCCCTGCCATCGTGAACGCCATCTCATTGGACGCCGCGGCGGTGTCGGACAAGTCGGATATGACGAATTCGACCGCGCCCGGCCAACTGTCGGGGCGTGCGGCACCGACGCCGACCACGTGATGAGTGAGGCCGACGAGACGCCCGGCCACTGCGCGCCCGATGGCGCAGTCGGCCCCCGCGACGACGATCCTCATCGACGCCTATCCGTCATCGGACCGTGTCACCATCGTCCTCGCCGTCGTCCAGGCCATCGCCGAACGCCGCCAACAGATCCTGCAGGTCCATGTCGGCGATGTCCTGCGTGCGTGCGGGTTCGGCCGACGCATCCGAACCGTCCGCCCCGCCACCAGCGGCCAGGTTGAGCAGCATGTCGAGCACCCCCGCCTGCCGAAGCCGCTTGACGGGGATGGACGCCACCACCCGCTGCAATTCGTCGTCCACCGGGCTGGTCTCCTGCGCCGTTTCGGCCTCCCCGCCGAGCTGAGTGCGGAAGTACTCGGCGATGGCCGATGGGTTCGGATAGTCGAAGATCAGCGTCGGCGAAAGGGTCAGCCCGGTCGCGGCCTTCAGCCGGTTGCGCAGCTCGACTGCCGTCAGCGAGTCGAAGCCGTGATCCTGGAACGCCAGGTCCGGCGCGATCGACTGCGGGTTGGGCAGCCCAAGCACGGTGGCCATGTGCGAGCGCACCAGATCGAGCAAGAGGTCGTGCTGCTCGTCGGTCGGCAGGCCCGAAAGGCGTTGCGCGAGGGCGGACCGCGATTGGGCCGCTGCCAGTGAATCGCCGACCTGACGGCGAGCGGGCCCCGAGATCAGCTCGACGAACATCGGCGGCAGCGTGCCCGCCGTCGACTTCGTCCGCAGCGCGGCGCGGTCGATGCGCGCCGGCACCAGGAACGCCTCGTCGACGGTGAGCGCCGCGTCGAACAACGCCAACGCGTCGTCGACCGACAACGCCAGGATGCCGTCGCGGTTGAGCCGGGCGATGTCGACGTTCTGCAGGTGTCCCGTCATTCCGCTGGCCTGCTCCCACAACCCCCAACCCAGCGACATCGCGGGCAGGCCGTGCGCGCGCCGATGTGCGGCCAAGGCGTCGAGGTAGGCGTTGGCCGCGGAGTAGTTCGCCTGTCCCGATGCTCCGACCAGGCCCGCCATCGAGGAGAACATCACGAACGCCGAAAGATCGAGGTCCCTGGTCAATTCGTGTAGGTTCCACGCGGCGTCGACCTTGGCCCGCAGCACCGAGTCGACCCGATCCGGGGTCAGCGACGTGAGCACCGCGTCGTCGATGACGCCTGCGGTGTGGATGACCGCCGAAAGGGCGTGCTGGTGCTCGATTCCGGCGAGACCCTTGCCAAGGGCGTCACGGTCTGCGGCGTCGGCGGCGACCACCTGAACGTGGGCGCCCGCATCGGTCAACTCGGCGACCAACTCTGCGGCGCCGGGGGCGTCGGGTCCGCGACGGGACATCAGCACCAGATGCCGTACGTCGTGGTTCTTCACGATGTGACGGGCCACCGAGGCACCCGCCATGCCGGTGCCGCCGGTGATCAGCACCGTGCCGCTGGCCCATGCGTCCGGCATGGTCAGCACGACCTTGCCGATGTGCCTGGCCTGGCTCAGGTGCCGCAGCGCCGCCGGCGCCCGCCGCACGTCCCACGTCGAAACCGGAAGTGGCCGTAGAACTCCGGCGTTGCTCAGCGCCGAGACGCCCGCCAGCAGGTGCGCGACGCCGTCGGCTCCGGCCTCGAAGAGGTCGAAGGCGCGGTACCGCACACCCGGATGGTCGGCGGCCACGGTGGCGGCGTCGCGGATGTCGGTCTTGCCCATCTCGAGGAACGCCCCACCGCGGGGGAGCAGGCGCAGCGACGCGTCGACGAACTCGCCAGCCAACGAATCCAGCACGACGTCGACGCCGCGGCCACCCGTCGCCGCGAGGAACTTCCGCTCGAACTCGGTGGTGCGGGAATCGCCGATGTGATCATCGTCGAAGCCCATGGCCCGCAACGTGTCCCACTTGGGGCGGCTTGCGGTGGCGAACACCTCAAGACCCCAGTGCCTGGCCAGCTGCACTGCCGCCATGCCGACGCCGCCGGTGCCCGCATGGATCAGCACCGACTGGCCGGGCTGGACGTCGGCCAGCTCCCGCAGCGCGAAGTACGCCGTCGCAAACCCGACCGTGAAGCCGGCGCCCTGGGCGTAACCCCAGTCCGCGGGGATGGGAAGCACCACCCTCGCGTCGGTGGTCGCCGACGTGCCGGTGCCCTCGGGGAACAGACCCATCACCCGGTCGCCGACGGAAACGGCCGTCACGCCGGGTCCGACGTCGGCGACGACGCCCGCGGCCTCGATGCCCATCACGCCGCCGCCGGGATACAGTCCCAGTGCGATCATGACGTCGCGGAAGTTCGCGCCGATCGCCCGCACCGACACCCGGATTCGCCCCGCCGCCAGTGGCTCGTGGACGTCGGGGATCTCCTGCAGACTCAGGTCGTCGAACGTGCCCGCCGACGATTCCGACGGCGCCGTGAGGCGCCACTCTGCGTCACCGGGCGGCGGGGTCAGCACCGACTCCGCGGCGCGGCTGGGCACCACGCGCGCCATCTGCGTGACACCGTCCCTGATCACCAACTGCGGCTCCCCGAGCGCGATCAGCGCGGTGGGATCCAGGTCGGCGACCGAAGCGTCCGGGCCGAGGTCGACCAACACGACCCGGCCGGGGTGTTCGGTCTGGGCGGCACGCACCAGCCCCCACACCGCCGCACCAGCCAGATCGGTGACGTCCTCACCCGGCAGTGCCACCGCTCCGCGGGTGGTCACCACCAAGGTCGGTGGCCTGGTCGCATCCGACGGCGTCGTCAGCCATGACTGCAAGCGGGCCAGCGCGACGTGGGTGGCGCCATACACTCCCGAGACGTCCTCGGATTCGCCTGCGACCGGGGCTGATTCGAAGATCTCGAACTCAACGGGCTCGATCGCTGGTTCGGCGGCAGGGGCCGCTGACCACACCACCTCGAACAGCTCGCCACCGCCGGAACTGCCGACCGCGGCGGCCAACTGCTGGGCGGTCACCGGGCGGGCCACCATCGCCTCGACCGACAACACCGGCAGGCCGAGCCCATCGGCCAGGTCGATCGACATCGAGCTCGGACCGTTCGGGGCGATTCGCGCCCGCACGGCCGAGGCCCCCGACGCATGCAGCGACACCTTCTGCCAAGAGAACGGCAGCGCCATCTCGCCGTCGGCGTCGTCCCTGCTGAGCACCACGGCGTGCAGGGCACCGTCGAGCAGCGCGGGATGGACTCCGAAACCGTTGGCCTGCAGGCCCTGTGCCATTGCGACCTCGGCGAACACCTCGTCACCGCGCTGCCACACCTTGGTCAGCCCCTGGAACGCGGGTCCGTACTGGTAGCCGCGCGCGGACAACTGGGCGTAGGCGCCGACCGGTCCCTCGATGTCGACGGGCACAGCCCCGACCGGCGGCCACACCGACAGGTTCGCCCCCGCTGCCGACGAGGCGACGCCGAGTTCGCCCTCGGCGTGCAGGATCCAGGGCGCCGAATCCGTGGCGGCCTTCGAGAAGATCGACACCACCCGGGAACCCGCGTCGTCGGCGGCGCTCACCACCACCTGGACCGAAACTCCCTCGGGGGGAAGCACCATCGGGGCGTGCAGCATCAACTCGTCGACCGTCGCGCAACCCACCTCGTCGCCGGCCCGGATCGCCAGCTCCACGAAACCAGCGCCGGGGAACAGGACGACGCCGCCGACCGCGTGATCGGCCAGCCATGGTTGCGTCGCGACCGCCAACCGTCCCGTCAGCACCACGCCTCCGGTCTCGGGTGACTCGACGACGGCGCCTAGCAGGGCGTGATCCGTGCCGCCGAGGCCGAGCCCAACGGCGTTGGTGGCCGCCGAGCGACGGCCCGACAGCCAGAAGCGTCGTCTCTGAAAGGCGTAGGTCGGAAGGTCGAGAAGCGTTCCCCCCTGGCAGGTTTGACGCCAATCCACCTCGACGCCAGCCACGTTGAGTTCCGCGAGGGCGGTCAGCAGTGTCGCGGGCTCGAAGCGGTCCTTGCGGATCGTCGACGCCGTGACCGGCTCGGACTGCGCGATGGACTGTTCGATCGAGGCCGTCAACCCGCTCGCGGGCCCCAGCTCGAGGAAGCGGGTCACGCCGACGGACTCGAGGTAGCGCACGCTGTCGGCGAACCGCACTGCCTCACGGACGTGACGACCCCAGTACGGCGCGGACCCGAAGTCGGCGCCGGCCAGTTCGCCGGTGACGTTGGAGATCACCGGAATCGTCGGCTCACCCAACGACATGCCGCTGGCCACGGTGTTGAACTCGTTGAGCATCGGTTCCATGAGCGACGAGTGGAACGCGTGCGACACCGCGAGTTGGTGCACCCGGCGGCCCTGGGCGCGGGCGTCCTCGGCGATCGCGAGCACGGCATCCTCGGGCCCGGAGATCACGACGGACTCTGGCCCGTTGACGGCGGCCAGATCGACGTGGCTGCCCACGTCGGAGCTCAATAGCGCCCGAATGTCGTCCTCGCTCGCGTTGACGGCGACCATCGCGCCGCCCTCGGGTTGGCGCTGCATGAGCCTGCCCCTGGCAGCGACGAGCGCCGCGGCGTTCTCCAGGGACAGCACGCCTGCGACATGCGCCGCGGTGAGCTCGCCGATGGAGTGTCCAAGGACGAAGTCCGGTCGCATACCCCATGATTCGAGCAACCGAAACAGTGCGACCTCGACGGTGAACAGCGCGGGCTGTGCGTACTCCGTGGAGTCCAGCACTGCGGCGTTGCTGCCCCACATGACGTCGCGGATCGGACGCAACAGGTGGCGGTCCAACTCGGTGGTGACGGCGTCGAACGCCGCCGCGAACGCCGGGTACTCGGCGTGCAGTTCACGGCCCATCCCGAGCGTCTGCGCGCCTTGGCCGGGGAAGACGAAGGCCGCCTTGCCCGATCCGGTGGCCCGCCCGGTGATGGTGTTCTGGCCAGGCAGCTCGTCGGCCAGGCCCCTCAGTTCGGTCAGCAGGGCGTCGCGGTCGCCGCCGAGCAGCACGGCGCGGTGACCGAACGTCGACCGGCCACCCAGGGTCCAGCCGACGTCGACGACGTTCAGCTCGGGGTGGGCGCCGACGTGCTCGGCGATCCGGCGCGCCTGATCGCGAAGGGCCTCGGGCGATTTCGCGGACAGCGCCCACGGCACGACCGCGGGTGTCGGCGCCACGTCGATGGTCTCGACCGCTGCGGGCGCTTGCTCGATGATGACGTGGGCGTTGGTGCCGCTGATGCCGAACGACGAGATGCCCGCCCGGCGGGGCGTGCCGTTCGCGGGCCACGGCTGAGCCTCGGTGAGCAGCGCGATGGAGCCCATCGACCAGTCGACGTGCGGGGTGGGCTCGTCGACGTGCAGCGTCGCGGGCAGCTTCTCGTGTCGGATCGACTGGATCATCTTGATGATGCCCGCGACACCTGCCGCGGCCTGGCTGTGGCCCATGTTGGACTTGATGGAGCCGAGCCACAGAGGATGCTGCCGGTCCTGCCCGTAGGTCGCCAGCAGGGCCTGGGCCTCGATGGGATCGCCAAGGGTGGTGCCGGTGCCGTGTGCCTCCACGACGTCGACCTCCGACGGGCGCAGGCCTGCGTTGGAAAGTGCCGCACGCACCACCCGCTGCTGTGAAGGGCCGTTCGGGGCGGTCAGGCCGTTGGACGCACCGTCCTGGTTGATGGCCGACCCTCTGACCACGGCCAGCACGGGATGGCCAAGCCGTTTGGCGTCGGAGAGCCGCTCGACGACGAGAATGCCGCCGCCGTCGGCGAATCCGGTGCCGTCGGCGGCCCCGGCGAACGACTTGCACCGACCGTCCGACGACAGTCCACGCTGCCTGCTGAACTCCACGAAGATGTCCGGAGTCGCGTTGATCGTGACGCCACCGGCCAGCGCGAGGTCGCACTCACCGAGGCGCAGCGCCTGCACCGCCATGTGCAGGGCCACCAGTGACGACGAGCAGGCCGTGTCGATCGACACGGCGGGGCCTTCGAGCCCAAGCACATAGGACACCCGGCCCGACGCCACGCTCGAAGCCTGACCCGTCAGACGGAAGCCCTCGGCACCCTCGGCGTCGACGCCGTAACCCTGGGCGTAGATGCCCGCGTACACGCCGGTCGCGCTGCCACGGAGCTTGGCGGGGTCGAAACCGCCCCGCTCCAACGCTTCCCACGCCAGCTCGAGGAACAGTCGCTGCTGCGGATCCATGGCCAGCGCTTCGGTGGGGGATACGCTGAAGAAGGCCGGATCGAAGTCGGCCGCGTCGTAGAGGAATCCGCCGGTCTTGGCGTAGGACGTGCCGGGGGCGTCGGCGTCGTCGCTGAACAGGCCTGCCAGATCCCAGCCGCGGTCGGTCGGGAAGTCGGTGAGGACGTCGCGGCCGTCAGCCACCATGTCCCACAGGGACTCCGGTGAGTCCACGCCGCCGGGGTACCGGCATGACATGCCGACGATCGCGATCGGTTCGTCGATCTCCGACACCGTGCCTGCGACGTGATCGATCACCTGCGGCGCGCCCGCGAGTTCCTGGCGGATGTAGCCAGCTAGTGCGGCGGGAGTCGGGTAGTCGAAGATCAGCGTCGGTGAAAGCGAAAGGCCGGTCGCAGTTTTGAGCCGGTTGCGCAGCTCGACTGCGGTCAGTGAGTCGAACCCGTGGTCGGAGAACGCCAGCTCGGCCGTGATGGCCTCGGGTTCGACGGTGCCGAGGACGGTCGACATGTGCGAGCGGAGCAGGTCGAGAATCAGTGCCTGCTGCGCCTCTTCGGAAAGCCCGTGCAGGCGCTGCGCCAGAGCCGACTTCGACTTCGCCGCGACCAACGAGTCGTCGACCCGGCGCCGCGTGGAAGCGCTGGCCAACTGAGCGAACATCGGCGGCAGGAGGCCCGCGGCCGAGCGAGTCCGCAGCGCACCGCGGTCGATGCGGACGGGAGCCAACAGCGGTTCGCCCACGACGAGTGCCGAGTCGAACAACGCCATCGCGTCGTCGTTGGACAACGCGAGGATGCCGTCGCGACTCAACCTGGTGAGATCGGACTGACCGAGATGCCCGGTCATGTCGCTGGCCTGCTCCCACAGCCCCCATGCCAGCGAGGTGCCAGGCAGCCCGTTGGCGCGCCGGTGGGCGGCCAGCCCGTCGAGGAACGTGTTGGCCGCACCGTAGTTGGCCTGACCCGCCGAACCGACGACACCTGCCATCGACGAGAACATCACGAACGCAGCGACGTTCGCGTCGCGGGTGAGCTGGTGCAAGTTCCACGCCGCGTCGACCTTGGCGCGCAGGACGGTGTCGACGCGGTCGGGGGTCAGCGATCCGATGACGGCGTCGTCGAGCACGCCCGTCGCGTGGATCACCGCGGACAGCGGGTGCGCAGGGTCGATGCCAGCCAAGGCGGCCTGCAGGGCGGGTCGGTCGGCGGCGTCGGCGGTCACCACGTCGACGTGGGCGCCTGCCGCGGTCAACTCGGCAACGAGGTCCGCGGCGCCGGGCGCGTCCGCACCGCGACGGGACAGTAGAAGCAGGTGCTGCACTCCGTGATTCGCCACGATGTGACGGGCGACCGCGGAGCCGGCCATTCCGGTGCCACCGGCGAGCAGGACGGTGCCCTTGGCCCAGGCGTCGGGCATCGTCATGACGACCTTGCCGATGTGGCGGGCTTGGCTCAGATGCCGCAGCGCGGCGGGTGCTCGCCTGATGTCCCACGTCGTGACCGGCAGCGGGGTCAGCGCGCCCGACTCGAACATGCCCGACAGCTCGACGATGTACTCGCTCATCCGTGGGCGGCCGGGCTCGAACAGGTCGAAGGCCCGGTAGTACACGCCGGGGTGCGCGGCGGCCACGGTGTCGGCGTCGCGAATGTCGGTCTTGCCCATCTCCAAGAAGACGCCGCCGCGGGGCAACAGTCGCAGGGACGCGTCGACGAACTCGCCCGCCAGCGAGTCGAGCACGACGTCGAAGCCGCGGCCGCCCGTCACCGCCATGAACTTCTGCTCGAAGTCAAGGGTTCGTGAGTCGCCGATGTGGTCGTCGTCGAATCCCAATGCCCGCAACGTGTTCCACTTGGGCCTGCTGGCGGTGGTGAAGACCTCCATGCCCCAGTGCCTGGCCAACTGGATCGCGGCCAAGCCGACGCCACCGGTCGCCGCGTGGATCAGGATGGACTGACCCGGTTGCACCTTGGCCAGCTCGCGAAGGCCGTAGAACGCGGTGGTGAACACCACCAGCGTCGCGGCCGCCTCGGCGTCGGTCCAGCCGGTGGGGATCGGGGCGATGAGCCTGGCGTCGGCCTCGACCCTGGTGCCGGTGCCCTCCGGGAACAACCCCATCACGCGCTGACCGACGGTGAAGCCGGTCACGTCGGGGCCGATCTCGGTCACCACGCCTGCGCCCTCGCTACCGAGCAGCGCATCGTGGGTGAACATGCCAAGCGTGATCATCACGTCGCGGAAGTTGGCTGCTACCGCCCGCATCTCGACGCGGATGTGGCCGGGCCGCAGTGGCTGGTCGGAGTTCGGGACCTCTTGCAGGGCAAGGTTGTCGAACGTTCCGGACTCGGTGATGCCAAGCCGCCACGGCTTGCCGGAGGCGGGCGGTTTCAGCACCGAGTCGGTGCCGCGGCTGCGCACCACGCGGGCGGCGTGGTGGACGGCGTTGCGCAGGACCAGCTGTGGCTCACCGAAGGCGGTGAGGGTGGCGGCGTCGACGTCGGTGACGGGGGTATCGGAGTCGATCAGGACGATTCGTCCCGGCTGTTCGTTCTGAGCCGCCCGGACCAGACCCCAGACCGCGGAGCCTGCCAGGTCGGTGACGTCCTCGCCGGGCAGCGCCATGGCGCCCCGGGTGACGACCACCAGCGTCGGCCCCGACGGTTCGGCCAGCCACGACTGGACGGTGTCAAGCGCCCGATGGGTGGCGGTGTGCACACGCGCCACCAGATCCGCGGAATCGCTTGGTACGGGCTCGGATTCGAAGACGGTGACACCGTCGGACGGTGCCGCGCCGGTCTGCGGGGCGGCAAGCGGTGACCACTCGACCTCCAGGAGCTCGCCATCGGCGCCGGTCTGACCCGCCAGGCTGAGCTGCTCGGCGGAGATCGGGCGCGTCGACATCGAGCCCACCGTGAGCACCGGAAGGCCGAGGCCGTCGGCCAGGTCGATCGAGACGGAGTGCGGTCCCGTCGGCGCGATCCTGGCGCGCACCGACGACGCGCCTGCCGCGTGCAGCGAGACCCCCTGCCAGGAGAAGGGCAGCGCCAGGTCGTGATCGCCTGCGGCCACGGCGATGGCGTGCATGGAGGCGTCCAGGAGCACGGGGTGGACGCCGAATTCATCCGTGCTGACGCCCTGAGGGACGGTGACTTCGGCGAACACCTCGTCGCCACGTCGCCACATGGCGGTCAGGCCGCGGAACGCGGGGCCGTACTCGTATCCGCGGGCCGTCAGCTGGTCGTAGGCATCGGTCACGTCGACCGCCACCGCGCCCGCTGGCGGCCACGCCGAGAGATCCGCGCCGGGCGCGGCGGCCTCGGTCCCCACGACGGCCTCGGCGTGCAGCACCCAGGCCGACTCCTCGTCACCGGGCCGCGAGAACACCGACACCGAACGCGAACCCGAGGCCCGTCCGTCTTCGGTCGCTTCGCTCGCCCCGACGAGCACCCGGATCGGAACGCCCGACGGGGCGACGATCAGCGGCGCCTGCAGCGTCAACTCCTCGACCACCGGGCAGCCGACCTCGTCGCCCGCACGGATGACCAACTCGACGAATCCTGCGCCGGGGAACAGCACCGTGCCCGCGACCGCGTGGTCGGACAACCACGGCTGCGCCGAGGCGGACAGCCGGCCGGACAGGACCACCTGGCCCGACTCCGGCACCTCGATGACCGCGCCGAGCAGGGCGTGCGCGGCTCCCGCGAGCCCAAGCCCCGTCGCATCCGAGCTACCCGTACCGCCGCCGGACAGCCAGAAGCGCCGTCGCTCAAAGGCATACGTCGGCAGGTCGACCAGCTCGCCGGTACCGCACACGTTGCGCCAGTGCACCGCGATGCCTGCCGTGAACGCCTGTGCTGCCGACGTCAGGAACCGCGGCAGTCCGCCCTCGTCGCGGCCCAGGGTGGGCACGACGACGGGCTCCGTTGCCGTCGCATCGCGAACGGTGTCCTCGATTCCGGCGATGAGCGCCGGGTGCGGGCTGGCCTCGACGAAGGCCCGGAAACCGTGGCGGCACGCGGCCCGGACGGCGAGGTCGAACTGGACCGTCTGCCGGATGTTGCGGTACCAGTAGTCGGCGTCGAGTGTGGCGGTGTCGACGAGATCGCCTGTGACGGTGGAGAAGAACGCGGTCCGCGTGGAGCGCGGTGCGATGCCCGCGATGGCGTCCTGCAGCTTGCCGTCGATCGCCTCGACCTGAGCCGAGTGCGAGGCGTAATCGACCTCGATGCGACGGGCCCTGATCTCCAGCGCCTCGCACTGCCGAACCAGGGCGTCGAGCGCCGCCGACCCGCCGGACACGACGACCGCCGAGCGGCCGTTGACCACGGCGATGTCGAGACCGATCCCCGTCACTCCGCTCGCCCCGGCATCGGGCGTGATGTCCAAACCCGCCAACAGTTCTCGGGCGCGGTCGACGCTGCACGCCAACGAGACCATGCCCGCCGAGCCGGACAGCTCGACGAGCAGCTTGCTGCGCAACGCGACGACGCACGCGGCATCGCGCAGCGTCAGCGCCCCAGCCACGTAGGCGGCGGCGATCTCACCCTGCGAGTGGCCGATGACGGCATCCGGCGCAACGCCCACCGAACGCCACAGCTCCGCCAGCGACACCATCACCGCGAACAGCGCGGGCTGAACGACGTCGACCCGGTCCAAGCCGGGAGCGCCTGGCGCGCCGTTGAGGACGTCGATCAACGACCAGTCCACGAACTCGGCGAGCGCCTCGGCGCATGCCGTCATCTGATCGGCGAAAACCTTTGAGGCGGACATCAATTCGATACCCATGCCCAGCCACTGACTGCCCTGGCCTGGGAAGACGAACGCGACCTTGCCCGCGGGGGCGGCGGCTCCGCTGACGACGCGTGGGCCGGGGGCGTCGCTCGTCAGCTCGGCGAGCCCGGCGATGAGCTCGTCGCGGTCGGCGCCCAGGACCACGGCGCGGTGCTCGAACACCGAGCGACCCGCCAACGTCCACGCAATGTCGCGGCTGGTCAGATCCGGATGCGTGCCGACGTGCTTTGCCACCCTGGCGGCCTGCGCCTGCAATGCCGCCGCCGACTTCGCCGAGAGCACCCACGGCAGCAGGGTCGGGGCCTTGGTCGGGGCCTTGGTTGGGACCTTCGTCGGCTCGGTCGTCTCGGACCCGACCGGTGGCGCCGACTCGACGATCACGTGCGCATTGGTGCCGCTGATGCCGAACGACGAGATGCCTGCCCGTCGTGGCGTGTCCTCGGCAGGCCACGGCTGGGGCTCGGTCAGCAGCGACACCGCACCCGTCGTCCAGTCGACGTGCGGGCTTGGGGCGTCGACGTGCAGCGTCGCAGGCAGCTGCTCGTGACGCATCGACTCGATCATCTTGATGACTCCCGCGACGCCAGCCGCGGCCTGGGTGTGGCCCATGTTGGACTTGATCGAGCCCAGCCACAGCGGTCGGGTCCGGTCCTGCCCGTACGTGCCGAGCAGGGCCTGGGCCTCGATCGGATCCCCGAGGGGCGTGCCGGTGCCGTGGCCCTCGACGACGTCGACCTGCGCCGTCGTCAGGCCGGCGTTGGCCAGCGCCGCCCGGACGACGCGCTGCTGGGAAGGCCCGTTCGGAGCGGTCAGCCCGTTGGACGCGCCGTCCTGGTTGACCGCCGATCCGCGCACCACCGCGAGGACCGGGTGACCGAGCCGCTGCGCGTCCGACAGCCGCTCGACGGCCAGCACGCCACCGCCCTCGGCCCAGCCGACCCCGTCGGCAGCGCCCGCATACGGCTTGCACCGTCCGTCGGGCGCCAACCCGCGGTGCCTGCTGAACTCCACGAAGATGGTGGGCGTGGCGTTGACCGTGACGCCGCCCGCCAACGCCAGGTCGCATTCGCCGAGGCGCAGTGCCTGCACCGCCATGTGTAGCGCCACCAACGATGACGAGCACGCCGTGTCGATCGACACCGCGGGGCCCTCGAGGCCCAGCACGTAGGCCACCCGGCCCGACGTGACGCTGGAGGTCATGCCGGTCAGCCGGTAGCCCTCGATGCTGTCGGCGGCCATGCCGTACCCGCCCGCGATGACGCCCGCGAACACCCCCGTCGCGCTGCCACGCAGCGACGTCGGGTCCACCCCGGCGCGCTCCAACGCCTCCCACGACAGCTCCAGCAGCATGCGCTGCTGCGGATCCATCGCGAGGGCCTCGCTCGGGGCGATGCCGAAGAACCCTGCGTCGAAGTCGGCGACGTCCTCGACGAAGCCGCCCGACCTGGCATAGGACTTGCCCGGCGCATCCGGGTCGGGGTCGTACAGCGAGTCGACGTCCCAGCCGCGGTCGGCGGGAAGCTCCGTCACGACGTCGCGGCCGTCGGCCACCATGTTCCACAGGCCCTCCGGCGAGTCGATCCCACCGGGGAAGCGGCACGCCATGCCCACGACGGCGATCGGTTCGCCCGAGCGCTCCAACAGCGACCGGTTCTGATTCTTCAGCCGATCGATCTGGACGAGCGCCTTGCGGAGCGCCTCGGTGGCGGACTCGAGTTGACTGGCCATACGGTGTGAAACCCCTGTCTGGACCACTGCAAACGCAGCAACCCACGAGTATTCGGTAGAACGCGCCTGTTGGATGAGCCTAGGAGCTGTGGAGAGTCTCCACGAAACGGCGCCCGCTCATTGTGTTCTCCCGCCGCCGGAAGCCGTCAGCCGCCCGCCACGAATTTGCCAGAATCTGCGCCTAGCTGCGAGAACGCCACGAGGTTGGCAATGCGGCGAGGCAGAAGAATTCGTCGAGGATCCCTCGTCGTCGCCCACGCAATGCCGGGAACGAGCCCGATCCGTGTGCGAAGCTGACCGCGTGACCGGTGAGAAGGTTCGCGTCGTGGTGGGTGACGACCATCCGCTCTTCCGTGACGGAGTGGTCCGCGCCCTGAATTCGAGCGGCTCGGTGGACGTCGTCGCCGAGGCGGACGACGGCGTCTCGGCGCTGGCCCTGATCCGCGAGCATCTGCCGCAGGTAGCCCTCCTCGACTACCGCATGCCGGGCCTCGACGGTGCCCAGGTCGCCGCCGCCGTCCGCCGCGACGAACTGCCGACCCGGGTCCTGCTGATCTCGGCACACGACGAGTCGGCGATCGTCTACAGCGCGCTGCAGGAGGGTGCCGCTGGGTTCATCCCCAAGGAGTCCAGCCGCGCCGAGCTCGTCGACGCGGTGCTGACCTGTGCGAAGGGCCGCGACGTCGTCGCACCGATCCTGGCGGCCGGACTGGTCGGCGAGATTCAGCGCCGCAGCGACTCCGACACCCCCACCCTGAGCGCCAGGGAGCGCGAGGTGCTCGGCATGATCGCAGGCGGCAAGACCATCCCGGCGATGGCCAAGCAGATGTTCCTGGCGCCGTCCACGGTGAAGACGCACGTGCAGCGGCTCTACGAGAAGCTCGGCGTCGGGGATCGCGGTGCGGCCGTCGCCGAGGCGATGCGCCGAGGGCTGCTGGAATAGCGGTGCCCCGTCCCCAAGTCGCTGCGCTCCCGCCCCAGGGGCCCCGGCTGCCCCGGCGGATCGTCGACTACTTCTCCGCGGAGCCCGTCCGCGTCTCGGCGCTGCTGCGCCTGCCGCTCATCGCCTTGATGGGCTTCCTGGTCTGGCTCTGGGAGGTCGACAGCTGGTTGCCAGGGGTCTACGCGACGATCCTCGGGGCGTACGCCGTCGTGGCCGTGCTGTGGGCGGTCGTGGTGTTCCGTGGGCCGGTGCCGTCCTGGGGCGGCTGGGTGTCCACGGGCGTCGACGTGCTGGCCGTGGTGTCACTGTGCGTCGTGTCCGGCGGAGCGACCGCGGCGCTGCTGCCGGTGTTCTTCCTGGTGCCCCTGTCGGTGGCGTTCGGTGACCGCCCGGTCCTGACCGGTGTTCTTGGGGTGAGTACGGCGGCCTGCTATCTCGGGGCGTGGATCGTCTACTCCAAGCGCGACGACCACGTCGGCCTGCCCGACGTGGTGTACCTGCAGTTCGGCTTCCTGCTGTGGTTGGCGGCAGCCACCACGGCGCTGTGCGTGGTGCTCACCCGTCGCGCGGCCCGCGTCGCGGCGCTGCTGGACGTGCGCAGGCGGCTGGTCGCCGAGTCGATGCAGGCCGACGAACGCACCAATCGCGAGCTCGCCGAACACCTGCACGACGGTCCGCTGCAGACGCTGCTTGCCGCGCGGATGGAACTCGACGAGGTGCGCGAGCGCATCCCCGACCCCG
>NZ_JBEVLO010000083.1:0-15606 GCF_040509115.1 Mycobacterium sp. | reverse complement strand
GGGAAGCCCCGCTTCGGCAGCGTCGGCGCCGTGCCCCGCACCAGACCGATGCTGGCGGCGGCCAGCTCGTGCAGCGGCTGCCGCACGCTGGTGAGGCTCGCGGCCGCGGCGACCGGGGTGTCGTCGAAGCTGACCAGCGCGATGTCCTCGGGGATCCGTTGGCCCCTGGCCAACAAGGAGTCTCGTAGCGACACGGCGATCAGGTCGCTGGTGGCGATGAAGCAGTCGGCGTCGCCGACGATGCGGTCGAGCCAGTCGTCGGGGATCCGCACGCCGTCGGCCACCTCCTCGCGCAGCACGCGGTCCGCGGCGCCGGGATCGAAGCGCGCGGTGTGACGCAGCAGCGCCTGGACGCGATCCTCCGACGTCGAGACGCCGCTGGCGTAACCGACGAACGCGAACCGGCTGCGACCGCCGGCCCTGAGGTGCTCGACGATGTCGCCGATGGCGCGGTCGTGGTCGACGCCGACGTACGGCGCTGCCGCACACGCCCGGCGGTCCACCTGGATCACGCGAACGTGGGCGAGTGCCTCCTCGATGATGGCGGCGCTGCCCTGCTCGTCGGTCGGTGCGATGAGCAGAGCCTCCATCCGGCGGTCGAGCATCGACCGCACCCGCTCGGCCTCCAACTCCACGTCGCCCTGGGCGTCGGCGAGGAGCAGACCGTCGCCGCCTGCCTGGAGTTCGACCTCGATCGCCTGGACGAGGGCGGGGAAGAACGGGTTGGTGATGTCGGGAACCAGGACACCGAACATGTCCGAGCGCCGATTCCGCAGCGACCTCGCCACCGAGTCGCTGCGGTAGCCGAGTTCGGCGGCGACGCGGACGACGCGCTCGCGGACCTCGAGGCCGGCCCCTGGTGTCCCAGAAAGGACTCGCGACACCGTCGCGATCGACACGCCCGCGGCGGCCGCCACGTCGCGGATGGTGACGCGGCTCCGGCTCGGCGGCGGGACGGTCACGGACTCACCTTCCATCGCGGCGAGTCACCCGCGGAGACGGCCGAGATGTTGGCGAAGCCGTTGTTCAACCGGGCGTACCAACTGTCCCACGTCGACCCCGCGCTGTGCGGGGTGGCGATCACGCGGGGGTGCCCGACGAGCAGATTGTCACCAGGGGCGGCAGGCTCGACGGCGAAGGTGTCCAGCGCCGCGGCGCGGACGGTGCCAATGTCGAGCGCGGCGAGCAGCGCGACCTCGTCGATCAGCTGTCCGCGGGCGGTGTTCACCAGCACGGCACCGGGTTTGAGCACGGCGAACTGTCGCTCGCCGATCATGTGCTCGGTGAGTTCGGACAGCGGAAGGTGCAGCGAGACCACGTCCGAGTTGGCGAGTAGCTCGTCGAGCTCGGCGTAGGTCACGTCGAGGTCGCGTTCGACGGCGGGATCGGGGCGGAAGACGTCGTAGTAGCTGACGGTGGCGCCGAAGGCCCTGCACAGTTCGGCCACCCGCCTACCGATCTGGCCGAGGCCGACCAGCCCCACCGACTTGCCTCGGAGCTCGAAGATTCCGCTGGAGTAGGTGTTCGGTACGGGCCACCGGTCGTCGAGGACGGCCGCCGTCATCGCGGGCAGCCGTTTGAGTGCGGCGAGCATCAGCATGACGGCGTGCTCGGACACGGCGACGGCGTTGGCGCCGCCGTTGGTCGCCACCGGCATGCCGTGCGCTGCGGCGGCCTGCACGTCGATCTCGTCGAAGCCTGCGCTGAGGAGCTGAATGAGCTTGACGTTCTTGCCTGCTGCGGTGAACGCCTCCTCGTCGAGGTGGTACGGAAAGCCGAGAAGGTAGTCGGCCCGAGCCATCGAGGCGAGGGCGTGGTCGCGGTCTTCCGTCAGGTCGGCGACCTCGATGCGGTAGCCGGACGGGGCGAGTTCGCGCGCCAGTGCGACGACGTCGTCGGGGAGGTTGGGCATCAACAGAACGAGTTGGTCTGACACGGTTCGAGCCCTTTCCATCACTACGTAATCGTTTACGTAACCATAGTCGACGGGAGCCTTTGGCGGGGCGAATGTCATGCTCGTGGAATGCCGAGTGAGCATGCCGATCACCCCGCAGGCTCGGTGCAGTTGGCCGACCCCGCGAATCCGCCCAGTCGCAAGGCCCCACTGGTGTGGGCCGTGGCGGGCGCCATCCCGTGGGCGCTGCTCGCCGTGGCGCAGGTGGTGTGGTTCGTGCTGGATGCGCGGAGCCCGCGGGGCTGGTGGCACGTGGCCGCCGCCGTCGCCACCATCCTCGGCGCGGTGGTCTTCGTCGGCGTCGTGCCGTGGTGGCGATACCGCGTGCACCGCTGGGACGTGTCGCTCGGTGCGGGCACCCAGGCCGTGTACACCCGATCCGGTTGGCTGGTACAGGAGCGTCGGATCGCGCCGATCTCCCGGGTTCAGACCGTCGACACCCACCGCGGGCCACTGGACCGCCTGTTCGGCCTCGCCAACGTGACGGTGACGACGGCGTCGTCGGCGGGGGCGGTGCGCATCGTGGCCCTCGACTCCGAGGTCGCCGACCGGATCGTCGCCCAGCTCACCGACGTCGCCGCGCTCGGCGACCGGGATGCGACGTGACTGCCGAGCCCGTCGACGTGTGGCGTCGGCTGAGCCCGCGGATGTTGCTCGTCCACCCCGTGCACGAGGTGCTGCGCCAACTGCCGCTGCTGATCGGCTCGGTGGTGCTTGGGTCGGCGACGGGGAACCCGATGTGGTCGATCGCGGCGCTGGTGCTGCTGGTCGCGTTTGGTGTCGCACGCTGGTTCACCACCAGCTACCGGATCGACGCCGAACAGATCCAGCGCCGCGAGGGCGTGCTGCAACGCACGGTACTGTCGTTGCCGCGCAACAGGATTCGTTCGGTATCGACCGACGCCCGGCTCCTGCACCGACTGCTGGGCCTGACCGTGGTCAAGGTGAGCACCGGGCAGGAGACCACGGGCGACGCCGAGTTCGCCCTCGACGCGGTGTTGGCGGGCGACGTTCCCCGGTTGCGCGCGATCCTGCTCGCCGACTCCTATGTCGACCCCGATGGGGAAGCGCCGCAACCGGATCGGATCCTGGCGCGGTGGCAGCCGTCGTGGCTGAGGTTCAGCCCGCTGAGCTTCACCGGACTTGCGATGATCGCCGCGGCCATCGGCGTCGTCTACCAGACGGGAGCCGTTGCGGTGCTGAGGGATTCACGGTTGGCGCGGCAGGGGCTCGACACCGCCGAGCGGCTCGGCGTCGTCGTCACCGTGCTCGTCGCGGTGGTCGCGGTCCTTGCGCTGTCGGTCCTGCTGTCGATCGCGCGCTCATTGGTCACGTTCGGCAACCTGGTGTTGTCGCGGCGCGACGACGCGGGGGATGGGGTGCTTCACCTCGAGCACGGCCTGCTCAGGGTGCGTCAGCACACCTTCGACATGCGCCGCCTGCGGGGCGGGACGGTCCGCGAGCCGCTGCTGGTGCGACTGTTCGGCGGCGCGCGACTGGATGCCGTGATGACCGGCGTCGGTGGTGCAGGGGAGGCGTCCCTGCTGCTGCCGCCGTGCCCGGTGGGGACGGCCGAGTCGGTGCTGGTCGAGCTGATCGGGCGGCCCGACGTCGTACGCGGTGACCTGCAGCGCCACGGCCCCGTGGCGACACGACGGCGGTGGACGCGTGCGATGCTGCTGCCCGCCGTCATCGCGGTCGGGCTGGCCGGACTGGCGGTCGTCGGCTCGGTCCCGCCGTGGGCGTGGGGTTCGTCGATCGTCGTTGGGGTCGCGTCGGCGCTGCTGGCCGCCGACCGGGCCCGCGCGCTGGGCCACCGCGTTGGCGACGGCTGGCTGGTGGCCCGCGCGGGCAGCGTCGAGCGGCGGCGGGATTGCGTCTCGGCGGCGGGGATAGTCGGTTGGACGGTGCGGCAGACGCCGTTTCAGCGCCGCGCCGGGGTGGCGACCCTGGTGGCGGCGACGGCGGCCGGTGTGAAGGCCTATCGCGTGCTCGACGTGCCGGAGGCGCTGGCCTGGTCGATAGCCGCTGCCGCGTCACCGTGGGTGGCCGACAATGACTGGGCTCACTCTCGGCAGGGTCCGAGTTGCGCTGAAACATTTGCCGTTTAACCTCGGCAGCATGGCTATCGGTGGAGTGCTCTTCGACATCGATGGCGTCCTGGTGACGTCCTGGGAGCCGATCCCCGGCGCCGCCGAGACGCTGCGCACGTTGGCCGAGCACCAGATCGCCAGGTCCTACCTCACCAACACGACGACGCGGACGCGCGTGCAGATCGCCGAACTGCTCACCGAGGCGGGGATGGACGTGACGTCCGACGAGGTGATCACGGCCGCCGTGCTCACGGCCGACTACGTGCGGGACCGGTATCCCGGGGCGCGGTGCTTCCTGGTCAACAGCGGCTACATCGGCGAGGACATGGCCGGTATCGACGTCGTCTACTCCAGCGACGTCTCGGGGACCGATCCCGAGGCCCCCGACGTCGTCATCCTCGGCGGGGCTGGCCCAGAATACGACCACGTCACGCTCAGCCGCGTCTACGACTGGATGGCCCAGGGGGTGCCCGTCGTCGCCATGCACCGCAGCACGGCGTGGAACACCGCCGAGGGCCTGCGGATCGACACCGGCATGTACCTCCTCGGCATGGAGGAGACCTCGGGCCGCAAGGCGACGGCCGTCGGCAAGCCCGCACCCGAGGGATTCCTGGCCTCGGCGGTCAGGCTCGGCGTCGAACCCGAGGAGATGTACATGGTCGGGGACGATCTGAACAACGACGTACTGGCCGGACAGGTGGTCGGGATGACCGGAGTCTTGGTGCGGACTGGAAAGTTCCGCCAGAACACGTTGGACCGTTGGGCCGCAGACGAATTCGCCATGCAGCCCAACCACGTCATCGATTCGGTGGCCGACCTGCCGGAGCTATTGGGGTTGTAGAGCGCCCCGCGCTCCGATGACTTTCGGTGCGCGGATCGGTCGATACCCACATGACCACAGAAGCGATATCAGTGAGTGCCACCGTCGACGCCACCTCCGACGCGGTGTTCGGCGTGCTGGCCGACCCGACCACCCACGAGGCGATCGACGGGACCGGATGGGTCCGTGAATCCCTCGACGGGCAGCCGGTGACCCGCACCGACCAGGTCTTCCGGATCGCGATGTACCACGACAACCATCCCGATCGGAACTACGAGATGGCCAACGTGGTGCGGGTGTTCGAGCCGTCGCGCGCCATCGCCTGGGAGCCCGGCCAGGAAGGCCCCGACGGCGAGATCGGCTGTGGCGGGTGGATCTGGCGCTACGACCTGGCACCCGTCGACGCCGGCCGGACCGACGTGACACTGACCTATGACTGGTCGGCGGTGCCCGCCGACGTGCGCGAGCACATCCAGTTCCCGCCCTTCGAGACGACGCACCTGGAGAACTCGCTGCGCCACCTCGCGGCCCTCGCCGCGCGCCGACCCGCGGAACAAGATCAACCGTTCGGATGACGCTGCACCCCCACACTCCTGGTTGGTTGGGTGGCAGGCCAACCGGGGGGATGGCCCTGATGCGGGGGAGCGGGCCATGGCCAGGATCGGTGAGCATGCGGTGGTACTCGGGGCGAGCATGGGCGGGCTGCTCGCGGCCCGCGTGCTCACCGACTTCTACGACCGCGTCACCGTCGTCGAACGCGACGAGCTCACCGACCTGCCCGACGCCAGACGGGGCGTGCCGCAGGGCAGACAGCCCCACGTGCTGCTGGCGCGGTGCGGACAGGTCATGGAGGAGTTGTTCCCCGGCATCCTCGACGACCTGATCGCCGAGGGCGCCCACCGCTGGAGCGACGGCGATCTGACCCGCTTCCACGTCTTCTTCGGCGGCCATCTGATCAAGCATTCGGGCGCCATCCCGCAGCCCGCCGCCCTGGTCAATCACTACGCCAGTCGGCCGTTCATCGAGTGCCACGTCCGGCGGAGGGTGCGCGCCCTGCCGACGGTGACGATGCTCGACGGACACGAGATCGGCGAGCCCATCGCGACGGGGCAGCGCATCACCGGCGTGACCGTCCTCGACAGGAGCGGTGGCGTCGCCCGAACCCTGTCCGCCGACCTCGTCATCGATGCGACGGGCCGCGGGTCGCGAACGCCCGCCTTCCTGGATCGGCTGGGGTACGGAAGGCCCCGCGAGGACGAGCTGACCGTCCGCGTCGCCTATGCGAGCATGCCCGCCAGGATCCCCGACGGCACCCTCCACGAACACGTGATCGCGCGACTGTTCGAGCCTGGCCGTCCCCGAGGCTTCGTGATGTTCCGGTGCGAGAAGGACACCTGGGTGATCGGTGCGGGCACGCTCGGAGGGCTTGCGCCGCCGACCAACCGGGCCGACCTGGTCGACTTCGGCGCCGAGTTCGTGCCTGCCCACGCCCTTGCCGCGATGCGCGAGGCCGAACCGTTGGCCGACGTCAGCGTCCATCAGTTTCCGGCCAACCGGTGGCGACGGTACGACCAGATGAGTCGCCTGCCGGACGGCTTGGTGGTCGTCGGGGACGCCGTCTGCAGCTTCAACCCGATCTACGGGCAGGGCATGACCATCGCCTCGATCGAGTCGCTGATCCTGCGCGACTGCCTCCGCCAAGGCGACGACGAACTGCCCCGTCGGTTCGCCCGCGCTGCCGCCAAGAAGATTCGGCTGGCCTGGCAGACCGCCGTCGGGTCCGATCTGGCGCTACCCGAGGTGGCGGGAAACAGGACGTTGTCGGTGCGCCTCACCAACGCCTTGGTCGACCGCATTCTGGCTGCGGCAGAATCGGATCCGTACGTCGTGCAGCAATTCATGCGCGTGACGGGAATGCTGGACGGGCCGATCCGGCTGTTGCGGCCGAACTTCGTGTACCACGTCGCAAGGGCCTCCCGCCGGCGGCGTCTGCAGCCTCGCAGCGAGGCGGTCGGCGTTTCCTGACCTACGGCGTGATCGCCATCAGCAGCCTGACGAGCTCGGCTTGGCGGTGACTTCCCGTCTTGGCGAACACGCGTTGGAGATGGGTCTTGACGGTCGCCATCGACAGCGACATCTCGTCCGAGATGGGTTTCAGGCCTTGCCCGCGCGAGACGCGCAGTGCGATCTCCGCCTCGGCCCTCGTCAGTCCGTAGACCCGGCGCAGCAGGTCGTTGGTCGGTTCGGGATGGCGTGCGGGATCGACGACGATCACCAGAGCCCGTGGTTCGCGGTCCTCCGAGCTGGCCGAGGTGAACGGCATGACATGCACGACGTACGAACGCCTTCCGCTCGCTCGCGGGCAGAGCAGTGAGCCACCGCTGCGGGTGCCGCACCCGTCGCCGAGCGCATTCGCGATGTCTCGATGCAACGTCGCGTCGACCGACGGAATCCCGATGCCAAGGCGCCCCGATCGCACGAACGGTCCGTCACCGTCGGCGACGATGTCCTCGGCGACCCGGTTGAGGTGATGCACCACCCCGGCCTTGCCGACGACGAACACCGCGTGCCGAATGTGGTCCACGGCCTCGGCGACGTCATCGGCCTTGTGCGCCAACTCCGTCAAGTGATTCCGTACGCGGAGAGCCTGTTGGAGGTGCGGCACCAACGCGCCAACCGCTTGAACGTTCTCTGAGGTCGCGAACGCGCTGTCCTGCTTCGACGTGGCCACCAGGAAGCAGGTTGGCCGAGGCCCGGGGGTGAGGCGGACGAACAGTCCGTCCTGCATCCGGTAGGGGTGCAGCCAATCTGCGTTGAACTCCGAACGCGCGTTGAGGGCCACCAGTTGCTCTCCGCTGCGGATCAGCCCGACGGGTCCGTGCTCGACCGCGTCGAGGACGTAGTCCACCCTGCGGTAGTGATCGCGGTACGCCTGCTCGGCCGTGGCAGGCAGGTACGCGCTGTTGATGACCCGGCTCTTGCCGTCGGCCGTGATCAGGGCGGCGCTGGTGGACGAGAAGGTGGCGCGGATCAGTCCCATCGCCTCGATCCAGTGATCCGGATCGATCGCGGCGGCGTGAATTGTCGAGACTATGCGCGAGAAGTCGCCGAGCGTGACCATCGCCTGCGCCTTCGTTGCCTGGTCGATGGCATGGGACCCCCCGGTCTGGTTTCTACGACGTCGTCAAAATAACGCGGTTCCCGGGATTTGTCATGCGGGTTGGCCGCCGCGGCAGGCGCTAGGTCCGCAGTGACCGAACGGCGTCGATGCGCGCGGCGAGCTGGTCGGAGTTCGCCGCGGCGACCACCGGACCTCCGCAGATCCTGCGCAGCTCGTTGTGGATCCAACCGTGCGGCTTACCGGTGCGGTGGTGGGCGAGGGTCACCAGCGCGTTGAGTTCCTTGCGGAGATCACGGAGTTGGCCGTGTGTGGTGCCGGGCACCGGAACCGTCCCACCCGCAGCGGTCCGCTTCTCCAACTGCTCATCCTGCCTGCGCCGCAACAGATCTCGCATCTGCGTGGCATCCAGCAGGCCGGGGATGCCGAGATAGTCGGCCTCCTCGTCACTGCCCGCTGGGGTGGCCGTGCCGAACGACGAACCGTCGAAGATCACCTGATCCAGCTCGGCGTCGGCGCCCAGCATCTCGAAGCCGTTGTCCATCTCGTCGCGCTCGGACTTCTTCTTCGCGGCGTCCTCGGCGGCCGCGTCGTCCCACTCGTCCCCCTGGGACTCGCGGTGCGGCTTCCCGAGCACGTGGTTGCGCTGCGCCTCCATCTCGCTGGCCAGCTGCAGCAGGTTCGGCACCGACGGCAGGAAGATGCTCGCCGTCTCACCGGGCCTGCGCGACCGCACGTAGCGGCCGATCGCCTGCGCGAAGAACAATGGGGTCGACGCGCTGGTGGCGTACACACCGACGGCCAGACGTGGCACGTCGACGCCCTCGGACACCATGCGCACCGCGACCAGCCAGCGGCTGGTGCCCTGCGAGTACTGCGTGATGCGGTCCGACGAACCGGGGTCGTCCGACAGCACCACGGTCGGCGCCTCGCCGGTCAGCGTCGTGAGCAGCGCGGCGTACGCCCTCGCGGCCGTCTGGTCGGAGGCGATGATCATGCCGCCCGCATCCGGCACGTGCTGGCGCTTCTGCTGCAGTCGCTTGTCGGCCGCGGCGATCACCGCTGGCATCCATTCGCCCGCCGGGTTCAGCGCGGTCCGCCAGGCACGTGCCGTCTGCTCGGCGTTGAGCGGTTCGCCGAGGCGCGCCGCGTGTTCCTCGCCTGCGCTGTCCCGCCACCGCGACTCGCCCGAGTAGGCCAGGAACACGACGGGCCGCACCACGCCGTCGGCGAGCGCGTCGGCGTACCCGTAGGTGTGGTCGGCCTGCGAGCGTTGCAGCCCGTCGGGACCGCGCTCGTAGGTGACGAAGGGGATGGCGCTGTCGTCGCTGCGGAACGGCGTCCCGGTCAGCGCCAGTCGGCGGGTCGCGTCGCCGAACGCCTCGCGGACGGCATCGCCCCAACTCTTCGCGTCACCGCCGTGGTGGATCTCGTCGAACACGACGAGTGTCTTGCGGTTCTCGGTGCGCACCCGATGGCGGCCGGGATGGCTGGCCACCTGCGCGTAGGTGACGACGACGCCGTGGTATTCGTCGGAGTGCTGCGCCGAGGAATTGCTGAACTTCGGGTCCAGCGAGATGCCGATCGCGGCGGCGGCGCGCGCCCACTGGATCTTGAGGTGCTCGGTGGGCACGACGATCGTGACGCGCTCGACGGTGCCGTCGGCGAGCAGTTCCCCGGCGATCCGCAGCGCAAAGGTCGTCTTGCCTGATCCGGGGGTCGCAACCGCGAGGAAATCACGGGGCCGGGCGGCCAGATACTTCACCATCGCCCGACGTTGCCAGCCCCGCAACGCCTGGGTGCTGGGCGAGAATTGACCCTGCACCCAAAGACTCCTATCTGGTCGAAGGGCAGTCTAGGGCAAGGGGTTCCGTGATCGCACTTCTGCCGGGCGTGTCACGTCAGAAGGCAAACTCGGCCACCCGCGACACGCGGGCGAACACCCCCGACACGCCGCTGCAGTGGTCCACGCGGGGGCCGAACGGGCCGAGTCCGAGCAAATGGTTCGCGAATCGGTCGGTGGGGCAGAGCACAATGGCGGGATGTCGCGGCCAGGAGCAGATGACGGACCGATCGACCCGTTCATCCGCGTCCTCGGCTCGCGCGTCCACAACCTGCGGGCCGTCGACGTCGTGGCCCCACGCGATGCGCTCGTCGCGTTCACCGGCATCTCGGGGTCGGGGAAGTCGTCGCTGGCGTTCGGCACGATCTACGCCGAGGCGCAGCGCCGCTACTTCGAGTCGGTCGCCCCGTACGCCCGCAGGCTCCTGCTGCCCAGCGGCGCGCCGAAGGTGGACGACATCACGGGGCTGCCGCCCGCCGTCGCGTTGCAGCAGCGGCGGGGTTCGGCGTCGTCGCGATCCTCGGTCGGCACGGTCACCACACTGTCCAATCTCTTGCGGATGCTGTTCTCCCGCGCAGGCACCTTTCCGAAGGGCTTCACCGAGCGCCTGGACTCCGATGCGTTCTCGCCGAACACCGCCGTCGGCGCCTGCCCCGAATGCCACGGGCTGGGCCGGATTCACCGCGTCACCGAGGACACCCTGGTTCCCGACCCGTCGTTGACCATCCGGGAGGGTGCGGTCGCCGCGTGGCCGGGGGCGTGGCAGGGCCAGAACCTCCGCGACATCCTCATCACGCTGGGCTACGACATCGACAAACCGTGGCGCAAGCTGTCGCGCAAGGCCCGCGACTGGATCCTGTTCACCGACGACCAGCCGACCGTCGAGATCCACCCGAACCGCGCCGCCGTCACGGCCGACTACTACTACAACGGCACCTTCTCCAGCGCCGAGCGCCACGTCAGGCACACGCTGGCCAACTCGCAGAGCGCAATGATGCGGCGCCGTGTGCTCAAGTTCGTCGACAGCGTCGACTGCCCGGTCTGCGACGGCTCGGGGTTGCGGCCGGAGGCGCTCGCCGTCACGTTCGCGGGCGCCAACATCGCCGAGCTGGTCACGTTGCCGCTCACGGAGCTGGCCGACGTGCTGCGCCCCGCCGCCACCCGCACCGACTTCGAAGCGGCCTATGAGGGCACCACGTCCGGCGAGCTGACCGAGGTCGCCACGATGATCGCCGCGGATCTCGTCGCCCGCATCCAGGTGTTGATCGACCTGGGTCTCGGCTACCTGGCGCTCAACCGCAGGACACCGACGGTGTCGCCGGGGGAGCTGCAGCGGCTGCGGCTGGCCACCCAGCTTCGCGCCGGGTTGTTCGGCGTCCTCTACGTGCTCGACGAGCCGTCGGCGGGACTTCACCCCGCCGACGCCGAGCCGCTACTCGAGGTGCTCGACCGGTTGCGACGGGCGGGCAACTCACTGTTCGTCGTGGAACACGACATGGACGTGGTGCGTCGCGCCGACTGGATCGTCGACGTCGGGCCAGGCGCGGGTGAGCTGGGCGGGGAGGTGCTCTACAGCGGTCCGGTGGCAGGGCTTGCCGACGTGCCGACGTCGGTCACCAGGGGCTACCTCTTCGACGGCTCCTTGGGCGAGGCCGCGCCGCAGGTGCGTGCCCCGCGTCAGCCGAAGGGCTCGTTGGCGTTGCGCGGCATCGACTTTCACAATCTGCGCCACCTCGACGTCGACATCCCACTCGGGGTGTACACCGCGGTCACGGGGGTCTCGGGGTCCGGCAAGTCGACGCTGGTCTACAAGGTGCTCGGCGACGTGGTCACCCGTCACCTGGGCGGTGGCGCCCCGGAACTCGAGTCCGGCGACGAGGATCAGGACGCCGAGATCGTCGACGTCGACCACGACGCCAGCATCGGTGTCGGGGCCGAGGGCGTCGAGCTGATCGACCGTCTGGTGGCGGTGGACCAGAAGCCGATCGGACGCACGCCGCGTTCGACGCTGGCGACCTACACCGGCCTCTTCGACGCGGTCCGCAAGGCGTTCGCCGCCACGCCTGCCGCCAGGAAGCGGGGCTGGACCGCGGGTCGGTTCTCGTTCAACGTCGCCGAGGGGCGGTGCCCGACGTGCCAGGGCGAGGGATTCGTCGCCGTCGAACTGCTCTTCCTGCCCGGCACGTACGGCAGGTGCCCGACGTGTCACGGCGCCCGTTACAACGACGACACGCTGCGGGTGCGCTACCGCGGCCACACGATCGCCGACGTCCTCGCCATGACCGTCGACGAGGCGTCGGTGTTCTTCGCCGACGTTCCTGGGGCCGCGCGGAGCCTGTCCACGCTGCAGGAGGTCGGACTGGGGTACCTGCGACTCGGGCAGCCCGCGACCGAACTGTCGGGAGGGGAGGCGCAGCGGATCAAGCTGGCCACCGAACTCCAGCGGCCCCGCCGCGGCCACACGCTCTACGTCCTCGACGAGCCGACCACCGGCCTTCACCCCGCGGACGTCGACCTGCTGGATGGCCAACTGCACCGCCTGGTCGACGCGGGCAACACCGTCGTCGTCGCCGAACACGACATGCGCCTGGTGGCGGGCGTGGATTGGGTCATCGACCTCGGCCCCGGCGCGGGTGATGCCGGTGGCCGGGTCGTCGCGGCGGGCACGCCAGCGGAGGTAGCGGGCGTGGTCGGGAGTCGCACCGCGCCCTACCTGGCGGCGCGGTTGCCCAACGAGTCGAAGGCATGAGGCAATACGGGTGAGCGCGGGGCTGCCGCATCAGATGGGGAAGGTGACTCCCGTGAGTTCCTCGGAGACCGCCCACAGTCGCTTCTGATCGGCGATGACATGGGACCGATCGGTCGACTCCACGGTCTCGGGGTAGCCCCGCATCTCCAGGAAGCCGTCGGGACCGAAGTACTGTCCGCCGACCACGCTTGGGTCGGTGGCGGCGCGCAGGATGGGCAGGGCTCCCATGTCCGTGTCCTGCTCGATCGGCCGAAACGCCGCTTGCAACCAGCCGGGCTGGTGGCGGGTGAGTTCGGAGCTCGACCCGCCAGGATGGGCGGCGACGGCGATCGTCTTCCGGCCTGCGAGTCGTCGCTGCAGCTCGTAGGTGAACAGCAGGTTGGACAGCTTGGATTGCGCGTACGCCCCCGTGCGGCTGTAGCGGCGCTCGGACTGCAGATCGTCGAAGTGCATGCGGCCCAGTTTGTGGCCGATGCTGCTGACGGTGACCACTCGTGAGCCAGGCGCCGCGAGGAGGCGTTCGACCAGCAGCCCGGTGAGGGCGAAGTGGCCGAGGTGGTTGGTGCCGAACTGCAGCTCGAAGCCGTCCTTCGTGGTGGACTTCGGCGTCATCATCACGCCCGCGTTGTTGACGAGCAGGTCGATGCCGTCGTACGCGGCGCGCAGCCCGTCGGCGGCCTCCCTGACCGACTCCAAGGAGGTCAGGTCGAGTTCCTGCACGCTGACCTCGGCGCCGGGGTACCGCCTGGCGATGAGGTCGGCGGCCGCCTTGCCCTTGTCGAGATTCCGAACCGCGAGCACGACGTGGGCGCCGCGGCCTGCGAGGGCCGTCGCGGCCTCGTAGCCCAGCCCGGTGTTGGCCCCGGTGACGACCGCGACGCGACCGGTCTGGTCGGGAATGTCGAGAGTGGTCCACTTCATGATTTCCTCCTGGGTAGGATCGAAGCGGAACGCCCGCTCCGGTTGTCTTCAAATATACGGAACGCGCGCCCCGTTTTGTCAACAGGAGGGAATCGTGACCGAACTAGCCCGGCCGATGCGAGCCGATGCCGCCCGCAACCGGGCGCGCGTGCTCGAGGTGGCCTACGAGACGTTCGCCGCCGAGGGACTCGCCGTGCCGATCGACGAGATCGCCAGGCGTGCGGGTGTCGGCGCGGGCACCGTGTACCGGCACTTCCCCACCAAGGAGGCGCTGTTCGCCGCCGTCATCGACAACCGCGTCCGCGCAATGGTCGACGGTGGCAGAGAGCTGCTGAACACCGTCGGGCCCGGCGAGGCGCTGTTCGGCTTTCTGCGCGGGATGGTGACGGTGAGCGCTACGGACCACGGGCTGGTCGAAGCGCTCGCCGGCTACGGGATCGACGTCGACGCGGCCGCACCCGGCGCCGAGGCGGCGTTCCTCGAGCTCCTCGGTGAACTGCTGGTCGCGGCGCAGCGCGCGGGTACGGCCCGACCCGACGTTGGGGTGCCCGAGCTCAAGGCGCTGCTGGTGATGTGCAAGGCGACGCAGGGGTATGGGGCAGATGTGACGGAGAAGGTGACGGCCGTCGTGGAGGCGGGCCTACGCGCATCGGTCTGAGTCGAGGCGGGCCATCGGTCTGAGTGGAGGCGGGCCCCCGCGCGACTTCCCGAGCGGCCCCATCGCGCCAGTTCCCGGCCCCGGCCGACCTTGCACTCGCCATGGTCGAGTGCTAAGAATGACGTTGGCACTCGCGATCGGTGAGTGCTAGGTCGGGACGGTGAGACCGGGGCCGCACCTGCGGGAGCACACCCCAGTCGTCCGTCGCGGGCACTGAGCCCGACCACAAAATCGTGCCACCCCCAATCCGGAGGAATCACTTCGCAATGGCCAAGACAATTGCGTATGACGAAGAGGCCCGCCGCGGCCTCGAGCGGGGTCTGAACGCCCTCGCCGACGCGGTAAAGGTGACGCTCGGCCCCAAGGGCCGCAACGTCGTCCTCGAGAAGAAGTGGGGCGCCCCCACGATCACCAACGATGGTGTGTCCATCGCCAAGGAGATCGAGCTGGAGGACCCGTACGAGAAGATCGGCGCAGAGCTGGTCAAGGAAGTCGCCAAGAAGACGGACGACGTCGCAGGCGACGGCACCACCACCGCGACCGTTCTCGCCCAGGCACTCGTTCGCGAGGGTCTGCGCAACGTGGCGGCCGGCGCCAACCCGCTCGGCCTGAAGCGCGGCATCGAAAAGGCCGTGGAGAAGGTCACCGAGACCCTGCTGGCTTCGGCCAAGGCCATCGAGACCAAGGAGCAGATCGCTGCCACCGCAGGCATTTCCGCCGGCGACCAGTCGATCGGTGATCTGATCGCCGAGGCCATGGACAAGGTCGGCAACGAGGGTGTCATCACCGTCGAGGAGTCCAACACCTTCGGCCTGCAGCTCGAGCTCACCGAGGGCATGCGCTTCGACAAGGGCTACATCTCGGGTTACTTCGTGACCGACGCCGAGCGTCAGGAAGCCGTCCTCGAGGAGCCCTACATCCTCCTGGTCAGCTCCAAGGTCTCGACCGTCAAGGACCTGCTGCCCCTGCTGGAGAAGATCATCCAGTCCGGCAAGCCGCTGCTGATCATCGCCGAGGACGTCGAGGGCGAAGCCCTTTCCACCCTGGTGGTCAACAAGATCCGTGGCACCTTCAAGTCCGTCGCCGTCAAGGCCCCTGGCTTCGGTGACCGCCGCAAGGCGATGCTGCAGGACATGGCCATCCTCACCGGTGGTCAGGTCATCAGCGAAGAGGTCGGCCTCTCCCTGGAGACCGCCGACGTCACGCTGCTCGGCAAGGCCGACAAGGTCGTCATCACCAAGGACGAGACCACCATCGTCGGTGGCTCGGGCGATGCCGACGCAATCGCCGGCCGGGTCGCCCAGATCCGCGCCGAGATCGAGAACAGCGACTCCGACTACGACCGCGAGAAGCTGCAGGAGCGCCTGGCCAAGCTGGCCGGCGGTGTTGCGGTGATCAAGGCCGGAGCTGCCACCGAGGTGGAGCTCAAGGAGCGCAAGCACCGCATCGA
>NZ_JBEVLO010000082.1:0-2804 GCF_040509115.1 Mycobacterium sp. | reverse complement strand
GAGCGTGTTGCCCGTCCCGGTGTAATCGACGTACCGCGACGGATCGTCGGGGTCGAGGCGGTAGTAGGCGGCGTTGTCGATGCCGCGGAACGCCAGCGTGGGGCCGAGGTGGTTGCCCTCGGCGGTGTGGTTGTAGACGACGTCGAGGATGACCTCGATGTTGGCCTCGTGCAGGGCGCGGACCATGGCCTTGAACTCCTGGACCTGGCCGCCGGGAGTGGCACTCGCGCCGTACTTGGAGTCCGGGGCGAAGAACCCGATGGTGTTGTAGCCCCAGTAGTTGGACAGCCCCTTGTCGATCAGGGTGGAGTCGTTGGCGAAGTGATGCACCGGCATCAGCTCGATGGCGGTGATCCCGAGGCCCTTGAGGTGCTCGATGATCGCGGGGTGCGCGATCGCGGCGTACGTGCCGCGGCTGCGCTCGGGGATGTCGGGATGCGTCTGGGTCAGGCCCTTGACGTGCGCCTCGTAGATGATCGAGTCGGCGTACTCGTGCTGGGGAGGCCGGTCGGTGCCCCAGTCGAAGAACGGGTTGATGACGACCGACTTCGGCATGCACGCGGCCGAATCCTCGTCGTTGCGGCTGTCGGGATCACCGAAGTCGTAGCCGAACAGCGACTGGTCCCACTGGAACGCGCCGTCGATGGCCTTCGCGTACGGGTCCAGCAGCAGCTTGTTCGGATTGCAGCGCAGTCCGTTGGCCGGGTCGTACGGTCCGTGCACGCGGTAGCCGTAGCGCTGGCCTGGCTCGACGTCGGGAACGAAGCCGTGCCACACGAAGCCGTCCACCTCGGGGAGCTTCAGCCTGGTCTCGGTGCCGTCGGCGTCGAACAGGCAGAGCTCGATCGACTCGGCGATCTCGCTGAACACCGCGAAGTTGCTGCCCGAACCGTCGTACGTGGCGCCGAGCGGATAGGCCTTGCCAGGCCACATCTCCCGCAGCACGGTGTCGCGGGGTGGGGCGACGGGCTGTGACGTCGGTACGACGGCAGGCTTCGCCGTGTCCTTCGAGCTGGACGCGGCATCGTTCGAGTTGGACGCCGCATTTAAGTCAGACGCGGCATTCGAGTCAGACGCGGCGTCGGCAGGGCTGGACGCGGGAGCGTCGGCAGGGCTGGACGCGGGATCGTTGGCGCTGGACGCGGTGTCTTCGGGGCTGGAAGCCGTGTCCTTGGAGCGAGACGTGGGGGTCAAGGTGCACCCTTCTGGTGGAGCTGCGGGTTGGAACGTCGATCGGTCATGGTGACGATACGGCGCGAGTGGGTGCGGCAGCATGACGGGCGAGGCACGCGCATCCGAGGTATGCCCGTTTGGCCACCGGCTCTGAACTGCCCCGTCGCCGGGCGCGGCAAACCAGGGCCGACGACGCTGTGGGCACCATCACCCGCGACATCACCCGCGACATCACCCGCGACGTGGTGCTACGCGATGGCGACGCCTGCGGCCCGCAGCGACTCGACGGCCTCGGTGGTCGTCGTTTCGGAGACCCCGGCCGTCAGGTCCAGCAGGACCCGGGTGGTGAACCCGGCCGTGGCTGCGTCGGCGGCCGTGGCCTTGACGCAGTAGTCGGTCGCGATGCCGACGACGTCGACGGCGTCTACGTCGCGGGCCCGCAGCCAGTCGGCCAGCGTGGTGCCGGACTCGTCGGATCCCTCGAAGCCGCTGTAGGCCGCCGTGTACTCGCCCTTGGTGAAGACGGCTTCGACGGCCGCGGGGTCGAAGGCGGGGTGGAAGTCGACGCCGGGGGTGTCCACGACGCAGTGCCGCGGCCAGGAGTCGCGGTAGTCGGGGTCGTCGGAGAAGTGCGAGCCGGGATCGACGTGATAGTCCTTGGTGGCGACGACGTGGTCGTAGGCCGCCCGGCGGGTGGGGTCGGCCAGCAGTTCGGTGAGCCCGGCGGCGACGGCGGCGCCGCCATGGACGGCCAACGATCCGCCCTCGCAGAAGTCCTTTTGTACGTCGACGACGATCAGCGCGCGCATGTGTCGACGGTAGATGCTCAGCGGTGGAAGCGCGTGGTCTCCGACACGTCCGCCCTTGGCACTCGGAAGGAGTTCACCACCGCGGACTCGTCGGAGTAGCCGAACGAGATGCCCAGCAACAGCTTGCGATCCGACACCCCGAGTTCGGATCGCACGGTGTCGGCGTAGAAGGTGAGCAGGGCCTGCGGGCACGACGCGATCCCGTGTGCGGTCATGGCAAGCAGCAGCGTCTGCGCGTACATGCCGATGTCGGCGGCGATGCGCGCCTCGGTGTTCGGGGGCGCGAACAGCATCGCCACGTGGGGTGCGCCGTAGAACCGCAGACTCTTGGCGTTGTACCCGTCGAGCAGATCGGTGTCGTCGCGGGCGATGCCCAGCGTCTCGTATAGCTGCGCCCCGAACTCCGCGCGTCGGGTCGCAAGCGCGCCCTGAAACAGGCCCTCCCGGTACGGGAAGTCGACTGATTGAGCGCCTGCCTCGTGGGCGGCAACCAATGCCTCCGCCAGGCGATCACGGGTGGCACCGCTGACCACCTCGACGTGCCACGGCTGGGTGTTCGAGTTCGACGGCGCCGACCCGGCGAGGGCGAACACGGAGCGCATCGTGTCCTGCGGCACTTCGTCGGCGCGGAAGGCGCGGGTGGCCCGTCGGGTGCGGATCAGGGTTTCCGCGGCTTCGATGAGGCCGGTTTCGATGAGGCTGGGCATGGCGACGTTCTCCCATCAAGTACACGTTGTCGTTTACTTGATGCCAGAGTAGCGAAGACTCCCGCTTGTGTAAACGGAGACGTATACTTCGATTCGTGGGCGAGACGGGCAGGCA
>NZ_JBEVLO010000081.1:0-22408 GCF_040509115.1 Mycobacterium sp. | reverse complement strand
ATGCTGCGCGGCATCTGGGGGGATCCGGAACGGTACAAGGAGACCTACTGGTCCCGGTTCGCCGAGCAGGGCTGGTACTTCGCCGGCGACGGCGCGCGCTATGACCTGGACGGCGCCATCTGGTTGCTGGGCCGCGTCGACGACGTGATGAACGTGTCCGGGCACCGGATCTCCACCGCGGAGGTGGAGTCGGCGCTGGTCGGCCACTCGGGGGTGGCGGAGGCGGCCGTCGTCGGCGCCACTGACGACACCACCGGGCAGGCGATCGTCGCGTTCGTCATCCTGTTGGCCCACCACGCCGACACCCCGCTCGAACAGATGATCGACGAGCTACGGGCCGAGGTGGCCCGAGAGATCTCGCCGATCGCGCGTCCGCGGGAGATTCACGTGGTGCCGGAGCTGCCGAAAACCCGCAGCGGAAAGATCATGCGACGACTACTCCGTGACGTCGCGGAGGGCCGTGAACTCGGTGACACCTCGACCCTGCTGGATCCCAGCGTGTTCGAGGCGATCAGAGCCAGCAAGTAGCAGCGCAGGCGAGGAGCGGCTCTCTCGGTTTGCCGAAATCGCGTGGAAGCTGGCCGCGTCAAGCGACCCTAGCGGGCTCATACGCGTTGCGCGCGATAGCGTTTCATGCCCGATTGACGGAATCGCCAGCTGAGCGATCATCGACCTGAGTCCGGGAACCCACTGCGTCATGGTGGCGTGTTGACGGACTGGCAGGCGCCTGAGCGATGTCCGGTGGTGGATTCCTCAGCGGGTATGAGCGCCTCGTTAGTAGCGATCGAGTTCGATCAACCGCTCGTCGCTGATCCCGAAGTGGTGCGCGATCTCGTGGAGGACGACGTGCCTGATCTCGCGGCGGAGACGATCTTCGTCGCCGGCTGCGAGTCGGGTGATCGGCCCGCCGAAGATGGTGATCTTGTCGGGCAGCATTCCGCTGTAGTTACTCGTCCTCTCGGGCAGCGGCACGCCGCGGTACAGGCCGAGCAGCGACTGTCCTTCGGGGGGCTCGTCCTCGACGACGATTTCGACGTTGCTCATCGCCGCTCGAAGATTGGCCGGCAGTGAGTTCAGCGCGTCGTCGATTGCGTCGTCGAACGGATCGTTGACATCTGACCCCGATTGCGTGTCCATCTACGCCATGGTTCCAGAATCCATGCGGGGATCGCGACGGTCACGCACAGGATGGGTAGCCCTGTGCTTGGAGGCAGTGGTCCCGGTCGCGAGTAGCGTCGCGCTACGGCAAATCCGAACGCCACGCCCGAGATTCCCAATCGGTGATCCTTTGGGGTCGCGCTAGGTGCGTCCCTGCAGGATGCCCTCGATGTTGCGCTCCGCGAGCGCGGTGATCGACATGAACGGGTTGCAGCCGATGAAGCCGGGGACCAACGACGCGTCGTTGACGTAGAGCTTGTCGTATCCATTGACACGCCCGTAGCCGTCGGTCGCGACACCTCGGACACAGCCACCCAGCGGATGAACCGTGTAGGGCGCGAAGACCTTTCCCTCGAAGATGTCGTCGCGGTACTCCACGCCGTTGGCCTGGGTGACTCTGTCGAACACCATCTGTGCCTTCGCGACGAGGTTGTCCGTGTATTCCTGGGGCCAGCGGACGTTGATCGAGTCGGAACCCCGGTCGTAGGCGATGTCGGCCCGGTCGCCGGTCTTCACCATGACGTAATAGCCCAGGGTATGGGTCTCGACCGGAAGCGGAATCGAGAACATGCTGGCGTACACCGGATTGTCTGGATCGTCGCGGCCGTCCAGATTGATCATTCCCATCAGGGATTGCTGCGTGCCTGCTGGGTCGCCGTCGTTGAGCCCGTGAGCGACCATGACGTCCCCATTGTTCCCGTATCCGCGCCCAATCTCCTCGCTCAGGTCGGGTAACGCGCCCGTCTCACGGGCTCGCAACAAGATCGCATTCGTTCCGAGCACCCCGGCGCTGAGATATAGCTGATCGCAACCCAATTCATCCCGCCCGACCTCCTTGCCCCACCGGTCGATCTCGCGGGTGGAGACCACATACTCGCCGGAGCGTTCGCGTCGAATACCGGTGACTTCGGTCATGGGCTTCAAGGTGACTTTGCCGGTCCCCAGCGCAGCGGCGACATACGTTTGGTCGACGCTGCCGAACCGGCCGTGGTTGTTTCCGTATTGCTGCTCGAGGTCGAGGGATGATCGCGGAACCTCGCCTGCCTCCTCCTTCTTCAGGTAGTCGAAGGAGTACGCGCTTCCGTTGTAGTCGACCGCGTAGCCGGCAGCCTCCGCGTACCGTCGCCCCACCCGCGCGTACTGGAACACGTTCGTCTGCTCGAACCACTCCATGTCGCGGTAGTTGATCCGCAACATGTTCTTGGCACGTTCGATGTACGTATCCAAGAATTGCGATGGATCGATGTCGGGGAAGGCGTCCTGGACCTGGCGGGGGGTTGGGATCGCGGCGATGGCCGCGTTGACCATCGAGCCTCCCCCAACAGCGATGCCGCGGAAGATGCTGTGCGCGCCGTGGTCGCTCTTGTCGCAGATCCCGGCCTGGACCGGCTGGGGGGACGGCACCTGGTTCACCACATCCTGGATCGTGATGCCCTCGAACGACGGAACCAGGCTCGGTGGGACGTCCGTGAACCAGCCCGCTCGGTTGTCGGGAGGCAACATCTTCGAGAATCGCTTGCCGTCTTCGTCGGGGGCGTCCCACAGCCGTCCCTTTTCCAGGATCAGAGTTTCGACACCTGCCTCGCCGAGGCGTAACGCCGATACACCGCCGCCGTAGCCGCTGCCGACCACGATGGCCGCGTAGTGGTGGCGGTCGGCGCGGTCGGCGCGGTCGTCGCGGTCGCTCAGTCCGAAGGCGAGGGCTCCGCCACCGGCGGCGGCAACCGCAGTCGCACCGGCGCCGTAGAGGAACCGCCTCCGCGAAAGACTCGTCCTGCGGCCCGCGCCGACACCGTCATCTGGCGAATTGTGCATTCAATTCCACCCCCGTTCGTCTCGCAATATTTCGGACCGAACATCTATGGAGCCATCAATTCAACGTCAAATAGTTAGCTGTCAGAACGAATTTTCGCACTAGTCGGTGAAAAAGTCGGCGTTGACACGCACGCCAGCGTTGCCAAAGTTGCGGGGTTTGGCCGAAAAGCCCCACCGCGTGCCACCCACGCGCCCAAGGGAACGTGTTGCAGTTCGTCGCATCTCCGCGCGTTACCCGGGTCGGGGCAACGATCGTTTCCGCCCGTGTCTCCGGTCCGATCCCTCGGCAACCGATCGAAAGGAGAGCCTATATTCAGCGAGGAAAATATTAGCAATACGGTACTCTTGCCCTGTCTTGCGAGTTAACTGAGAGGCAAGATACCCTTGGATTGGGGATCTGGGGGAGGCATTCATGTCGGCTGGTCCGCAAGAGGGGTTGCAAACTCGCGATCAGACGATGGTTTTGCGTTGGCACGACCACAAACGATATCTCTGGCTACTTGGGCTGGTCGCCCCCGCGCTCGTCATCTGGTCATGGCTGGCGGTGCTCACGACGGGCTTCGGGATCTTCTGGTGGTCCGGTCCGATCGTGACATTCTGGATCCTGCCGGTTCTCGACTACTTGGTCGGGGCGGACGCCGACAACCCACCCGACAGTGCGCTCGCGCGACTGGAGAACGACCGGTTCTACCGGTGGGCGACATATCTGTACTTACCCATTCAGTATCTGTCGCTGGTGCTCGCCTGCTGGCTGTGGAGTGGTGGCGGTTGGGTTCCGATGAATCTGGTCGACAAGCTGGGGCTGATGGTGACGGTCGGGGGGATCGGCGGGGTTGCGATAAGCACCGCTCATGAACTCGGGCACAAACGGGAACAGGCGGAGCAGAGACTGAGCAAGGTGGCGCTCGCGCAGACCTGTTACGGGCACTTCTTCGTCGCGCACAACCGCGGACACCACCTGGAGGTTGCGACTCCACGCGACCCCGCCAGCTCGCGGCTGGGTGAAAGCCTGTACGCCTTCATCCCGAGGTCGGCATTCGGAAGCCTGCGCTCGGCCTGGACTCTCGAAGGCAGACGCCTGGCCCGCAAAGGCAAATCCCGATGGACCCTTCACAACCACGTGCTGCACGCCTGGCTGATGAGCGCGGCATTGTTCGGCCTGCTCGCTGCCCTGTTCGGCGTGGTGGTCGTGCCCTGGCTCATCGGACAGGCGATCATCGGCGTCAGCTTGCTGGAAGCCATCAACTACATCGAGCATTACGGGCTCCGGCGCAAGCAACTGCCCGGCGGCCGCTACGAGCGGGTACGTCCGTCGCACAGCTGGAACACCAATACGGTGGTCGGCAACGTCGTCCTCTTCCAGCTCCAGCGACACTCTGATCATCACGCGCATCCGCTGCGCCGGTATCAGGCCCTCCGCCACGCCGACGAAGCACCGCAGCTCCCCGCCGGTTACCCCACCATGCTGCTGTTGAGCGGCTTCCCTCCACTGTGGCGTCGGGTCATGGACCGGCGTGTGCTCGACCACTACGGCGGCGACATTCGTTTGGCCGCGCTCAACCCGCGCCGCGAGCAACGGCTCCTTCGGCAGTACCTGCCCGCGTCGTGACAGATGGTGGCGAGTCAGCCGGAGCGCGGCACTGTCGAGACGCTCTCCTGCGCCGGCGTGACGCGTCTTGGGGCGATCCTCGCTGACTCAGTGCGCCCTGAAAGGGTCTCTGCCCCATGACGAACGCGCGTCCTCGGTCGACTGACTGCCCTCGCATGGCGACGCGCAGACGGACGCGTTAGCGCGGATCCAAAACGCCGCCGAGCCGTTCCGGAAGTGCCTCCCGTCTACGGCGGTGTGCCGAGATCGCGTTCGCATCTCTACCGTCCAGCTTTCCGGATCGATCGAGCGTCATCGATCTGCTGAGGGTAGGTTTTGTTCACTGCGAACAGAACGGGTCCTCGGTACATGTGACCCCGCTTAACGTGCTTGCATGCTCGTTGCGCTGAGACGCCTTGGGTGCCGGTGCGTTTCGCGAAATGCACTATGGATGGCTCACTGATACCCATGCGAGTTCCTCCATGCCGTCGCGGCCTACTGTCCGTGTTGGCGATGCTGACCGTCCTGATGAGCGGTTGCAGTTCGTCCGGCGCGGGTGGGGGATCGTCGGATCCGCAGGACGGCGGCACCCTGGTGGTCGGCCTCTACACCGAGCCCACCGCGGTGGACCCCCAGCGCGAGTACTACTGGGAGACGTTCCGGGCCTCGCGCAACGTCTACGAACCGCTCGTGCAGGAAGACTTGTCGACCAACGAGGGAGTCACCAAACTCGTCCCCGGTCTGGCCACCGCTTGGCGGCCCAACGCGAACGCCACGGTGTGGACCTTCGAACTTCGACCAGGGGTCAAGTTTCACGACGGAACCGACTTCGACGCACAAGCGCTCGATTTCAACGTAAAACGGTTCAGCGATCCGTCGTTCCAGTTTTACGACCAGCAGAGCGCTGCCATGCTCAAGGCGCGATTCGAAGATCTGAAGTCGACCCGGATCGTAGACGACCACACCTACGAGTTCACGTTCAACCGTTCCTATTGGGGCTTCCCGCGGTTGTTGGCGCAGTCGATCGGGTCACCACTGATCTTCAGCCCGCAGGCGTTGCGCACCTACGGCAATGACGGCCTGTCTGAGCATCCCACCGGGACCGGGCCGTACAGATGGGTGGAACGCGAGCCCAATGACCACATCACGTTGGAACGTTTCGCCGACTATTGGGGGGCCAAGCCTCGGCTGGACAAGCTGGTGTTTCGCACCATCGCCAACAACCAGAGCCGGCTGGCGGCCTTCCAAAGCGGTGAGATCGACATCCTGTCCCGGGTGCAACCCACGGACGTGGAACTGCTGGAACGCCAGGGCGCCGCGGTACCCGAAGGCACGGGCGCACAACTGGATTACGCGTCCTTCCTGTTTGGCAACCCCTGGGCGCAGAACAAGCAGGTTCGGGAGGCGGTGTCACTGGCCATCGACCGGCAGGGGATCGCCGACGACATCTATTCGACGCACGCCCAGCCGTTGTGGTCGTTCCTCAATCCCGGCAACGAGGCCTACGACAAGAACGTCAGGGTCTACGACTACAACCCGGACCGCGCCAAACAGGTGCTGGCGGGCGCGGGAATAGCACCGGGCCAGGTGCACTTCAACATCATCGCGGACCTGGCCGGCCAGCCGGAGGCCGAGTTCATCTCCGACAACCTCAAACAGGTGGGCATCGATGCGCCGGTGATCGCGTTGGAGCGGGGCAACTACTCGTCGCGCATATCGAACCCCTTGCCCGAGGACGGCTTTCACCTCGGTGAGTATGGCGGCACCTATCCGGAATGGGCGCGGGAGGGTTTCCAGGACACCGTGTTGGCCAATGGCGGAGAGCGGTTCGTCGACTACCCCAGGATCGGCCAGGCCTTGGACGCCGCCCGCTTCACCACCGACGACGCCGCCCGGATCGCGTTGTGGCGGCAGGCCGACGCGGCGATCGCGGCCGACCACGCGGTGATCCCCACCGTGAACTTCACCCGCTATTACGCCATCAGTCCACGCGTGCACGGGTTCGTGTGGCCGAACACCAACTGGTACGACCTGACCACGGTCTGGAAGGACGGCTCCTAGGTGAGCAGCCAGACCCTCGACGTGGCAGCGGGCCAAGGCTCACCGCTGCCGCCGGACGACCCCACCCTGGTCGCCGGGGCCACCCCCGCGACCGGCGGGCGGGGCCAGCTCGCGCGGCGGATCGCCGGCCGGGTCCTGCTGCTGCCGCCCATCCTGCTCGTCATCTCCATCCTCGTGTTCCTCATCGGTAAGGCCAGCCCGGGTGACCCGATCAAGGCCACCCTGCACGGCACGGTTTCGGCCGAGGCCATCGCCGACCTGCAGGAGGCCTACGGGCTGAACCGGCCGCTGGTGCAGCAGTACCTGTCCTGGCTTGCCGGTGTGTTCGACGGCGGTGGCCGGTCGATCATCCGGGGCACGCCGGTGTTCGACGGCCTCGGTACCGCCTTCGCCAACACGCTCATCCTCACGTTCGCCGCGGTCGTGGTGTCGGTCGTGTTCGGCGTGCTGATCGGAACCGTTGCCGCACTGAACCACAACCGCTTCGTCGACCGCGCGATCATGCTGCTGGTTCAGATCGGGGCAAACCTCTCCGTGTACTGGTTCGGCCTCATCTTGATCTGGCTGTTCGCGCTGAAGTGGAAGATACTGCCTGCCACCGGAATGCGCGATTTCACCGGCGACGGCGGGCCCACCGACCTGATCCGGCACCTCATCCTGCCAGCGTCGTCCGCGGCGCTGGTCTCGATGCTCATCCTCGCCCGGTTCGCCCGCGCCGGGGTGATCGAAAGTCTGGAATCCGATTACGTCAGAACCCTGCGGTCGCAGGGTGCGCCCGCGTGGCGAATCATCGGCAAGCACGTCGGTCGCAACGTCGCGCCGATCATCGTCACCACCACGGGACTGGAGATCGGCACATTGCTCAGCGGCGCGGTGTTCGTCGAGTTCGTGTTCAGCTGGCCGGGAGTCGGAACGGAGCTGATGAACGCGATCGGCGCCCACGACTACCCGGTCATCCAGGGTGGCGTGCTGCTGGTCACGGTGATCTTCGTGGTGACCAACCTCGTCACCGACATCACCGCCGACCTGCTCAACCCGCGGCTGAGGGGCTGAGGCCATGACCGATCAGCCCCTCACGGTCGCGCGCAGCCGCCGACCCGCGTGGACGCATCACGGCCAGCTCGTTGCCGCCGTCGCCGTCATCGGTCTGATCATCGCGATATCGGTTCTGGCGCCGTGGATCTCGCCCCACGACCCGACCGTGCCCGATGTGGCGCAACGGTATATGCCGCCGCTCACCGCCGATCACCTACTGGGCACCGACGAACAGGGCCGCGACATCCTGAGCAGACTGCTGTGGGGTGGACGCGCCACCCTGGCACCCACCGCGGCGGCCACCACGGCGGCGGTACTGATCGGCAGCGTGATCGGATTGCTGGCCGGATGGTCGCGCTCGTGGTGGTCGTCGGCGGTCATGCGGGTGACTGACATCTTGTTCGCGTTCCCGGTGGTGATCGTTGCGTTCGCGCTGGCCGAGGTGATCGGAATGGGAATTTGGGTGGTGGCCGCCGCCGTCGTGTTCGCCGCGGTGCCGTACGTGACGCGCATCGTCTACGCCGATACCCGCAGGCAGCGCGACAGCGAGTACGTCGCCGCCGCCGTCGGGCTCGGAGCGTCCGGCTGGACCATCGTCACGCGGGAGCTGCTGCCCAATCTGGCGGCGACCATCGTCGTCTACTGGACGAGTCTGATCGGCATCCTTGTGGTGCTCGCCTCGAGTCTGAGCGCGGTCGGCATCGGCGTGCAGCCACCGACCCCGGACTGGGGTCGCATGGTGGCCGAAGGCGCCAAGGTCCTGCTGTCCGGCAGTCCATTCGTCGCGGTCATACCCGGTGTCGCCATACTCGCCGTCGGTCTGGCGTTCAACTGGCTCGGTGACGGGCTGCGCGACGTCCTCGATCCCCGCTGGAGTGCACACCGATGACCGCACCGCTGCTGCAGCTGGACCGCCTTTCGGTGACTTTCCCCGGACGCTCAGGTGCGGTCGCGGCTGTCTCCGACCTGTCCCTGGAACTGGCCGCCAACGAGGTCCTGGCCCTGGTGGGAGAGTCGGGGTCGGGTAAGAGTGTGACGGCATCGGCGATCGCCGGGCTGTTGCCGGCCAGCGCCCGTCCGGCAGTGGGCGGTTCGATCAGATTCGACGGCGCCGAATTGCTGGGTCTGCCTGCGCGAGAGCTGAACGCCCTGCGGGGCAACCGGATCGGCACCATCTTCCAGAATCCGGGCACGTCTTTCGATCCATCGTTCACCATCGGCAACCAACTGATCGAATACATCCGACTGCACCGCACCGCGACCCGTGCGCAGGCCCGCGACCTGGCAGCCCATTGGCTGCAGAAGGTCGGGATCACCGACACCACAAGGGTTCTGAATAGTCATCCGCATCAGCTCAGCGGTGGTATGCGCCAGCGGGTAATGATTGCGGTGGCCTGCCTGCCCGAGCCGGACCTGCTGATCGCCGACGAGCCGACCACCGCGCTGGATCCCACGCTGGCTACCCAGATCCTAGATCTGATAGACGAGCTGCGCACCGAGCTGCACGTGGCGGTGCTGCTGGTGACCCATGACTTCGGGGTGGTGACCCGGCTCAGCGACAAGGTCGCCGTACTCAAGGCGGGCCGGCTGGTGGAACAGGGCAGCACCAGAGATGTGCTCACCTCACCTCGCGACCCCTACACCCAGCGGCTGATCGCGTCGGTGCCGGAACTCGGAAGTCCACCCATCCGGCAGAGGCAACGGTCCGAGTCGCCCGCGGATGTGGCCGCCGCCACCGGGGTGACCAAACGCTACCCGCAGCGCGGCCATCAGGATTTCACCGCGGTGCACGAGGTGAACCTGAACATCCCCGCCGGCCGGGCACTCGGGATCATCGGTGAATCCGGTTCCGGTAAGTCGACGCTCGCGCGTCTCATCGCCGGCATCGAACCGGTGTCCTCGGGTTCGATCACCATCACCACCGGCGCCGGGGTGGTCGACATCGGTCGGCTCACTCGCACCGAACGTGCTCGAACGGTGCAGCTGGTGTTCCAGGACCACGGCAGCGCCCTCAACCCGCGTATCCGCGTCGGCGATCAGATCGCGCGCCCCATCCAGCGGCTGGGCGTCCGGCGCACCGCAGCAGAGGCGCGCCAGCGGTCAGAAGAACTGCTGAGCCGGGTCGGCATGAATCCGATGCTGGCACAGCTCTATCCGCACCAACTCTCCGGCGGCCAGCGTCAACGGGTCGGCATTGCCCGGGCACTCGCAGTCGAACCGACCCTGGTGGTCCTAGACGAGCCCACCTCCGCGCTCGATGTCACGACCCAGCACGAAATCCTCGAACTGCTCAACCGTCTTCGGGACGAGACCCCGGTGACGTTCGTGCTCATCGCGCACAATCTGGCTGTGGTCGAGGCCTTCGCCGACGATGTCGTGGTCCTGCACCACGGCGCGATCGTCGACCGGTTCGTCGCCCACGAGTTCCAGTCGCCGCAGCGTGATGCGGTGACTCAGACGCTGGTGGACGCGGTGCTGCCTGTTCGGTACACGCACGACCCGGCACTCTGACTTGGCCGACGGTGGTCGTACACCAATGTGACCGAGGGCGACGCGAAAGGGGGGAGCGCCGAGCGGCAGCCGGTATCGCGCCGACTTCCGCTGTCACGGTGTTGCGAGTGCGGTCTCGACGAGCTTGACCAATGCGGCGAGTCGGTATCGGCTCGGCACGAGCGTTGGGACATTCCACAGCGAGAAGGCGTCTGCGGCCACTGGCCCGACGCAGGCGGCCAGCACACCGGTTCGCAGCGCTTCGATCAAGGCGTCTCGGCGGCCAATGTCGTTGGCGACCGCCATGAACGCGCCGATGGCAGGTGCCGAGGTGAACGTCACCGCGTCGATCTCGCGATCGGCGACCAGTCCGACCAGCCGACGCAGGGGCAGCGAATCCTCGGCGTCGCCGATGCGGTAGACGGTGACGACGCTGACGTGTGCGCCACGTCCGCGCAGATAGCTCGCTGCCTCGGCGAGAGACTGTCCGTGCTCTTGAAGGACGATCCTCGACCCGGATAGATCGCGTGAACTCAGATGATCGAGGACGTCGGCGAAGCATTCCGATCCTGGCGACCAGTCCTCGTGGATACCCCGGCGGCGCAGCGCAGCAGCCGACTTCGGGCCGCGCGCGAGTATCTCTGCGGCGGCGATCCTTTCCGTGAGCGCGTCGCCAAGATGCCAGCTGTCGGCGGCATCGAACCAGGTGGTGATGCCGATGCCCGTCGTCGCCAAGAAGAGATCAACCGGCTCGGTGAGTATCTGGAGTGTCGTTTCCTTGAGTTGGTCGGCGTCAACGGCGGAGGGGGCCAGTGAAAGGGCCGGCGCCCAGTCGACCCACGCCCCGCGCCGCTCGAACATGTCGATCTGCGTCTGGGCCTTTCGTGCCGCCGTCACGCCGACACGGCGACCCCGCAGTGGTGAATCGTTCATGTCCCGCACGCGCCAAGGCTTGCCATTTCGAGGATCGACGGCGCGCTGAGCGTCCGCAACACCCGTGGCGACGGCATCGCGTCGCCACCCGGAGCGTTCATCGGTAAGCCGATCCGGGCCGCACGATCATCAGCACGACGACAACAACCCACAGCAGGTTGAAGATGCCTGCCAGCATGCCCATGCTGCTGAGCTCGGCCGACGTTGCCCTGCGTGCGAGCACATCTCGCTGGGCTGGGACGATGCGCAACGCCAGCAGAGCGCCCGCCGCGGCGGTGAGCACCATTGCGATGATGATCCACACCTCGGTCATCCGTTGCTGAACGATCGCGAGCGCGATTCCCAGCACGGGCACCGCGATGGCGAGCACACCGTACACCCGCGTCACTCGGTGAAGTACCTGCGCCACAGCAGTATTGCGCTCACCTGCGCGCTGCGGTGGCGGGACCACGTCGGCGGCCGCCGGAACGAACCGCGGGAAGAGGCTCACAGCCACGGCGGGAGGCCCGACGAAGAGTATCGCGAAGACGACATGGACCGAGAGAAGTACCGCCTGCACTCCTTCAGTGTAGTTGAAGGATGAGGGCGGGCCTAGCGCTCCTCCGATTCCGGTGGCGTCTGCCCGATCACGAGGGTGCGCAGAGCGCCTTGGAGTCCGCTGACGAGCTCAGGCGACGTCTCGTGAATGCGATCATCGATCGCGCTGCGCCGCCGGTGGGCTTGTCTGAGCGCCTTCAGCCCGGCCTCCGAGACGCTCAGCGTCGAAGCGGCGCCCGCCTGGGCGGTGCCGTCGTGTACGAATCCGTCTGCAGACAACGCCTTTACGGCAACGTGGACGGATTGCACCGAGGTGTGCGAGCGCCTGGCCAGTTCACTGAACGACACGCCAGGAGACGTCTTGATGTGCCCGAGGAGGGCGTACTTGCGCGGAGTCAGGCCAAGCGGACGCAGTTGCGCCGCTAACTCGGCCTCCCATGCATGCGCGACGACGAGCAAGGCCAACATCGCGCTGAAGGGCGGCGGTTCTGTCACCGGAGAACTCCTGGATCCTCTGAGTGGACGTGCGGCCGCCCATGCTATCCCCGGGGCCACCCAGCCGACGTCGCATTCACCAGCCGGCGGCTGACCGATTGAGAGTCAGCCTCTCATCGAATCGTCTATGCGCGACAGAATCTCGGTCAGCAAATTGGGTGTGGTAGCAAAGTTGAGGCGTGCGAACGAGCGAGTGTCCACGCTGGTGTGATGGGCGAATTCAGCCCCTGGACTCAGTTGTACGCGGCCCCTTTCGAGAATGTGCGCGGCAGGGTCGGATGCCAATCGGGTTTCGCCGAAGTCCAGCCAGCTTAGGTATGTGGCTTCAGGTTCGTGCTGTCTCAGCGAGGGGTGGGTGGCCGCCCATTCGGCGACACGTTTCCGGTTGCCGTCCAGGATGCTCAGGATCTTCTGTTGCCATTCGTCTCCATGTCGCCAAGCAGCGACGGTCGCCACCCTGCTGAGCACGCTGGGGGTGCCGAAGTAATCCAGGGGCGCCTTCTCCAGCGCAATCCTCGTGGGTCGGTGTCCGATGTGCGCGACCGCGCATCTAGTTCCTGCGAGGTTGAATGCCTTGGTGGCGGAAGTAGCGGTGATCGTGAGAGCTGCAACATCGGAATCAAGCGAAGCGAACGGTATGTGCGAATGGCTGGGATATGTGAGGTCGGAGTGGATTTCGTCAGCCAAGACCGGAATACCGTTGTCGCGCGCGAGCTCCGCTAAGACGTCCAACTCGGCGCGGGTGAGAGCACGCCCAGTCGGGTTGTGCGGGTTGACGACAACGAGTAGGCGAGGGTTTTCTTCGTCGAAGAGTGCCCGGTGCTGGTCCAGATCCGGGACCCACCCGGAGGGAGTGTCGACGAATTTCAGGGGGGCCGGCCTGCGGCCAGCACGATGGATTGCCGCCAGGAACGGAGGATAGTTCGGTACGTGCAGAGCCACGGTGTCGCCGGGCTGGGTGGTGAATTCGATGACGATCTGCAGTATCTGAATCAGATCGCTGAACACCCGCGTGGAGTCCGGTTGCGGGGTCCACCCGTACTTCGACTGCATCCGGTCCGCGAAGGCCGCGACCACCGGATCACCGTCGGCCCAATAGGGGTAACCCAAGTCTTGTCGGTCAATGGTGCGTCGCAGTTCAGTGGTGACCGCCGGAGGGATTCCGAGGTCCATGTCGGCGACCCAGGCAGGCAGCACCGCCTCCGCTATCGCCGTCCATTTGGCTCCATGACCAGTGCGCAGCCGGTCAGGTCTGATGTCGTCGACGCGCCCGGTCGTCATCGACCGACCTCCACGGCGGGAGAAGCTAGGACGAGCATGTCGCGAAGGCTTTCCATCTGACCATGGTGTTGAGCCAATTCCTCGAACACGTGTTGGAGGGCGGCCCCCTGGGTCAACGTCCTGGGCGGACCGAGGAACTCAGTTGGCGGCTCCTGCAGAAGTGGGGCGTCGGGTTCGGCCTCCGCCACATCCTCACGCAACTGGTTCTTGATCAGGGCACAGCGCTCGATCAGTCCATCGACTAGACCGCTCGCGGCGAACTCCGACTCCCGGTCCCGGACTACCCCCCGGCCCCTGACGAAGCCCCCAACCCAGGTCTCGACGACGGCCAAACAGTGGTGCAGCAAGGCATAGGGGGTGTTTGCGTCGGGGTAGGCCTGCGAGTTGGCCCGATCATCGCCGAGCTCAGCAACAATGCTCGCCATCCCGTCCAATGCTCGCTCCGTGAAATACAGGTAGTCCTCGCGACTTAACATTCCGCTCCTTGCCGTCACTACTTTAACCGGTGACGAAGTTTGCCTCATTGCGAGTCACCGGTCAAGATGGTGACGTGAGTTTTGTATTCGTGAGCGGGAACCTGGCCCTAGACCTCGCAGGCACGCGAAAGTGGCGCAGGACCGAGCCGGAGGAGTTGCTCGTCGACGCGCCGGGTCTCTCGCGGTGGTTCGCCGAAACAGGACAGATGCCAGCGGACATAGCCGTCGACGCTGAGTCGTTCCGGCTCGCCGTGACGCTCCGAGAGACGATCTATCGGCTGGCCGTCGCACGTGTCACCTCCGCGCCGTTCAACCGCAACGACTTGCAGGTGGTCAACACGTTCGCGGCGCGGCCGGGCCTTGGCGTAGAACTCACCGACGACGGCGCTGTCCGGTCGGGAGACGTCCATGCGGCATTGGCAGAGATCGCACGTTCTGCTGTCGCGGTCCTCGCCGATTCCGATGTCGTGATGAAGGAGTGCGGCCGTCAGACCTGCACTCGCATCTATCTCGATCGCTCTAGGGGCGCGCGGCGCACGTGGTGCGGCATGGAGGAATGCGGCAACCGCGTGAAGGCCGCGGCATACCGGGCCCGTAAGCGCACTGAGGAATCACAACAGTCGGTTCCGGCGTAGTCGTAGTCGATAGTCGTTGCGGGACAAGCAATTCCATCTTGCGCGTAACTAGGGCGGCCCAGGCATCGTTTACTGCAACGTAACGTCACCCCCTTGACAGGTGACGGCGACCTTTCGCATCATCAACGCGTCACCAGTTCAGCAGGTGACTTCGTTGAATGAAAGGTTGCCCGCCGTGGATCCCTCACCCGTTCCGACAGCTCCCGACGATCGCATCACCACGGGGCACGTCGCTGCCCGCCTGGAAAGGCTCCCGTGGACCCGCTATCAGAGCGGGCTATTCCTGGTGATCGCAACGGCCTGGCTGTTCGACTCGATTGATCTCGGGGCGCTGACGTTCCTGCTGGCACCGATCAGCCGCGAGTTCGGGCTCAGCCCAACGCAAGCAGGGCTCGTCGGCAGCGCGACATTTGCAGGAATGCTCGTCGGTGCGATCGTCGCGGGCGTGCTGGCCGATCGGTTTGGGCGTCTCGCCGTCTTCAAGTACAGCATCATCGTCTGGGGTTCTGCGAGCCTCTTGCTTGCCTTCTCCTGGGACTTCGCGAGTTTGGCCTCGTTCCGGTTTCTGCTGGGGATCGGCATGGGAGCTGAATTCCCTGTCGCGGCAGCGCTTCTGTCGGAATTCATGCCCTCATCCAAGCGCGGCCGGTATGTAGCGCTGATGGAAGGTACCTGGCCGATCGGATTCATCTGCGCCGGCGCCTTGTCCTATGTCCTGCTGTCCACGACGCTGGGCTGGCGGGGCTTCTTCGTTCTCCAAGCCCTGCTCGCCGTCGTTGCCCTCGTTGTGCGTCGCAATCTTCCGGAGTCCCCACGCTGGCTCGTTTCCCGAGGCCGATTCGACCAAGCCCGCATCACGTTGGAAACCTTGGAGCGCAACACCGAACGCGCCTACCGCCGACCCCTGCCGGAGTACGTTGCCGTCACGCAGTCCGCCGTTATCGACAGTCAGTCGGACGGATTGCGGACACTGTTCTCCCCTGCCTACCGGAAGCGCACTCTCGCCAGCTGGGCGATGTGGTTCTGCTTGTTGGGTGGGTATTACGGGCTGACGACATGGCTGGGCAAGCTGCTCGCCGACTCCGGCTTCGATGTGGTCAAATCCGTGGGCTACATCGTCCTCATGGCGCTGTGGGGCATCCCCGGCTTCCTGACCGCCGCATACCTCATCGAAGTGGTGGGGCGTAAAGCCTGCCTCGTCGGATTCGCGCTCTGCTCGGCAGTTGCAGCGTTTGCCTACGGCAATGCCTCCGGAGTCACGGAGCTGGTTGTCGCCGGATCATTTCTGCAGTTCTTCTTCTTCGGGATGTTCTCGTCCATCTTCGCCTTCACGCCAGAGCTGTTTCCCACTCGTGCCCGGGCAATCGGCATGGGGAGCTCGACTGCTGCAGGTCGACTGGGGTCGATCTTCGGCCCGCTCGTCGTGCCGTTCGTCATCGCGTCCAGTGGCCCGACGGTCGTATTCACGGCAAGCGCAGCGCTTTTCGTGATCGGATCATTGATCGCGATCACCTGCCTCCCGGAGACACGGAGCTCCGTCTTGGAGGACATCTCGGGCTGAGCGAACCCAGCACAAGCGCTGGGTAGCAGCATGATTCAGCCGCATTGAGATCGGCCAGGAATGCTGCCGCGAAACTTAGCCGGCCGATCCTGTTTCGGCCAGCTAGGTTTTTGCGCGGCACTCCGGAGACGGACAAGACCTATGCGGTCAGCAGCTTCTCGCTGAGGTCCCAGAGACGCCGCGCCGACCGCGGATCGATGGAGTGCGGTGCAACCTCGGCCGGGATGTCGACGTTGGGATCGGTTGTCATCGGCAGCTCTTCGGCGACCAGCGGCGAGATGTCGCAGTCCTTCAAGTAGACCCCGCCGACGTCGTCAAGCAGACGGCTGGTCGCTGCGAACACGACGGTCGCCGCGCCCTGTTGCGGGGTCTTCCGCCCCGTGTACGGATTGATGATCGCCCGGCCGGATTCGTCGATCAATCCCATGGCCCGCTGTCGTTCCTCGCCGCCTGAATTGTTCAATGCGGTGCCGACGACGACGCCCGGATGTGCTGCGTATGCGCGAATTCCGTCGGGGGCCCATCGACGGTCCAGCTCGACGGCGAACAGCACGTTGGCGACTTTCGACTGCGCATATGCGACGCCTGGGTCGTAGTCAGCCGTGAAATGCGGGTCATCCCAGCGGATCCGACCGAATCGCTGGGCTCCAGAGGACACGTTGACGACGCGGGCGTCCCCGGTGCTCTTCAGCGCGGAGTGCAGACCTCGTGTCAATTGGAAGTGGCCGAGGTGGTTCGTTGCGAACTGGGCTTCGTACCCGCGCGCGTCGCGTACCACGCACTCGGAGGCAGCCACGCCCGCGTTGTTGATCAAGATGTGCAGCGGGCGGTCGGAACGAAGCCAGCGGGTCACGAAGGCATCGACCGAGTCAGGGTCGATGAGGTCGAGTTGGCTGACGCTGACCCCCTCGACGTCGACGAGCGCCATGGCCGCGCGGTCGGGGTTCCGTGCGGCGACGGTCACAGCCGCGCCTGCCTTGCTCAGGGCACGCGTCGTCTCGAGTCCCAGGCCCGCGTGCCCACCGGTGACGATCACGTTCTTGCCGCTCAGGTCGATATCCTCCACCACGTCGTCGGCGGTTGATGCGGCCGTGAAGCCAGAGTTCAGAGGATGCTGCTCGTGCTGATCGGTCATGCTCACTTCCGTACGGCCGTTATGCGGAACATTGTTCCACTAATATACGGAACAATGTTCCTCTTCTGCAACTGAGGAGGGTGCCCGTCGTCAGGTCAGGCGTAATCTGCTGGCGACGGGTTGGTGAACACGCGTTGAACACCCTGCCGACGACTAAACCGTCGAATCACCTGTCCCGCCTGACTTCTCGACCGTCTCGCACGTGGCCCGAGGGCTCGCTTGCGACCCGCTCTGTGCCACGAATTCAGCTGTGAGCACCATTCGGCTGACTACGTCGAGGGATGCTGCAGACTCTCCCACGATCAGTCGGCGTGAATCGGTAGGCGTCTCTGGAATATTGACGTCGGCGCCACGACCCTGACTACGCCGACGACCGCGTGGATGCACACCGCCGCCCTGTTGCACATCGTCTCTGCACCCTTTCTATACCTACTCTCCACGCTTCCTCCAAGTTCACGTCGCGCGGCTTCGGCAGGCTAGGAATCGCCACGAAGAAGTGCTTCTGAGTTCACCGTCGAACCGGAAGACAATCTGACACCGTTGACGAATAGGCCGACACATGCACACGACAATCCCGACAGATCAAATGACGAAGGCGCAGTCGCGCGCCGCCCGCCTAGCGAGCGATGAGAACGACAGTTGCAGCGCACACCTTTCCAGTGACCGGCAACCCCCAGCGATCGCCAACGACCACCGCGACCTATTCGAACGTGATGTGATCCCGCACACCAGCTACCTGTTGGGCCATGCGCAGGCGTTGACCAAACAACGCCAGGATGCCGAAGATCTGGTGCAGGACACGCTGATCAAGGCCTACACGTCGTTCAAGACATTCCGCGTGGGATCGAACATGAAGTCTTGGCTCTACCGGATCCTGATGAACACCTGGGTCGATCGCTACCGACAAACTCAACGTCGTCCGACCTTGCAACTCAGCGGCGACCTGGCCGACCCTCAGCTGAACACGCACGCCGCTTTGATCTATGGTGCAACGCAATCCGCGGAAACCGACGCCTTGAGCAGTGTGCCCAGCCGCGCCGAAGACCTCTTGAGCACCTTGCCGCAGGACTTGCGCGAAACCGTCTACTTCGCAGACATCGAGGGCTACCGCAACACCGAGATCGCGTTGAAGCTGGGTATCCCGGTGGGTACCGTCGGATCGCGGCTACACCGCGGCCGAGCGCTGCTTCGCAGGTTGTTGCTCGATGAGTGCGCGTGATGACTGCACAACAGTCACGGTACGGCGATTCCTCTTGCCGGCTCGACGAATACGTTGCGGACCGTGACAAGCGATCATCCTCCGTGGCGGTTGGTCACGTTCCACGGACAGACGACGCCGCTGCCCGACGTCAACCGGCGAGGAAGGCGTCGACTTCTCGACGGAATACCGCCCAACCTGGCTCGTCAGCGGTCAGCAAATGATTGTTGCTTGGCAGCGGTACCAGCGTCGAGTCTGGGATCAACGTTGCGAGTTCCTCGCCATAGCGCAACGGAACACGCCGATCATCCTTCGAGTGCAAGACCAGAGTCGGGCAGCGAACCTGATGGGCTTGTTCGCTCACATCGATGTTGGCGAACTCGCCGAGGAAGCGAACGGCGTTCTCTGCAGACGTGGTCCGACGTTGCAAACGGTCGAACTCCGCCCAGTCGTCGCGACTACCGTCCGGTAAGAATTGCGCGGCAAAGACCTGTCGGAATGCCGGGTCGGCGCGTCCCCAACCCACCCTGGCTAGCTCCAGATCCAGCGTGGCGGCGCGCTTTTCGCTATCCCCGACCGCGCGAACACCACGGCCCCGGACGTATCCGCTGCACAGCACAAGACGCGTCACCCGTTCGGGATGACGCGCTGCATAGGCCACCGCGACGGCGGCGCCCTGCGACACGCCAAGCAGCGGAAACTGCTTGAGGCCAGCGGCTTCGACCACTGATTCCAGGTCGTTGATCCATGCGTCGAAGGAGAAGTCGGCAGTCTCCCAGTCGGAAAGGCCGCAGCCACGCTCGTCATAGCGGATGAAGGTGTGTCGTGCCGAGAGGTCGCCCACCCAATGCCGCCACACCGGGCTCTCGATGTCGTACGCCAGATGAGTCATCCAGTTCGCTGCCCGCACCAGCGGTGGCCCATCCCCGGACACCGCATAAGCCAGTCGCACACCGTCGATCGCGCGACAGAACGCAATACGCTGCTGCGGTGGCGCCGGTGGGTCAGCCGATGCCAGCTCGGGCGGGGCTGCGTCGGCGCGGATGGAGCCGACGAACTGATAACCGCGACCTCGAATCGTCCGAATGTAACGCTGCGAATCTCCGTTGTCGCCGAGCGCGTGGCGAGCCGCCTTGATCCGACTCTTCAACGCCGCCTCGCCGACGAACCGGCCACCCCAGACCGAATCGAACAACTCTCCTTTCGTCACGAAGCGGTCGTGGTGGCGTACCAGCTCGGCGAGCACAGCGAATACCTGCGGCTCGACCCGAATCTTGGTTGGGCCGTTGCGCAGTTCGTGGCGCTGCGTATCGAGGACGAACTCGTCGAAATACCAGATCCCGGTGTGCCCATCGGTGCTGTTCGTGTTGGCAAGAGGAGGCTGGGACACTGGTATCCATCTCGACGTCGTAGTCACGGCATCAGGCAACGGCATTCTGCACGGGATGATTCCCCAGGAACGGGTTGTCCGCTGCCTTCAAGGAGGCGATCGACGACTCGTCGGAAACATCCTGTGCGTGGGCGGGGAACGAGAAGCGGCCCGCCGTCATCGGGTTGGCATGTGCGCGGGGGGCACCACGTTTGACGATGGACGTTCGTTCGACGATGGACTTTCGTTCGTCGATGGACATTGGTGAGGGGGCGACCACCGGGCACGGCGCGGCGCAGAAGTTGGTGAGACGTAAGCCCACTGAGCCGGATGGTGGGCTTCGATGTTGCGGCGCACTTCACCATAGTGCCGAATGGGAAGGACACGCGCCAGTGCCGATGCCGCCGCCAGCCATCGGTATCCGGACGCGCGGCATCGACCCATACCCCAAACCGGCCGAACGGCGGAGCATGCTCACCAGCGAGGTTCGGCCGTCAGCCCGTGCCCGCGATCATGTTGCTGCCGCGACGTTTAGGGTGGTCGGGTCGGTGTTCGCCCCGCAGATGATCACCGCGACGTTTTCACCGTCACCGGGTTGGTAGGCGGCGGAGGTGAGGGCGGCGTAAGCGGTGGCCGCGCCGTACTCGGCGGGGACCCGGTACTGATCCCACAGTCGCCAGCGAGCCTCGATGATCTGTGCATCGCTGACGAGCACGGAGATCGGGGACGTGCGCTGTGCGACGTCGAACGCGATGGATCCGATGCGTCGGGCTCCGAGTGAGTCGGCGGCGATTCCCGATACCGTGATGTCCACCGGCGTCGCAGCCTCGAGTGCGGCGTGCAGGGTGGGAATGGTCGCTGGTTCGACCGCAACCACACCGGCCCGCCCTTCGGCGGCCGCGGCGACACCGGCGAACAGCCCGCCGCCACCGACGGCCACCACGATCGTGTCGATCTCGGGGGCGTCCTGCAGGATCTCTTCGGCGATGACGCCTGCCCCGGCGGCGACCTCCGTGTGGTCGTAGGCATGGCAGAACAGCGCCCCCGACTGGCTGGCCCATTGCACGGCTGCGTCGTAGGCGTCGACGTATTCGGTTCCTCCCAGCCGCACGTCGGCACCGTATTCGCGCAACCGGGCGACTTTCACCGCGGGTGCGGTGTGAGGGACGAACACCGTAGCCGGGACCCCGAGTTCGCGGGCGGCGAACGCGTTGGCCAGGCCGGCGTTGCCGCCGGAGGCCGTGACGACACCGACCGCCGGATCGAGCTCGCCGCGATGGCGTGCCGCGAGTTGGCGGTTGAACGCTCCCCGGGGCTTGAACACCCCGGTGTGCTGCAGAAATTCGCACTTGATCCACACCCGCGGATCGTTGGCGGCGGGGGCGAGCAGCGGGGTGCGGCGCACAACACTCTGTGTGCGGGCCTGGGCCTCGAGGACATCGTCGCGAGTGATGGTTGGCATTCGAAATCTCCTTGGAGATTTGTTGGGATGTCGGGTGCGACTCTACAAGCGGCGTCGCCTCGGCCGATGAGGCGCCGCGGCAACCTGTCATTCGATCGAAGCGTCCGGTTCGACGCTGGAGTTCCTCGGATCGACGGTGGGGTCGCCTTTCGCGGGGATCCGATCCACCGAACCGGGGGAGCGAAAACCCATGAGCGCGTGACTGTCTCGGTTGTCGACCACGCCCTGCGGGTTCATGGGCATTCCCGACCATCCTGCGGCCTCCGCTAGTGGCGAGAGCCGACCAGCCTGGGAGTGCTACACCCACCCTCGGGACCCTGGCGCTCGCTAGCATGGGTTCGTGACCACCAACGAGCTCGGGAGCTATCTACGGGCCCGCCGTGCGGGGGTCGGCCCCGAGGACGTGGGCCTTCCCAGTAGCGGGCACCGCAGAGTGGCGGGGTTGCGTCGGGAGGAGGTCGCGCTGTTGGCGGGCCTCAGTGTCGATTACTTCACGCGCTTGGAGCAGGGCCGCGAACGCACTCCGTCGGCTCAAGTGGTGGACGCTCTGGCCACCGCTCTCCGCCTCAGCGATGACGGACGCCGGCATCTGTATCGGCTCGCCAGGCTCATTCCGCGCGATGACGTCGCAGTCAACGACCGGGTGGATCCGGCCCTGATGCAACTCATGGCGGCCTGGCCGGACAATCCCGCGATCGTTTACAACATCGCCTATGACGTGTTGGCCTCCAACAGCATCGCCGATGTTCTCTTCCACAACTGGGCCTACTCACCCAACTTGATGCAGATCGTGTTTTCCGACCCTGCCGCTCGCACGTTCTACTGCGATTGGGAGCGGGTAGCAAGCAACTCGGTCGCGGGCTTCCGTCTGAACCACGGACGATCGCCGAACCACCCGCGGATCCAGAAGGTGCTTGGCGAGCTCTTGGCGACCAGTTCAGAGTTCCATCGTCTGTGGGAACAGCATGATCCACGCGGAAAGGCACTGCAAGAGAAACGCTTTCACCACAGCGATGTAGGTGACCTCACATTGTCGATGCAGACCTTCGACGTACGTTCCAGCCCTGGGCAGGAACTCGTCGTCTATCACGCTGCACCCAACTCGACCAGCGCCCACGCCCTCGCTCTGCTCGGCTCGCTATCGGCGACCAGCGCTGCGCACGCAGACGACACGGTCCA
>NZ_JBEVLO010000080.1:0-6831 GCF_040509115.1 Mycobacterium sp. | reverse complement strand
CAGCCGAACTCGAACGTCAGCACGTCTGTCGTGACGCCCGCACCGCACGGGCCGGTGTCGACCGCGGCCGTCAGGACCGCGCAGTCGCCGGCCTGGTTGCCAGGCCGATCCCCGGTCGGGGTGCCCTTCTCAGGCGCCGTCTGAGGTGCGCAGCCTGTCGACGAACGCCCGGGCGTCCTCCCACGTCGGCAACAGGCCCGTCGCCTGGATCTCGGCCAAGGTCGGCGCCACGGCATCCCGATCAGACAGGTTCGGTTCGGAGCCGTCGACGAGGGGCCAGTCGATGCCGATCGCCGGATCCGTGGCGAGGATGGTGTGTTCGCGGTCGGGGGCATAGCCCGCTGAGCACAGGTAGGCGATCGTCGAATCATCCTGCAAAGCCAGGAATCCGTGCGCCAAACCCTCCGACAGGTACACCGTGCGATGGTCGTGGGCATCCAGCAACACCGAGTCCCATCGACCGAACGTCGGTGAGCCCACCCGGATGTCGACCACGACGTCGAACACCGAGCCGTGCAGGCACGTCACGTACTTGGCCTGACTCGGCGGGAGCTGTGCGAAGTGCAGTCCACGCAGCACGCCCGCTGCCGACACCGAGACGTTGGCCTGCCGGAAGTCCAGTCGATGGCCCGTCATCGCCGTTAACTCGGAATCAGTGAACCACTGGAAGAAGCGGCCGCGCGGATCGGGAAAGACCTTGGGCGTGATCTCCCACGCGCCGGGCACGGACAGTTCGCGGATGGTCATTGGCTGCGCTCCTCGTACCGTGCTTCGGAGGCATCCTTCAAAGGGCCCCACCATGATTCATTGTCGCGGTACCAGGCGATGGTGGCGGCCAGACCGCTCTCGAAATCGGTGTGCTTCGGCGCCCACCCCAGTTCGTCGTTGAGTGCCGTCGGGTCGATCGCGTATCGCAGGTCGTGGCCCACCCGGTCGGTCACGTGCTCGAAGTCGTCGGGATCGCGGTCCATCAGGCGAAGGACGCTGCGCATCACCGACAGATTGTCGCGCTCGCCGTTGGCCCCGATGAGATACGTCCTGCCGGCTTCGCCATCGGACAGGATGCGCCACACGGCGTCGTTGTGGTCGTCGACGTGAATCCAGTCCCGGACGTTGGCGCCCGCGCCGTACAGCTTGGGGCGGCGGCCCGTCAGCACGTTGGTGATCTGGCGGGGGATGAATTTCTCCACGTGCTGGTAGGGCCCGTAGTTGTTGGAGCAGTTCGAGATCGTCGCTCGGACGCCGTAGGACCGCACCCAGGATCGCACCAGCATGTCCGAGGCCGCCTTGGTCGACGAGTACGGACTCGACGGGTTGTACGGCGTCGACTCGGTGAAGCGCACGGGATCGCCGAGCGGCAGGTCACCGTAGACTTCGTCGGTCGAAACGTGGTGCAGACGAACGCCGTTGCGGCGCACGGCTTCCAGCACGGTGAAGGTGCCGACCACGTTGGTGTGCACGAACGCCCCCGGGTCGGCCAGCGAGTTGTCCACGTGCGTCTCAGCGGCGAAGTGCGCAACCGCGTCGGACTCGGCGACCAGTTCGTCCACCAGGTTGGCGTCGGTGATGTCGCCCTCGACGAGACGAATGTCGCCGGCCACCGCCGCCAACGACTCGGTGCTGCCCGCGTAGGTCAGCGCGTCGAGCACCGTGACCTGTGTGTCTGGGTGCTCCCGCACGGCAGAATGGACGAAATTGGCGCCGATGAAGCCGGCTCCCCCCGTGACCAGCAAACGCATGATCGAAAACCCTAGCGGGTGTCCGGGCTAGCCGTCGACCGAGAGTCCCAACGGCCCCGCCAATTCCGCGAGCGTCGGCACCAGCTTGTCGGCGCCGCCGAGCACCTGGATGCAGACGTGGTCCGCTCCCGCGGCGATGTGCTCGTTCAGTCGGGCGGCGATGTCGTCTGGCGTCCCGTGAGCGACCACGGCGTCGATTAGCTTGTCGCTACCCGGTTTCGTGATGTCGGCGTCGGTGAAGCCGAGCCGCTTCCAGCTGTTGAGATAGTTGCTGAGGTTGAGGTAGAAGTCCACCGCCTCGCGCCCGATTGCTCGCGCCTGGTCGGCATCCCTACTCAGGACCACCTTGTGCTCGGGGGCCAGATACACGCTGGGCCCCATCAGTTCGTGGGCCTGCGCGGTGTGTTCGGGCGTGGTCAAGTACGGGTGCGCGCCCGCGCTGCGCCTGGCCGCCAGCTTGAGCACCTTCGGTCCGAGCGCCGCGACCACCCTGCGACTAGTGGGGACGTTGGCGGCGTCCAGTGCGTCGAGGTACTCGACCAGCACGTCGTAAGGCTTCCGATATTCCTCGGTGTGCTCGGGGTGGCCGATCCCAATCCCAAGCAGGAACCTGCCGGGATGGGCCTTCTCGATCCGGTGATACGACTCGGCGACCTGCTCGGCGGGTGCCGCCCACACGTTGACGATGCCCGTGGCCAACTGCAGCGTGTCGGTCGCGTCCAGGATCGGCTCTACGAAGGCCAGGTCACCAGCGGGGGATCCACCCACCCAAACGGCGCCGTAACCCAGCTTCTCGATCTCGACTGCCTGCTCGGGACTCACCGCCCCGAAGGTCCAGACGCCGAAGCGCCCCAGGTTGGGTTTGAGGTCGGCTGCTTCAGTCATGCGCGATCCACTTTGTTATTCGCTGGTAGGTCATGCGCGTCCCTTCGGAATCCAGGTCAACTCATTTCAAGCCGAGCGGCCCCGCCAGGTCAGCCAGAGCGGGTACCAGCTTGTCAGTATCCGCCAACACCTGAACCGGAACATGATCGGCTCCAGAGGTGAGGTGTTCGGACAGGCGCGCCGCGATGGCGTCCACCGTCCCGTGCGCCACGAACGCGTCCACCAGCTCGTCGCTGCCCGGACGGGTGACGTCCTGGTCGGTGAAGCCGAGACGCTTCCAGTTGTTCACGTAGTTGGCGAGGCCCAGGTACAGGTCCAATGCCTTGCGCCCGACCGCGCGTGCCTGCTCGGCGTCCGTGGTGAGGACGACCTTGTGCTCCGGGGCGAGGAAGGCGTCCGGGCCGACGAGCTCGCGCGCGCCTGCGGTGTGTTCGGGATTCGTCAGGTAGGGGTGGGCGCCTGCGCTGCGTCGCGCCGACAGCTTGAGCACCTGCGGTCCGAGCGCGGCCACCACGCGGCGGTCTTTGGGCACGCCGTACTCGTCGAGCTTGTCCAGGTACTCGGTCAGCGCGTCGTACGGCTTCTTGTACTCGGTGTGCGCCTCGGGATGGCCGACGCCGATGCCGAGCAGGAACCGGTTCGGGTAGGCCTTGTCGATGCGGTGGAACGACTCGGCGACCGGACCCGCCTCGGCGGTCCAGACGTTGACGATGCCTGTCGCCAGCTGCAGCGTGGTCGTCGCGCCCAGAATGGGTTCCACCCAGTCGAGTTCGGCAGCGGGCGACCCACCCGCCCAGATGGCGCCGTAGCCGAGCGCTTCGATCTCCCGAAGCTGCGCAGGGGTCAATCGTTGCCACATCGAATGGTGACCGAACACGCCGAACTTGCCAAGATTGGGCTTTGTCATGCTGGGGTCAACCCGGGTGGTCGACGCGACTATTCCACCGTGCTGGTGCCGATCGAAATCAGGCGGTCGTACGGACGACGGCCTCGCCGAGATCCGGCGATGTGTCGGCCGGGGACTCCTCCGGCTTCGGCGCCACCAACGGCAGGATGATGATGAACCGAGTGTCACCCGGCTTCGACTCCACGCGGATGTTGCCGTGGTGCTTCTGCGCGATGATGCGCCACGCCAGGTCTAGGCCGAGACCGGTGCCCTCGCCGAACGCCTTCGTGGTGAAGAACGGCGTGAAGATGCGATCGATGATGTCCTGAGGAATGCCGGGTCCGTCGTCGCAGATCTCCACCTTGATGGCGTCCTCGCCGACGGGTGCGGTACGAATGGTCAGCGTGCCATGGCCATCCATCGCCTGGATCGCGTTGTCGATGACGTTCGTCCAGACCTGATTGAGATCGCCTGGGTAGCACTGGATCTCGGGCAGTGAGTGGTCCAGCTCCTTGACCAGCTTGACCGGCTTGTCCTTGCCGACCCGCTCCCCGAACATCATGATGGTGCTCCGCAGGAGTTCGTGGACGTTGGCGCTCTGGTACGGCGCACGGTCCATTTGCGAGTACTGCTTGGCGCCCGCCAGCAGCGCCGAGATCCGGCTGCTCGCCTCGGCGATCTGGTTCATCATGAGCTCGGTGTCGATGGTGTACCTCAGCCAGCCGATGGCACCCTGCAACGATGCGGTCGCGTCGACCTCGTCGACGGAGGCCGAGATGCGCTCCAGCCAGTCGGTGTCCAGCCCCGCCTCGACGAAGGTCGGCGCGTAGTCCCACGCCCCGATGATGCCGTGGTCCTCGAGCCAGTCACCGATCGCGTCCTCGCGGTCGGAGGCCTCCAACGCGGTGAGCTCGAGCGCCTTCGACTTCGCGACCTGTTCGGCCACCTCTTCCTGGATCGTCACCAGGACGCGCAGACCCTCGGGGCTGAACTTGCCGTCGGCGAGCATCGCCAGCTTGTGGCGCATGCCGGCGACCTTCTCGCGCAGGTCGGAGACGGCGCGGGCGGCGGCCGCGGCCGGGTTGTTGAGCTGATGGGTCAGGCCCGCGGACAGCTGGCCGAGCGCCAGCAGCTTCTCCCGCTGGTCGATGATCTGGCGCTGCCGAAGCCCGCCGACCTTGAGGCCTTCGAGCAGGTGCACCGCCATGGGCAGCTCGGTCTTCACGAAGTCGCCGAACGCCTCGGCTTCGAGCACGAAGAACTTCGACGGCTTGGTGACGCGTACGGAGGACTCGTAGACCTGGGGTACGCCGTCGACGTACGCGCTCCACGCGCCACAGTAGACACCGCGCTGCGAGGTCCGATTGGTCTCGATGTCGGCGCCGCCGGAGCGTTTCGACATGGACAGTTCACCCTCGATGAGGACGTAGAAGCACGTCGCGGCTTCGCCCTCGATGCAGATTGGTCCCGGATCGAAACGCGCCAGGTGTCCGTGGGAGCACAGCGACTCGAGCTGCCGGTCAGTCAGTTTCTCGAAGAGGAACAGCGTGCGGAGCTCGTCGGGCAGACATGTTTCGCCCATTGGGGGGTTCCTTTCTAGGCCACGCCGGCGGTGCCGGCCATCACGCTTCAGCCAGGTAGCGGTGCACAAGCATCACGGCCATCGATCCTTCACCGACGGCGGCCGCCACCCGCTTCGCGGATTCCGAGCGCACATCCCCTGCAACAAACACACCGGGCACACTTGTTTCCAAGTGGTGCGGCGGACGATCCCTGTCCCATCCGCAGACGTCCTTCAGGTCCGGCCCGGCGAGCACGAAACCGCGGTCGTCGAGCGCGAGCACGCCGTCGAGCCAGTCGGTGCGCGGGGTGGCGCCGATGAAGCAGCACAACCGGCCGCAGTCGACCTTCTCGCGCGTCCCGCTTTGCTTGTCCTCCAGCCAGAGGCCGGTCAGGTGATCGTCCTCGCCGCAGGTGTCGACGACCTGGGTGCACGTCTTGACGTGGATCTTGGGGTTCGCCTCGATCTGCTCGATCAGGTAGTGCGACATGGACGCCTCCAGCGACGGCCCGCGCACCAGCAGCGTGACGGACTTCGCCGTCTTGGACATGAACATGGCGGCCTGGCCTGCCGAGTTGGCGCCGCCGACGATGTAGACGTCCTCGTCCCGGCATTCCTCGGCGTCGGAGACGGATGCGCCGTAGTAGACGCCGCGGCCGACGTAGTTGCAGCCATCGGGGTTGTCCGGGTCGCTCCAACAGCCCACGACGCGAAGCTCCTGATACTCCACGCCGGTCGCCAGGATCACCGAGCGCGCGCCGATTGTGCTGCCATCCTCGAATTCGATGGTCGGGGCAGCCTCGCCCACGTGCAGCTTCACCACGTCGCGGGTGGTGATCACCTCGGCGCCGAACCGTTCCGCCTGCCTGCGGGCCGAGTTGGTAAGTTCGGCGCCTGAAACGCCGATCGGAAAGCCCAGGTAGTTTTCGATTCGGGAGCTGCGGCCCGCCTGGCCGCCCGTCGTCGTGCGTTCGATGAGTACGGTCTCAAGCCCCTCCGACGCGCCGTACACGGCGGAGGCCAGGCCTGCCGGTCCGCCGCCGATGACGGCGAGGTCGTACATCGGCAGGGACGGCTCGGTGGACAGCCCGAGGAGCTCGGCCAGCTGGCCGTCGCTGGGTTCGACCAGTGCCTCGCCCTTCTCGGTGATCACCACCGGCAGCGCCATGCCGTCGAGTCCGGCGGCGTCGAGAAGCTGCTTGCCCTTTGGCTCGTCGGCCATGAACGCGCGGAACGGGAACTGGTTGCGCGCCAGGAACTGGCGCACCTCCCAGGATCTCTGATTCCAGCGGTGGCCGATCACCTTGGTGAACGGCATGGCTCGGTCGCCGACGGCCCGCCAATCCTCCAGCAGTCCGTCGATGACGGGGTACAGCTTCTCCTCGGGCGGATCCCACGGCTTGAGCAGGTAGTGGTCGAGGTCGACGACGTTGATGGCGTCGATGGCAGCGTGGGTATCGGCGTAAGCGGTCAGCAGCACCCGCCGGGCCAGTGGAAACAGATCCATGGCCTTCTCGAGGAACTCGATGCCGCTCATCTGGGGCATCCGGTAGTCGGCCACCAGCACCGCGACGGTTTCGCCGCGGAGCTTGAGCTCCTTCAGGGTCGCCAGCGCGTCCGGGCCGCTTTCGGCGCGGACGATTCGGTAGCGTTCGCCGTAGTGGCGACGCAGATCTCTTGCCACCGCACGCGAAACCGCAGGATCGTCGTCCACGGTCAGGATCACGGGGTTGCGGGGCTGGGAAGTCGGTCCAGTCATC
>NZ_JBEVLO010000079.1:0-15840 GCF_040509115.1 Mycobacterium sp. | reverse complement strand
GCACCGCTGACCACCTCGACGTGCCACGGCTGGGTGTTCGAGTTCGACGGCGCCGACCCGGCGAGGGCGAACACGGAGCGCATCGTGTCCTGCGGCACTTCGTCGGCGCGGAATGCGCGGGTGGCCCGTCGGGTGCGGATCAGGGTTTCCGCGGCTTCGATGAGGCCGGTTTCGATGAGGCCGGTTTCGATGAGGCTGGGCATGGCGACGTTCTCCCATCAAGTACACGTTGTCGTTTACTTGGTGCCAGAGTAGCGAAGACTCCCGCTTGTGTAAACGGAGACGTATACTTCGATTCGTGGGCGAGACGGGCAGGCAACGCGGCCGGGGTGGTCGGGAACGCATCCTGGCCGCCGCCACCGCGCTGTTCGAGGCGCAGGGCATCAATGCCACCACCATGGAGCAGATCGCCGCCGAGGCGCCGGTGTCGAAGCGCACGCTCTACGCGCACTTCCCGGCGAAGGAGGACCTCGTCATCGCCTACCTGCGGCACCTGTCCGACACCGGACTCACGATGGAGAGCATGCTCGACCGCGAGGACCTGCCGGCGCGTGAGCGAATCATGTCGTTGTTTCGCGTCCATCGCGTCAACGGCCCGGTGCGCGGGTGCCCGTTCACCGCGGCCGCCACCGAATTTCCCGACCCGGCCAGCCCGGCGCATGCCTACACGCGAGATCGCAAGCAGGAGTTCACGTCTCGCATTGCCGGTCTGTTGCTGGAGCTGGGCGCTCGCGAACCCGACCGGTTGGCCGAACAGCTTGCGATCCTGGCCGACGGCGTCGCGGGCCGGGCGATGGTGTTCGACGATCCTGGCCGCGGCGACTACGGGCGCGTGGCGGCCGAGACGCTGCTCGACGCCGCCCTTCTCTAGCTCGGCCGCCGAAGAGAGCTCAGCCGCCGAAGAGCAGGTACAGGCCGGTGAACGTGTAGCCGACCATCACCAGCATCATCGCCAGCTGCCCCGTCACCTGATGGCCCTTGGGCAACACCCGCAACGCGCGGTCGTGCGCCGCGACCACGCCTGCGACGTGCCCCCCGACGACGAAGCAGACCTTCAACGTCGACAGCACCGTCGGATGCATCGACAGAAAGTAGTGCGCCTGGGTGTCACCGAGCCAGCCACTGCCGACCGGATCCGCCAGCCGCAGCACCGTCTCCTGGCCGCGCTCGAGCAGATAGGTCAGGTAGTGCGCGAACACGTAGCCGATGACGATCGGAATCAGGGAGTGCGCCATCAGGCCGGGCAGTTCGCGACGACGGGCGGCGTCCACCCCGCCCGTCGCCATGGCCGCCAGCCAGAACGTCGTGCCGACCACCCCGGCGAACAGCAGCAGCCCCGCACTGCGCACCAGCACGGCGATCGGCGTCGAGTCACCAGCGACGTCGTCGACGAACTGGCGTGACTGCGGCATCGCCGAGAAGCTGTCGAACGCCGTCGAGCCGAGCAGCACGGCCAGCACCGCCAGCGTGCCCGCGCGCACCGGCAGCGACGGGAGATGGTCGAACGGGTTGCCGATCGCGATGCGTCCGTCGTCGTTGCGCCGCAACGGCGACAGCCTCGACGCCACCATGCCGTATACCTCGAACGGATCGCCCCGCGCCGGCCAGCGCGTCCCGAAGACCAGCGCGCCCGCCAACGTCACCGCCACGTACAGCAGAAGCCAAATCTTCACCGCGGGAAGCGAACCAGGATCCGGGCTGGCCAGCTCGAGCCAGACGAACGCGAACAGGCCGACCGCCGCGGGCCAGTAGCCCCACCGCGCCGGATATTCGCGCGGCGGCGAGCTCCGCGACAGCGGTAGCAGCCGGTACACCGTCCGCACCGGCGAGATCGCCCGCCACACCGGCCCGATTGCCAGCGACACCGCCACCAGCCCCACCCAGAGCAGTACGTAGAACACACCGGGAAGCGCACTCCCGCCGTCCTGTGGCCCGACGACCGCGGCGACCGCCACCCATGCGCTCAACGCCAGCCCGGCCGCGGCCACCACCCAGCGCGTCGCGGATGCGTCCGTCACCGTCGTCACCGACCGAGGAAGCGGACGGCCCTGCTTCGCCGCGTCGAACCGTGGCTTCTTCCACGCCAGCACCACCACCGCGAACGTGAACGTCAGCGCCCACGCCGCGCCGATGAGTGCGTAGGTATAGGGGATCGGCAGGTCGTTCGAGCCGCCAAGACCGTGGGCGAGCAGCGAGGTCGACGGGCTCCGGGTCACTGCACCTGGATCGTGGCGATCGTGCGGTTCAGCTGATGTAGCTCGACGTCGACCGTGCCGGGGACGGCGACGGTGAACTGGAAGGACTGGCCGTTCTTGGGCTCGATGGTGAAGGTGTGTTCCGGATTCGAGTGCACGTGCAACTGGTCGGCGGCGTCGCTGTTGACCCTGATCACGATCGGCGAATTGACCGAGGTCTGGAGCTGCTCGTTGGTCGGGGTGACCTCGCCACCCTTGATGGTCACGTCGACGACGAGGCGTTCCGGCGGTGCCTGCTGATCGGTCAGCTCGGGTGCGTCCGTCGAGGTCGGCGTGGCCGGCGAGCTGCTGGCAGCCGCGTCGCCCGATTCATTCGAGCCGCCACCGCAGCCCGAGGCGAGCAGTGCGACGGCGGTCAGGGCAGCGAGAGTTCGTGAGATCGTCAGCGTGGTCACGATGGTCCATCTTCGTCGGCGACGGCTGGGTGCTCACTGTGAGCCGCGTCATCCTCGGCATCCTGGTCGCGGTTGCGGCGGTCCTTCATCGCGATGTACACGACCACCCCCACCACGACGACCGCAGGCGCGAACGCGGGCAGCGCCAGAAGCAGGGTGTGGTCGGCGACCAGCTCGACTGACGGCGTCACCCCTGAGGCACCGGCTGCTTCGGCCCGGGATCCTCGACGGCCTTGCTGTCGGTGAACGACTCGTAGGCGTTGATCCGGCCCGCGCCCCACGTGAGGGCGGCGATGAGAACCAGCGTGCAGAACAGCACCACCAACGACGCGACGTTGAACAGCCACGCCGGGTGGTTCTGGTTGCGCTCGCGCTGCAGGATGGTGATCTCCTGGACGAACGGCCGCGTGCTGGACGCCAGCGCAGGCGTCTCCTGCGCCCCGATGCCAGGGTCGGCGGGCAGGAAGATCGGCACGCCTGCCATGGTGTGGCCGTCCTGCACGCGCAGCAGCGTCTTCCACGAACCCCAGACCGGGATCGGTTGGGTCGACCGGTAATGCCCGGGCCCGACCTTCTCCAGCTCGTCGATGGCCAACCCGCGGTCGTTCGCGATGCCACCCTGCCACGCCAGGATGGTCACCCACTCGGGGTCGTCGCCGATGAGGTCGTTCGGGGCGATCCGGACGTCGGCGGAGACCGTGCGCTGGCCTGCGTCGCTCGGCAGATCGGTCAGCGCGATCGTCGCGTTCGCGTCCTCGGGCACCTCGGTGCGCAACCCGTTGGCCACCGCGCCGCCGGTCACCAGGACCGTCAGCACCACCGCGGTGACGCCGATGGCCGGCCTTGGCAGCCTTTGACCGGTGAGCACCATGGCAAGCAGGCCGCCGCAGACCCCCATGCCGACGGCCACCGGCACCGCCATCGCGAGCGCCTCCGGCCACATGCTCGTCGGCCACGGATAGCGGTACACGGCGGCGACCCAGAGGGAGTCCAACCACAGTCCGACGGTGCCGACACCGAGGCCCGCGATGGCGCCGAACAGGACTGGGCGCTTGACGAGCGGTGTCAGGGCGATGAGCTCGACGACGATGGCCGCGCCGAGGTATAGCGGGAACCAGCTGGTGGGGCCGCCGAGGATCGGGCCCACCAGCACCGAGGTGGCGCCGCGGATCACGACCGCGAGCAGCGCGGCGATGATCGCTCCGCCACGGCCGAGCACCAGCCGGGCGGCGACGGCGGCGAACGCGCCTGCGAACGCGATCATCATCGGCTGTTGCACCAGGCGGAACTGCTCGACGCCGAAGTCGTACTCGATCTGGAAGACCGACAGGCCGATGAACAACCCGCCGAAGGACAGATACCGCAGCAGCTTCAGGACGAACCTGTCGTCCTCCACGTCGGGTCCCATGGCTCGTCGGCCCTCGTACTCGAGGAGGAGGACGGCGATCAGGGACATGCCCGCCCCGCCGATCAACATCAGGTGCGTCGGACCCCAGAGCGTGACGTCCTGGCCGAAGATGCGATGCCAGACGTCGTCGAGTGGGAATCCGATGAGCGCGTACATGCCGCACATGGCCATCAGCAGACCGCCGACGGGCGCGAACCAGGTGCGGGTGATGCGGATCGCGGCGGGTCCCGGCTTGTCGTAGGGCAGGACCATCGCGAGCGTGCCCGCGATGAAGAGCAGGAACAGGCCGAACAGGATGAAGTAGTGGGCTGGGTTGGCCAGCGGGCCCGGATCGCGGCCCTTGCCGATGTGCAGGCTGACGTCCCAGATGAAGCCGAACAGCGCGGCGATGATGGTCGCGGTGAACAGGAACACCTGCAGGGCCACCCACGGCGGGCGCTTGAACCTGGCGCCCGTCCTCTCGGCGAGGTTCATCAGCCAGGTGATCCGGCGTTGGCGGTGCAGGTAGCCGATCCACAGCAGGGCCAGCGTCACCACCAGGGCGACGGCGGACATGCCGATGACCTGATCGAGGGCGGCGCCACCGCCCTCCGTGCCTTGCTGGGGCGCCGCGACGAACTGCAAAGACTGCTGTGTCAAAGACTGCTGTGTCAAAGACTGCTGTGTCATTGCCTTCATTCCCCCTGCCGAGATTCGAGCAACCGTCCTTACCGGTCGGTAATATTGCCAGAATCTCGTAGGTGAAACCAGGGGTACCGGGTAGTTACCTGCGCTGATCGCCCTTGGCGTACCGAATCACCAGGTCCTGCAGGTCCAGGTACGGTGTCGCCTCCGGAAACGGCAGGCCACCGCGGGCGGCTTCGGCAACCCGGACGGCTGCCGACAGCGCCGCCCGGTAGGGCAGCGAGCCCGTCGAGATCCGTCGCACGCCGAGGGCGGCCATGTCGACGGGCGAGCTTCCCGGCACGGCCAGCACGTTGAGCGGCCGATCGACGTTGCGGGCGAGGTCGCGAACCACGCCGGAATCCGTGGCGCCGGGGACGAAGATCCCGTCGGCGCCCGCCTCGACGTAGTGGTGGGCCCGCGCGAGTGTGGCCGTGACGTCGGCGTCCTGGCCCAGCCAGTAGGTGTCGACGCGTGCGTTGACGAACATCTTGGGCGAGCGCGCCTTGATCGCGCGGATCTTGGCGGCATGCAGCTCGGGATCGATCAGTTTCTCCGCGGTGCTGTCCTCGACGTTGACGCCGTCAGCGGGCAGCAGGGACACATAATCGGCGACCGCATCCGGGTCAGCAGAGTAGCCGTCCTCGACGTCGATGCTGAGGTAGCAGTTCAGTGGACGCAGCGCGTCGGCGAGTCTGAGGTTGGCGTCCCGTGTCGAGCCCGCTCCGTCGGGGGTGCCGTGGGTGACCGCGACCCCGAAGCTGGTGGTACCGAGCGCGGTGAATCCCGCCTCGAGCAGTGCCAGCGCCGACGGCACATCCCACGCGTTCGGCAGGACCAGCGGCAGATCCGCGTAGTGCAGATCGCGAAACGTCACGCGAGCCTCATTTCCTCGGCGGCAGACGGCGATTCGTCGCCATTGGCGCGCCGACCCTCTCGCCTACTCGACGCCGATGGCCACCTCGGTGGACTTCACGAACACCGTGGCGGGGAGGCCCGCCGTCAACCCGAGGTCCTCGGCCGCGTCCTTGGTGATCGACGCCGTGACGACCTGATCGCCGCCGTCGAGCTTGACGCGAACGGTGGCCATGACCGCACCGAGGTTCACCTCGGTGATGGTGCCCGTGAGCTGGTTACGTGTCGAGAGGCGCATGGTGCAGAGCCTATGCGGATCGGGTCCGTCGCCGACCCCGATCGGCCTAGCCTGGGTGCCGTGGAGCTGGCGGCGATGGGGCTGCGGCAGCGTGACGGGGTCTCTTGTGGCCCCGCCGTCGCCGTCGTCGCGGGGGCGCTGCTGGATCCGGCCTACCGCGCGAAGCTCACGGCGCCCCGCGACGTCGCGCAGACCGGGGGCGCTTGGTTCGACGGTGAACAGGGCAGGGTGCACGCCACGGCAAACCGGATCTGGCCGCGTGCTCTCGGCACCACTCCGTCGGGCATGGCGCGGACGATCAGCAGGCACAGCGCCGGTCACGGCGTGCGGTACGGCTGGCGCCTGGTGCGTCGCGACGACCCGCTGGAGGACGTCGAACGCGCGGTCGCGGCGCACTGGCCGGTGGCGATGCTGGTGGGCAACTCGATTCCTCGGCATTGGGTGCTGATCGTCGAGGCGACGGGATCAACGCCGGGATCGATGCTGCGCTGTTACGAGCCGTCCTCGGGGGAGGTGCGACCCACGACCGCCGAGGCGATCCGCGGAGCGCGACTGAGCGGACTGGGCTTTCGCAGGCCGTATGCGTTCGTCCTCCCCCGGTACCGGATCCCCGGAGTCGAATCGAACATATGATCGAACGATGGGCGAGTTCCAGTCGATCGGCTACCACGGGCAGCCCGTGCAACAGCCGTTTCGACGCGTCGATCCGCCATCTGCGGTGCTCGTCGATCTCGGGGCCGTGTTCCCGCGCGAACCCCACACGTCCGGCGGCTACAACCCGGCAGGCCTGCAGATGCACTCGATCGTCGAGGGCAGGTTGAGCTGCTGGGGTCTGTGCGAGCAGGGGCAATGGTGGGGGCTGGTCACCTATGACATCTGCTACGGCGCCAAGCGCAAGTCCGTGACGCATTGGATTCCGGCCTGGACGCTCAAGCCGGTGAGTGAGCGCCGTCAGTAAGTTGGTGCAATGGCCCGTAAGCTCGCTACCGCCGATTCCGTCGATCTGCCGACGCTGCTGGACTTCGTCCGGCCCCGGCACCACATGCTCCTCACCACCTTCCGCTCCGACGGGTCGCTCCAGAGCTCGCCGGTGACCGGCGGCGTCGACGACGCGGGCCGGATCGTCATCGCCAGCTACCCGCAGCGCGCGAAGTCGGCGAACATCCGCCGCGATCCCCGCGCCAGCGTCACCGTCATCTCCGACGAGTTCAACGGTCCGTACGTGCAGGTCGACGGCGACGCGGAGGTGATCGACCTTCCCGAGGCGGTGGAGCCGCTGGTGGACTACTTCCGCGCGATCGCGGGCGAACACTCGGACTGGGACGAGTATCGCCAAGCGATGGTCGATCAGGGGAAATGCCTGATCAGGGTGACGCCGGTGCGGTGGGGACCGGTCGCGACGGGTGGCTTCCCGCCCGAGAAGTAGGGGCCCGCCGGGCGCCCGTGGTAGTCCCAGAAGTGACCGCGTTGCGGCGGCTAGCTAGTCAAACTATAGTCTGGACACATGTCCAGAGCGCAGATTCCGACTCTGGCCGCGGTGAAATAGCCATGCGGATTGCCCTGCTCTCATACCGAAGCAAGACGCATTGTGGTGGGCAGGGCGTCTACGTCCGCCATCTGAGTCGCGGTCTCGTCGACCTTGGCCACGACGTCGAGGTCTTCTCGGGCCAGCCCTATCCGGGGGGTCTCGATCCGCGGGTGCGCCTGACCAAGGTGCCGAGCCTGGACCTGTATCGCGAGCCGGATCCGTTCCGCGTCCCCCGGCCCAGCGAGATCCGCGACCGCATCGATCTGTTGGAGCTCCTGACGACGTGGACGGCGGGCTTTCCCGAGCCCAAGACGTTCTGCCTGCGCGTGGCGCGCATCTTGGCCGAGCGGCGCGACGACTTCGACGTGGTGCACGACAACCAGAGTCTGGGTGACGGTCTGCTCGCGCTCACCGACCTCGGGTTGCCGTTGGTCGCCACCGTGCACCACCCGATCACCCGCGACCGAGTTGTCGACGTCGCCGCGGCGAAGTGGTGGCGAAAGCCGTTGGTGCGCAGGTGGTATGGCTTCGCCGAGATGCAGAAGCGGATCGCCCGCCAGATCCCGGAGCTGCTGACCGTGTCGTCGTCGTCGGCCACCGACATCGCCGAGGACTTCGCGGTCTCGCCTGCTCAGCTCCACGTGGTCCCTCTCGGGGTGGACACCGAGCTGTTCAGGCCGAGCGAGCATCGGGTGCGCAACCGGATCATCGCCATCGCCAGCGCCGACGTCCCCCTCAAGGGGGTCAGTCACCTGCTGCACGCGGTGGCGCGACTGCGCGTCGAGCGCGACCTCGACGTGCAGCTCGTCTCGAAGCTGGAGCCCAACGGGCCCACCGAGAAGCTGATCGCCGAGCTCGGCATCTCCGACATCGTGCACAGTTCCAGCGGTCTCAGCGACACCGAGCTGGCCGACCTGATGGCCTCGGCCGAGGTGGCGTGCATTCCCTCGCTGTACGAGGGCTTTTCGCTGCCCGCAGTGGAGGCGATGGCGAGCGGCACGCCGATCGTCGCGAGCCGGGCGGGCGCGCTGCCCGAGGTGGTCGGAGACGACGACGTGTGTGCCCGCCTGGTGCGCCCTGGCGACGTCGACGATCTGACGAGGGTGCTTGGTGAACTGCTCGACTCGCCACTGGAGCTGCGCAGGCTCGGCGCCAACGGCCGCAAGCGAGCTGTCGACGTGTTCAGCTGGGAATCCGTTGCTGCGCAAACAGTTTCGGTATACGAACGAGCAATGAAGCGAGCTGGAACATGCTGACGGTCGACTTCGACAGGCTGGGCGTTGGCGCAGGCAGCAGCGTCATCGACGTCGGGTGTGGAGCAGGCAGGCACTCCTTCGAGGCCTTCCGGCGCGGGGCCGACGTCGTCGCGTTCGACCAGGACGTCGAGGAGCTCAACAACGTCGACGCCATCCTGCAGGCGATGCAGGACCAGGGTGAAGCCCCGGCGGACGCGAAGGCCGAGGCCGTCAAGGGTGACGCCCTCGATCTTCCCTACTCCGACGGCACGTTCGACGTCGTGATCGCCTCCGAGATCCTGGAGCACGTCCCGGAGGACGAGCGCGCGATCGCCGAGTTGGTACGGGTACTGAAGCCGGGTGGGCAGCTCGCCGTCACGGTGCCGCGCTGGCTGCCTGAGAAGGTCTGCTGGATGTTGTCCGACGAATACCACGCCAACGAGGGCGGGCACATCCGCATCTACCGCGCTGACGAACTGTCGGCCAAGGTCACCGCATGCGGGATGCAATTCGACCACCGGCACCACGCGCATGCCTTGCACTCGCCGTTTTGGTGGCTGAAATGTGCTGTGGGCGTAGAGAATTCGGATAACTTCGCCGTGTCGGCGTACCACAAGCTGCTGGTCTGGGACATGATGTCGGCGCCGTGGGTGACCCGAAACGCCGAGTCGCTCCTCAATCCACTGATCGGCAAGAGCGTCGCGCTCTACTTCCGCAAGCCGGCCACTCTCTCCGGCCCGGCGGTCTGACCCGGTGCGGCGCCATGAGATCCCTGGTGTACCAGGTGTTCTCACGCCCGAGCAGTGTCGCCAGACGGCGGAGTCCATCGCAGCGACGCAGGAGTCGACCGGCGCACTGCCCTGGTTCGTGGGCGGCCACACCGACCCGTGGGATCACGTCGAGAATGCGATGGCGTTGACGGTTGCGGGTCTGTGGGAACCGGCGAGGGCGGCGTTCGATTGGTGCCGTGACGAGCAGCGCGCCGACGGCTCTTGGCCCATCCAGATGCGCAGCGGAGTCGTCGAGGACGGCAACAGCGACAGCAACTTCTGTGCGTACGTCGCCACCGGAGTGTGGCACCACGTGCTGATCACCGGCGACCGCCGATTCGCCGAGGACATGTGGCCCGTGGTGAACGAAGCCATCGACTTCGTCATCGCGATGCAACTCGACGGCGGTGAGATCGCTTGGGCCAGAAGCGATGCAGGCATCCTTGCCGAGGCCCTGCTGACCGGCTGCGCCAGCGTCTATCACAGCATCAGGTGTGCGCTGGCGCTGGCGACCTACCTCGGTGAATCCCAGCCGGAATGGGAGGTCGCGCTCGGCAGCCTCGGGCACGCGATCGCCGAGCATCCCGACGCGTTCACCACCAAGGACGACCACGCGATGGAGTGGTACTACCCGGTGCTCGCCGGCGCACTGCGGGGCGAAGCGGCCAGGGTCCGCATCGACTCGCGGTGGGACCGGTTCGTGGTGCCGGGCATCGGCATCCGATGCGTGGACCATCGGCCGTGGGTCACCGGCGCCGAGACGTGCGAACTTGTGATGGCGCTGGACGCGATCGGCGACTCTTCGAGGGCCCGTGAGCAGTTCGAGGCCATGCAGCATCTTCGCGAGTCGGACGGCTCGTACTGGACCGGACTGGTGTTCGCCGATGGCAAGCGGTGGCCGGAGGAACGCACCACCTGGACCGGGGCGGCGATGATCCTCGCCGCGGACGCGCTGTCGTCTACCACCAGGGCCAGTGGAATCTTCAGGGGAGTCGATCTGCCGCGGGGGTTGGAAGGCCAGTTCGACTGCGCCTGCGCGGCCAGCGGCCGCTGACTCACCCGGTCTGCGAGTCGTGCCGGCCGTGGTGCTGAAATCTGTTGCCGCCGCTGCGCTTCGCTCGATACATCGCCTTGTCGGCCGCTCCGACCAGGTAGTCGACCATTGACTTGTGCTGCCGGGTGGGGACGCCGTCCAGCGGCGCGCACGCCGTGCCGACACTGGCGGTGACGGGGACCGGCAGGTCCGCAACGGCCGCGCAGATCCGTTGCGCCAGCGGGGCGGCGTCGCCGACGTGAGAGGTATCGGCGACGATGAACTCCTCTCCGCCGCTGCGCGCGATCACGGCCGTGTCGTACGTGCTCGATCGCAGAGCGTTGGCCACCTCCACCAACACGCGATCGCCCGCCAGGTGGCCGTGCCGGTCGTTGATCGACTTGAAGTCGTCCAGGTCGATGACCGCAACCAGGAGGAACATGTCGGGCGCGGGCCGGGACATCACCAGGCCCAGCGTCTCGAACAGGAACGCGCGTCGGTTGCACAGGTTCGTCAGCGGATCGAGATCCGCGCGCGCCAGATCGTTGCCGAGCGCCCGGATCATGACCTGGATAGCGAGGGCCAACGCGATGTTGACCTGCAACACCAGGAACAGATCCACGGCCGCGAGCGCCACGTGCCCCTGTGCCGCCAGCCTGATCGCTGCGTACAGTGCGACGGCCGCCGTGACGAGGAAGTTGTACAGGACGTACTTGGAGGTGTGGAAGAACGCGATGTAGCCGCCACTGGTCGCGAACGCGATGCATCCCAGGAGCGAGGCCATGGGGTCGGGATAGGCCAGGCAGGCCAGGGCGATCGAGGTGTTGGTCACGACGGCAAACCCGACGGATTGCGCGGGTGTGGGCCACCGCACCGTCCACACGACGGCACCGACGATCCCACCGGCAAACGCCGCCCAGGTCATTGCGACGGGCAGCGGGTCGCGCGGCCCATCCGGACTGACGAGCAGCGCCACCAGACACAGCGCGAGCGAGGCCGAGATCGCGGCCATCATGATGCGGGTGGCGCCACCTATTCCGCGCGCGTGAAGGTATCCGCTGAGCCAGTCATAATGACTCGGCTGCAGCCACCATCGTTTGAGTGCGGCAGTCACAGGCTCGACCCCCAGTGTCGTTGAGCAAATTATGCACGACCGTCACTGTTGCGCAGCTGGCATCATCGGCCGGGAACGAGGAGCCCACGACCATGGACGGATCCGACGACCGCAACCGCTGGGAATTGCGCACCTGCGCACGCCGCGGCCACGTCACCTACGAGCCCGACGACGACGCACTCGCGAGGCGGCTCAGCGGCACGACCGGGCTCGGCGAGGTGTGGCGCTGCTTGCGATGCGGTGATTTCATCCCCGGCCCGCCGCACGGGCGGGGCCGCGCGGCGGACGCGCCGCTCGTCATCCGCGGCAGGGCGCTGCGGCAGGCCATCATCCTGCGCGCACTGGCGGTGGAACGCTGGATCCGCGCGTTGCTGATCGCCATCGCCGCCTACGCGGTCTGGCAGTTCCACGGTGCACAGGGGTCGATCCAGGCCGCGTTCGACCGGGATCTGCCGCTGCTGCGCAGCGCGGGCCTCAAGGTCGACCAGATGACGGCGATCCACGAGCTGGAGAAGGCGCTTGCGGCCAAGCCGTCGACGTTGACACTCCTGACCCTCGCGTTGGTCGCCTACGCGGTGCTGGAACTCGTCGAGGGGGTCGGACTCTGGTTGCTCACGCGGTGGGGTGAGTACTTCGCCGTCATCGCGACGTCGGTGTTCCTGCCGTTGGAGGTGTACGACCTGGCGGCGAAGGGCATCACCACCACCCGCGTTGGGGCGTTCGCGATCAACGTGTTGGCCGTGATCTACCTGCTGTGGTCCAAACGGCTGTTCGGCCTGCGCGGTGGGCGCGCGGCCTACGACGCGGAACGGCGCGGAGAGCAGCTCCTCGACGTCGAGCGGGCGGCCGCAGGGCTCTGACCGGTCAGTCCAGCGCGTCGCCCGGGGTCCCGCTGACGCGTTCCAGGATGCGCATCGAACCCATCGCTGCGACCTCCCCGAAGGCCCCGCCGTCCAACGCGCGGCGGTACACGCGGTACGGAGCCTGCCCGCCATCGTTCGGGTCGGGGAAGACGTCGTGGATGACGAGGGCGCCGCCGACCGCCACCCACCTGGCCCAGCCGTCGAAGTCTTGCTGCGCTGCGGCGTCGGTGTGACCGCCGTCGATGAACAAGAGCTGCAACGGGGTTCGCCACGACCGGGCGACGAGCGAGGACTTGCCGACCACGGCGACGACGTGGTCGTCGAGGCTCGCGGCGTCGAGGGTGTGCCGCAGCGTCGGAAGCGTGTCGAAGAGGCCCGTCACGGGGTCGACCATGGTGGTGTCGTGGTATTCCCAGCCGGGCTGATGCTCTTCCGATCCGTGGTGATGATCCACCGTGTAGAGCACGCCGCCGGTCTGCTGCGCAGCGGCGCCGAGCAGCACGGTCGACTTGCCGCAGTACGTGCCGATCTCGACGCCGACGCCGTCGCCGAGGTACCTCACCGCCGCGTCGTACAGCGCGCGTCCTTCTTCGGCAGGCATGAATCCGGTGACCCGCTCGGCGAGCTCGAAGAGCCGGGCGGCCGATGGTGGCAGACGCGTGGGGATGTGCGTGGGGATGTGACTGTCGGTCGTACTCATGTGGCCAACTTACCGTTGCTGGTCACAGTCACTTGTAGTAGTGTCCGGACATGTGTCCGATCCGACCGTGGAGTCGACTCGGCGCCGTCTGACCGCCAAGCAGGCAGACACCGTCGACAGGCTCGGTAGGGCGGCCGTCGACCTCCTCAACCGGGACGGATTCGCCGGTCTCACGGTGCGACGGGTGGCCGCCGAAGCGGGTGTCGGCGCTGCCACCGCCTACACCTACTTCTCGTCCAAGGAGCACCTCGTCGCGGAGGTGTTCTGGCGCAGGCTCGCTGGCTCGCCGCCGGCCTCGCACGACTCCACTGACCGAGCCGCCCGCGTGATCGAGGTGCTGCAACACATTTCGCTGCTGGTCGCCGACGAGCCCGAGTTCGCAGGCGCGGTCACCAGCGCGCTGTTGGGGCGCGATCCCGACGTCGAAGTGCTCCGGCAGCGCATCGGGCGGGACATCAGGGAGCGTCTCGCGGCGGCGCTCGGACCGGATACCGACGCCGACGTCATCGATACGCTCGAGATGTTGTACTCCGGCGCCCTGGTCCGCGCTGGGATGGGGTACGCGTCGTATGCCCAGATTGCGGAGCGGTTGGAGAAGTCCGCCCGACTCATGCTCGGCTAGCGGCCAGCCCGAGAATGGCGCGTGCAGCGCTGACCGCCGGGTCGACGAGGCCGCGAACGTCCATGGCGTCTTCGACGAGGAGAGCGGTCAGCTCGCGCAAGCCGCCCAGCAGGATGAGGGCCAGCTCCCGCGAGATCGGTTCGAGGCCGGCATTCTGAAATCCGGGGCTGGCGCTGATGCCGACGAGCATGTCGGTGAGGTTCTGCATGGCAAGGCGATTGAGCGGCCGGGACAGGTCGCCGAGCGCGGGGGCCTCCCGAATCCAGCTCAGTGTGATGGCGGGGCGGGCTTCGATGTGCGCGACGTACGCCCCGACGGCGGCCTGCACCTGCTCCTCGGGGGGCGCCGCGGGGTCGATCGCGGAGGTGATGCCCGCGATCATCCGGTCGTTGTTGGTCCGCAACAATTCGACGAAGCATTCTTCCTTGGTGGCGAACTCGTCGTAGAAGGTGCGCTTGGAGGTCTTGGCGTTGCGCACGACGTCGGCGACCGTCGTGGCGCGATAGCCGCGCTGGGTGATGGACTCGGCGAGGCCGTCTAGGAGTCGGCCACGGAAGGCCGGGTGCACGGTGGTCACACTGGTTGCGTCGTTCACAGCGTCAGCCACTCTAGTCGCCACGAACCCACCCCGGACCCTTGCGCATCATCGGTACCAGGCGGTACCGTGAGTTGCGGTGACGCGGTACGAAGGAGTACCACAACAGTCTGGAGGGTTTGGATGAGCCAAGCGGCGATCGCGGCGATCCCAACGAGCAGTCCGATCAACCTCCCGCCCAAGCCCCGGCTGCCCAGGTTCGTCCAGGCCATCGCGTTCGCAACGGCTCGGCGGTCGATGGTCGAGAAGCTCACCCGTCGCATCGGCGAGGCGTTCACGATCGACGTTCCGGTGTTCGGTCCGACGATCATCGTCGCGGACCCACGACTGGCCAAGCAGCTGTTCTCCGCCAACACCGACGACGTCGGGAACATCCAACCCAACCTCAGCCGCATCCTCGGCTCCGGCTCGGTATTCGCCCTCGACGGCGCCGACCACAAGCGACGTCGCAAGCTGCTGACGCCGCCGTTCCACGGCAAGAGCATCAAGAACTACGAGGTGATCTTCGAAGAGGAGACGCTGCGCGAGGCCGAATCCTGGCCTGAGGGACGGGAATTCGAGTCGCTCGAGCCGATGATGCGGATCACGCTCAACGCCATCCTGCGGGCCGTGTTCGGGGCCGACGGCGAGCAGCTCGACGAGCTGCGGCGCATCATCCCGCCGTGGGTCACGCTCGGGTCGAAGCTGGTGGTGCTGCCATCCCCCTCACGCACCTATGGACGATTCAGCCCGTGGGGCAGGCTTGCGGCGTACCGGCGGCAGTACGACGAGGTCATCGACCGGCTGATCGACACCGTGATGGCAGACCCGAACTTCGAGACGCGCGACGACGTCCTGACCCTGCTGCTGCGCAGTGCCTACGAGGACGGGGCCGCGATGACGCGGCGCGACATCGGTGACGAACTGCTCACCCTGCTCGCCGCGGGCCACGAGACCACGGCCGCCACCCTGGCTTGGACGCTGGAGCGCATCACCCGGCACCCCGACGTCCTCGACCGACTGGTCGACGAGGCGGCCACCGACGCCAACGAATACCGCCAGGCCACCATTCTCGAAGTGCAGCGGGCCCGCACCGTCATCGACTTCGCCGGGCGGCACGTGTACGCGCCGACGATCGAGCTCGGCGAATGGGTGATCCCGCGGGGGTACTCGGTGATCGTGGCGATCGACCACATCCACGCCCGCGCAGAGGATTTCGCCGATCCCGAGCGATTCGATCCGGATCGATACGTCGGCAAACGCCCGCCGACGTTCGCGTTCATCCCGTTCGGCGGCGGCACCCGGCGCTGCGTCGGCGCGGCATTCGCGAACGTCGAGATCGACGTCGTGCTACGAACCATGTTGCGCCACTTCGAGATCCACACCAGCACCGCCCCGGACGAGAAGGTCTACTCGCGGGGTGTGGCCTACACGCCGAAGGCGGGTGGCCGGGTCGTCCTGCGGCGGCGGGCGACTCCGCTGGCGTAGAGACGAGACTGCCGCGACGCCCCACTGGGCATCGCGGCA
>NZ_JBEVLO010000078.1:0-13458 GCF_040509115.1 Mycobacterium sp. | reverse complement strand
CCGGTCTTCTTCCTCGTCGGCGGCTACGCCAGCACCGCATCATGGGCCGATCGGCGTGCTGCCGAACGGCGTCCGACGGACTGGGTTCGGCATCGGGTGGGCACGATCCTGGGGCCGACCACGGCGTACCTCGCCGTCGCGCTGGGGCTGGTGGCGGTGCTGGCCGCCGTCGGGGTCGGTAGCTCTCCCCTGGCCTTTGGCGGGTGGGCCGTTGCGATGCAGCTGTGGTTCGTGCCCGTCTACCTGGTGGTGCTCGCCTTCACCCCGCTGGCCGAAGCGGCGCACCGCAGATGGGGCCTGCGGGTTCCGGCGGCGTTGGCGCTCGCCGTGGCCGTGGTCGACGTGGTGGCCAGAGTCGCCGACGTCTCCGCCATCGGCGCCGCCAACTACCTGCTTTGCTGGGCTGCGATCTACCAACTCGGAATCTGTTGGCGTACGGGAACACTCACTGGACGACGGGCGCTGACGATCGCCGTGTCGGGAGCCCTCATCGTCGTGATTCTGTTGGCATTCGGCTGGTATCCGATCAGCATGGTCGGGGCACCGGGCGCCGCCGATCAGAACAACTTTCCCCCGACCGTTGCACTGCTCGCGTTCGGCGCCGCCCAGTCCGGTGCATTGGTCGCTGCGGCCCCCGCAGTGACGCGGTGGCTGCGGCGATCACGCCTGCGCAGACCGCTCGCAGTGGTGAGCCGCAATGTCATGGCGCTGTACCTGTGGCAGATGGTGCCCGTCGTCGTCGTGGCGCTCGTCGCCTACCCCGCCGGCCTCCTGCCGCAACCCGCCCTTGGGTCGGTCGGATGGTGGCTGCTCCGTGTGGGATGGGTGGCGATCCTCGCCATCGTGATGGCCGCCGGGCTGGGGTTGCTGTGGCTCGGGCGACGGGTCTTCGACCGGGCCCTGCCGACCATCCCGGTTCCCCTGCCCTCCTGGAGCGCGGCACCCCTGCTCGTCGTCGGCATCGCCGGCGCTGTGCTGGCCCTCGTCCCCATGGCGGTCCACGGGTTCGCACCCGGCGGACGCTTTCCCATCATCGAGGCGGCGGTATACGTCGTCGCGGTGGCCGTGCTGACCCTGACCCCTTCTACTGCCGAGGCCGTGCCACGCTCGGACGTGGAGTGACGAGCCCCCTCCTCAGCGGTGTCCGCCCAGCGTGCCGTCGAGGTACTGAGCCCGGCACGCGCGCCGCGCCAGCTTGCCGCTGGTGGTCCGCGGAATGGCGCCCGCAGGCACGATGCGCGCGTCGGAGACCGTCAGACCATGCCGCTGCGCGACGATCGTCTTGATCGCCTCGATGGCAGAACCGGGATCCGCTCGGCCGTTGCCCGCGGCGCGCTCGGCGATGATTACCAGGCGTTGGTGCGCGGCGTCCGACTCGACGACATCGGGCACCGCGATATCGGGCACAGCGACATCCGGCACCGCGACATCTGGCACCGAGAAGGCCGTCACGTACCCGCGGCGCACCATCGGTGAGGCATCGGCGGTCGTCGCCTCGATGAACTGGGGGTAGTGGGTGCGCCCATCGATCGCGACGAGGTCGGCCAGCCTTCCTGTGATGTAGAGCTCGCCATCGAGATGGACGCCGAGATCGCCCGTCCGCAGCCACCTTCCGGTTTCGGGTGCGCCGTCGGCGTGGCTGCCGTCGGTGAGCCTTGATCGCAACACCGCGCGAAACGTCCGCGCCGTCTCGTCAGGCTGACCCCAGTAGCCACGGCCAATGTTGTTGCCGTGCAACCACATCTCGCCGACCAGCCCGTCGGCGAGCTCATTGCCGTCGGGGTCGACGGCAACGGCCCACTCGCTGCGGGCGACCTGGCCCGACGAGACCTGAGCGACCGCACCGGGAGCATCGGCCGCAACGCGCACCGCAACTCCGGCGTCCAGTCGATCGCGGTCGAAGTACACCACCGTCGCCTCGGCCTTGGGATCCGTGGTCGCGACGAACAGCGTCGCCTCGGCAATGCCGTAGGACGGCTTGATGGCCGTGGACGGCAGACCGTACGGCGCGAACGCCTCGTTGAACGAGTTGATCGCCTCCATGCTGACCGGTTCGGACCCGATGATCATCACGACGTTGCTCAGGTCGACGTCCTCACCCGGGGCGGGCCGACCGCGCTGCGCGGTCCACTCGTAGGCGAAGTTGGGCGCCGCGGTGACCACGCGGCCGTCCCGCGACTCGGCCGACAACGCGTTGATCCACCGCTGCGGCCGACGGACGAATGCCGTCGGCGACATCAGGGTCGAGTGACCGCCGTAGACGGCGGGGAACCCGATCATCGAAAGACCCATGTCGTGGTAGAGCGGTAACCAGCTGACCCCGAAGGTGTTTCGGTCCAACAGGTCGATCGACAGGATCATCTGAATGAGATTCGTACCGACCGCCCGGTGGGTGATCTCCACGCCGACGGGGGGCCGCGTCGACCCCGAGGTGTACTGCAGGTGGGAGACGTCGTCCACACCGATCGCCACGGGGACGAACGCGTCGGCCTCCGAGTCGGGGATGGCGTCGACCACCACCACGCGCGGACGCCGCCCCGTCGGCAGCCTGCCCAGAAAGGACTCGACGGCTTCGGACGCCGTCGCCGTGGTGAGCACCACCGACGGCCTGGAATCCGCCAGCGCGGTGTCGAGGCGCTCGGCGTGGCCGGGCAGTTCCGGCGCGAACAGCGGCACCGCAATGTTGCCCGCCTTGACGGCGGCGAAGAACGCCGCGACGTACTCGAGGCCCTGCGGCGCCAGGATCGCGACCCGGTCCTCGCGCGCGGCAACTTGCTGCAGGCGGGCCCCGATCGCCCTCATCCGCACGCCGAGCCCCGCCCACGTCAACTCGACGGCGTGGCCCGCGTCCGACCGGGTGTAGTCCAGATAGCGGTAGGCCACGGAGGCGCCGACCGACGTGATGTTGCGGTCGATGAGTGACGTCAAGGTGACCCCCTGCGGCATCCGAACCCCACCGTCGGCGTCGAGGCAGTCTTCGATGCGAAGCAAGCCGTCAGGAGCCACGGATTCCCGTTCAGAACCGCCAGCCATGCCGACAGTCTATGGAAGTCAAGGGATTGCGATGGCTGGCGTTCTCGTCGCTACGACGTGAACATCGTCACGAACGGTGTCCGGGTGCCTCCACCCTGACCAGCATCTTGCCGATGTTGGCGCCGGTGAACAGACCGTTCAAAGCATCGACGCAGGACTCGATGCCGTCGTAGATCGTCTGCCGGTGGATGAGCAGGCCTTCGCGCTCCCAACGACTGAGCGCCGCGAACGCCTCATCGAACCGGCCCCACTCGTCGAGGGCATTGAAGCCCTGCATGGTTGCGGTCCTGGCCAGGATGTTGACGTAGTTGGCCGGACCGGGGTGCTCACCGGTCAGGTAACTGGAGATGACCCCGCACAGCACGACTCTTCCCTTGCGGGCAAGGCGGCCGAGCACGGCGTCGAGGATCGGTCCGCCGACGTTGTCGAAGTAGACGTCAACGCCACGCGGACACTGCGCCTTCAGGGCGGCAGGCACGTCGCCATCGCGGTAGTCGATGCAACCGTCGAAGCCGAAGTCCTCGACGACGGCTCGACACTTCTCCGGACCGCCCGCAATGCCGATGACCCTGGCCCCAGCGATCTTGGCGATCTGCCCGGCGATCGACCCCGTGGCTCCGGCGGCGGCCGAGACCACGACCGTCTCGCCCGGTTGCGGCCTTCCGATGTCGACCATCCCGAAGAAGGCGGTGGCACCCGTCGGGCCGTACACCGACATCACGGCCAACTGGTCGACCTGCGCGCCCGGGCCTGGAACGGGCGTGCTGAACAGGTCATCGCGAATGATCACGTACTCCTGAAAGCCCGACAGAGTGGTGACCACGTCGCCCACCGCGTAGGCATCGCAGCGCGACGCCACCACCTCACCGATGCCCGCGGCCCTGATCACCTCACCCAACTGGACCGGCGGCAGGTAGCTGGGCTGGTCGTTGAGCCACGTCCGTACGGCGGCGTCCATGCCCACGTACGTGGTGCGCAGCAGAGCCTCACCGTCGGCCGGCTCGGGAGCCGGAGTGGCCACCAGCTCGGTGTCGCCGGACTGGACCAGTCCGGTGGGCCGACGCCGCAGCAGGATCTGACGATTGATCAGCTGGGACACGCTGACGAAACTACCCAAGGCGCGGCCCGCTCACGGCGGGTTCGGGCGTCCCGCCGTCGTCCGCCTCGGCGTCAGGCGATGATCCTGCCCAGGTACGGGGTCATCTCGGTGGTCCGGACGGCCGAGACGCTGACGCCGGAGTCGGTGGTTTGCACCATCTGCCCGTTGCCGATGAACAGGGCGACGCTGTCGGCGCCGTCGGGTCCGTAGAAGATCAAGTCACCCGGGAGTGCTTGGGCGGGAAGGACTTTCTGCGCGACGGCGTACTGCTCACCCGACGAACGCGGGAGCTTGACGCCGACGCCTGCGAATGCGTAGACCATCAATCCCGACGCGTCGAATCCGACGACGCTCGCGGCAGGCTGCGTGCCTGGCAACGCCGTGACCGGTGGAGCGAGGACGGTGCCCGTGCCGGGATTGATCCCGCCGGTGTTGGCCAGCTGCTCGGTGCCCAGCGGGATGGCCGGGGCGGCGCCGATAGCCGGAGCCGGCGGTGCGCTGGGGCCCGAGGCGCCGCCGCCCCCGTAGCTGAACGGAACACCGCGTTGCGAGAGGGCCCGCTGAATCACCAGATCGATGGCCTGCTGGTTGCGGGCGGGCCTAGTCAACGGGTCGGCGGTCGCCAATCCCGGCGTCGCCACCAGCAGCGCGAGACTGATCGCAAGGGCGTAGACGCGTCTCATCCGAATGTCACCTCTCCGACCGCCAGCGCACCGCCATCGGGGCGGCGCCATCAGCTAACGGCTATCTGAGTCCAGTTCTACAACTTCGGATGTGCCCCAAGCAATTTGGATTCGGGTAGCGAACCAAGGAGATGCTCAACCGTGACCCGCCGGTGACTACCAGCGGAGACCCCGTCGCCGGCCGGTCAGCCCAGTGCCGCCAGCGCGGCGTCGTAATCCGGCTCCTCAGCGATCTCCGGCACCAATTGGGCGTAGGTGACGGTGCCGTCGGCGCCAATCACCACGACCGCTCGGCCCAGCAGGCCTGCCATCGGTCCGTCGGTGATGGTGATGCCGTAGTCCGCGCCGAAGCTGTCGCGGAAGGCCGACGCCGTCGTCACGTTTTCGATGTCCTCCGCGCCGCAGAACCGCTTCTGCGCGAACGGCAGATCGTTCGAGACACAGAGCACGGACACGCCGCTCGCCGCGGCGCGCTCGTTGAAGGTCCGGACGCTGGCCGCGCACACCGGGGTGTCCACCGAGGGAAAGATATTGAGCAACAGAGGCTTGTCGCGAAACTGATCGCTGCTCACGACGCCGAGGTCGGTGCCGGTGAGGGTGAAGCTCGGGGCAGAGGCTCCGACGGCGGGGAGCTCGCCGACCGTGTTGATGGGGTTTCCGCGCAAGGTTATCTGTGCCATGGACACAGTCTGCCAAGGCGCAAAGACTCCGGCCCGATCAGGGTCGGTGAACGGTGGACGGAGCCGCGGTCGTCGCCGCGGGTAAGTTCTGCTGCCATGACTCCCCAATCCTGGTCCGCACGGCTGTGGAACGAGATCGAGCCCACGTTCGCAGCGATCCTCGCCCACCCCTTCGTGACGGGTCTCACCGACGGCACCTTGGACGCAGATGTGTTCGCGCACTATGTGGCTCAGGACGTGCACTACCTACGCGACTATGCCCGCGCGCTGGCGCTGGTCGGCGCGCGGGCGCCGGGTCTGTCCGACACTGCGATGTTCGCCAGGCACGCCGCCGAGGTCCAAGAGGTCGAGCTTGCGCTGCACGGCGGCCTGCTTCCCGAACTGGGCATCGACCCCGCCACCCTCGACGCCGCCGAAGTCGCACCGACCACCCGCGCCTATACCAGTTATCTGCTGGCCACCGCGTACGGAGGCAGCTTCGCCGACGGCCTCGCCGCGATCCTGCCGTGCTACTGGATCTACCAACGCGTCGGCGCAACGCTCCTCGAACACGGCTCCCCCGACCCCCGCTACCAGCGTTGGATCGAAAGCTACGGCGGCGACGAATTCGCGGCGACCGTCGCCGAGGTCCTCGCGCTGACCGACCGCATCGGCGTCGGGCTGAGCACCTCGGACGAGGCCGCCGCGCGGGCGCACTTCGCGACGACGTCCCGGTACGAGTGGATGTTCTTCGACGCCGCGCACCGGCGGGAGAGCTGGCCGGTCTGAGCCGACGCTCGCGTTCGTCGAATCCGCCGCATCGGGTTCGTCGCGTGGAGGACGATGCCATCAGCAGTCCAACGCCGCTGCCCCTGCGGCGGGACCTGAGGAGGTCGGCACCATGACACGCACACGACTCGGCTCGCTCGGCAGGGGCGGTTTGAACTGGGACAGTCTGCCGCTGAAGCTCTTCGCGGGCGGCAATGCAAAGTTTTGGGATCCCGCCGACATCGACTTCTCCCACGACAGGCAGGACTGGCAGTCGTTGTCGGAGTTGGAGCGGGATTGGGCTACCCGTCTGTGCGCTGAGTTCATCGCCGGTGAGGAAGCGGTGACCCAGGACATCCAGCCATTCATGACCGCGATGCGCGCCGAGGGCCGGCTCGGCGACGAAATGTATCTCACGCAGTTCGCCTTCGAGGAGGCCAAGCACACCCAGGTGTTTCGGCTCTGGCTCGATGCCGTCGGGATCACCGAGGATCTGCACCACTATCTCGACGATCTGCCGTCGTATCGGAAGATCTTCAACGAGGAGCTCCCCGAGTCGCTCGAGGCGCTGGCGACCGATCCCTCACCGGCGGCCCAGGTGCGGGCATCGGCGACCTACAACCACGTCATCGAGGGGATGATGGCGCTGACGGGATACTATGCGTGGCACAAGATTTGCGTCGATCGAGGCATACTTCCCGGGATGCAGGAGCTGGTCAGGCGCATCGGCGACGACGAACGACGCCACATGGCGTGGGGCACGTTCACGTGCCGGCGCCACGTCGCGGCCGACGACGCCAACTGGGACGTCTTCCAGACGCGGATGAACGAGCTCATCCCCCTGGCGTTGGCCAACACCACCGAGGCGTTCGCACTCTACGACGAGATTCCGTTCAACCTGGAGATGGACGAGTTCATGCAGTACGCCACCGACAAGGGGATGCGACGGTTCGGAACGATCAGCAGTGCCCGGGGCCGACCCATCGGCGAGATCGACCTCGATTACTCGCCGCTGCACCTGGAGGACAGCTTCGCCGACGAGGACGAGAAGGCGTTGGCGGCGTCGGCGTGACGGGCCTGGTAGTCCCGTCGCGCTAGCTTGGAGAGATGCCGACCGAGATCACGGTGCGTGGATCCTTCGCCGCCTTCCAGCCACCAGAACGCGGGACCGTGCACGCCACGATCGCGTACGAGGGACCTGCGATGCAGCCGGTCTACGACCGCGTGGCGCGGGACTTGGAGGCCGTGAAGGCAACGGTGACCGGATTGAAGACCGGCGATGACGGTGCGGTCACGTGGTGGTCCGCCGACCAGCTGCGCACCTGGTCGAACCGCCCATGGCACAAGGACGGCAAGCAACTCCCCCTCGTCCATCACGCCAGCGTCGACGTACAGGTGAAGTTCCGTGACTTCAACGCGCTTTCCCGTTGGGTCGGCGAGCACGTCGCGGGCACTGAGGGATTCCGGGTAGCACGCGTCGCGTGGGCACTGACGGAGGCCAGACGGGACGGGTTGGTCCGCCACGTCCGCGCGAGTGCAGTCCAGGATGCGGTCGTCCGTGCCCAGCAGTACGCCGACGCGCTGGGCCTCGGCACCGTCAGCCCGGTCGCCGTCGCCGACGCGGGCATGCTCGGCGCCGGCCTTCAACCCGACGGTGGGCGCAGCGGCACGTACCTTCGTGCCATGTCCGCGCCGGCCGGTGCCGGCGGCGGTGCCAGCGACGTCGAACTGCTCCCGCAGGACGTCGAGGTCTCGGCCGCGGTCGACGCGCGGTTCGTCACCGAGGGGTAGCTCCGCGGGCGCGGTCAATAAGCCAGTTGATTGACCGCGGTGGCGAAGACCAGGGGCATGGCCGCCGCGGCAGGCACCAGGCGGGCCCGCACGCCTGCGTGCGCGGTTCCGCCGACGAGGCCGGCCGTGAGCGCCCGGTAGCGTCGCGTCACTCGACGCCACTGACGGTCGTAATCGCCTGGGCGGTCGGCAATCACGCAGTTGACCAACCGCTCGGCGGCACCGAACGCCAGACCCATCCCCTCCCCCGTCAGCGCGTCGATGTAACCGGCGGCGTCGCCGACGAGCAGCACCCGGCCCGCAGTTCGGTTGCGCGCCTTCTGCCGCAGTGGGCCTGCGGCCCGATCGCCGCCGTGCGGGAGACCCTGCGCCCGCTCCTTCAGCGCGGGGAACTCGTCGAGGTGACTGTCGAAGCCGCCACGGGTGGAGCTCAGGATCGCGATCCCCACGCAGTCGTCGGCAACGGGCGTGACGTAGGCCTCGGCGCCTGGCGCCCAATGCACTTCGACCGAGTCGGTCCACGGTTCGATCTCGACGTGCCTGCGGATTCCCCAGCGGCGCGGGCCGCGGGCGGGCTGAGAAAGGCCTAGCGCCTTGCGGATCGGCGAGTGCAACCCGTCGGCCGCCGCGAGGTACCTGGCCCGGTGCACCCCGGCGCGAACCGAGCTCTCGTCCTGGGTGATGGCTCCGACGTCGCCGTGGACGAATTCCACTCCGACGGCCTCGGCGGCGTCCCGCAGTGCCGAGTGCAGGACCGTCCGGCGAACGCCGAGTCCCGTACCCGCCCGGAACGTCGCGTCGACCCGTCGAGTGCCGTCGAGGTAGCTGATCCCGTGCAGCGGCCTGCCTTTCGGGGCGATGCCGAGCCGGTCCAGGTGGGCCAGGGTGTGCGGCATCATGCCCTCGCCACACGCCTTGTCGAGGGTGCCCGCGCGACGCTCGACGACGACGACCTCGAGCCCCGCCCGGGCGGCGTACAGCGCGGTGGCCAATCCCGCCGGGCCGCCGCCACCGACGAGCAGGTCGATCACGTCAAACTCGCGAGCGCCGCATTCTCGATCTTGATGCGGGTGCGCAACAACGCCGCGTTCAGCACCGTGAACACGACCGCCGTGATCCACGACGAGTGCACCAGAGGCAAGGCGATGCCCTCGACCACGACCGCCACGTAGTTGGGGTGCGGCAGCAGTTTGTACGGGCCGCCGGTCACGCGCGGGGCACCGGGAACCACGATCACCCTCGTGTTCCACTGCGGCCCAAGGGTGGTGATGCACCACCACCGCAACACCTGCGCGGCCACCACGATCCCCAGCATCGGCCAACCCAACGCCGGGATGAACGGCCGGTCGGCCAGCATCGGTTCGACGAGGCAGCCCACCAGCAGGCCGACGTGCAACACCACCATCACGGGATAGTGACCACCCCCCACCTCGGAGCCGCCATGTTCTCGACTCCACGCCCAGTTGCGTTTGGAGACGACCAGTTCCACGATTCGCTCGACGACGACCGCGAGAATCAGAACGACGTACCAGATCATCGGGTCACCGCCACCGCAGCAGGACGAGCTCGGAGCAGAAGCCCGGACCCATCGCCATCATCAGCCCCGGAGTGCCCGCGGTGGGACGCTTGGAGATGGTGTCGCGTAGCACGTGGAGCACCGACGCCGAGGACAGGTTGCCGACCTCGGCCAGCGAACGCCAGGTGAGCTCGAGGGCGTCGTCGGGCAGCCCGAGGGTGGCCGTGATCGCCTCGATGACCTTGGGACCACCGGGATGGCTAACCCAAGTTCCGACGTCGTCGACTGACATGTGATGGGCGGCAAGGAAATTCGTCACGTCCTCGCCGAGGTAGCGTTCAACGACCTTGGGCACGTCGGGCGACAGTACCAGGCGGAACCCGGTCGAGTCGACGTCCCATCCCATGGTCCGCTGCGAATCGGGGTACAGGTGGCTGCGCGAATCGAGCACGTCGGGTCCTGAGGCGCCGATCTCGTCGGCACGTGCGTCGCCAACGGCCACGACGGCGGCCGCTCCGTCGCCGAACAGGCTGCTGCCCACGACGGTGGCCATGGACGGATCTCGCTTGGGCACCAGCGAGCAGAGTTCCACGGCGACCAGCACGGCCACGTCGTTCGGCGCTCCGCGAAGGTAGTCGTTGAGTCGGGCCACACCCGCGGCGCCCGCCACGCAGCCCAGCCCGAACATCGGAACCCGTCGAACGTCGGGGCGCAGCCCGATTCGCGCGGCAATCCTGGCGTCGATGGTCGGCACGGCGAGTCCGGTGACCGTCGTCGAGAAGATCACGTCGACGTCGGCGGGCTGCAGACCGGCGTCCTCCAGCGCGCCAAGTACGGCAGCGCAGCCGAGTTCCACGGCGTGTTCGATGAAGATGTCGTTGGCCCTGCCGAAGTCGTTGAGCTCGGCGTAGTCCTCCAGTGGCAACACCATGTGCCTGCTGTCGACCTTGGCACTGGCGTGCAGCTTTCGGATGGGGTCGGCGTACTCGGCGTAGCCGGGGACCTCGAGCAGCGCCTCGGTCACCTCCGCCTGGGTGTAGCGATTCGGTGGAAGTTCTCCGCGTACGGCAGCAATCACGCTCATGTCACGCTCCTCTATCTCTTTCTTGTAGACACGGCACTCGTGACCGGTTGGTTCACGAGACCTGGAGTCCGGGGCGCGCGTCGATGACCGCTCCGGTTCGATGCGACTCATGGACTTGGTGGGCGGAATGGCCGCCCTCCTCCAACCCAAAACGGCTGTGCAGACGGGTGAGCCACTTCGGCGACCACCAGTTCCATTCGCCCATGACGTGCATGAATGCCGGCATCAGCACCATCCGCACCAACGTCGCGTCGGCCAGCACGGCGAGGGTCAGGCCGAGGCCGAACATCCGCATGAAGGACACCTCGGCGGCGATGAGCGCGGCGAATGAGATGGACATCACAACCGCCGCGGCCGTCACCACCCGCCCGGTACGGGCGATGCCGAGCGCAACGCTCTCGTCACTCAGGGCGTGGGCCCCGACGTCATCGGAGGTGACGGTGCCCGCGGCGCGGGCGGTCAGCCAGAACTCGCGGATCCGGGACACCAGGAAGACCTCGTAGTCCATCGACAAGCCGAAGGCGATGCAGAACAGCAGCACCGGGATGTTCGCGACGAGCGTGCCGGTCGGCGTGGTGCCAAGGCCGCCGAGGTGACCGTCCTGGAAGATCCAGACCATCGCCCCGAACGCCGCCGTCAGCGAAAGCATGTTCAAGACAAGCGCTTTCAGTGGCATGACCACACTTCCCGTCAGCAGGAACAGCAGCACGAACATGATCGCGGCGATGAGGCCCAGCACCAGCGGCAGGCGGGACGTGATGGCGTGCACGCTGTCGGCGTTGATCTGCGCGGTGCCGGTGAACAGCACCTCGCGGTCGTCAGGGCCTGCCACGGCGTGCAGGCGGACCAGCTGGTCCTCCGAACCGTCGGAGTAGAGCGGCGCGGTGCTGTACACGGTCAGGAAGGCGCTGTCGTCGACGACGGTCGGCATGGACACCGTGGAGACGTCGGGCACCTCGGCCAATTCGGCGGCGTAACGGTCGATCTCGTTGATGGCCAGGCCTGCTGCATCGGGGATGACGACGGTGACCGCGGTGGCGGAGCTGTCGACGAAGTCGTCGCGCAGCTGGTCGCCGACCTGGTGGGCGGATGCCGACGCGGGAAGCACGCGGTCGTCGGGGAAGCCCCACTTCACCCCGAGGAAGGGTGTGCCGAGCACCAGCATGAGGGTCACGACCGCCAGCCCGATCGGAACGGCGTGCCGCATTACCCGCTTGGTCCAGCGATACAGGAATGGTTGCTGGACCGGGCGGTGCAGCGCCCGCGACCTACCGAACAGTCGCCGTAGCTTCACCGCGGTCACCCGGTCCCCGAGCAACACGATGGCGGCCGGCGTGACGAAGAGCGCGGCCACGGCGGCGAACGCGACGGTCGCCACTCCGGCATATCCGAACGACTTGAGGAAGTGCATCGGGAACAGCACCATCATCGCCATCGACAGGGCGACGATGGTGGCGGAGAAGAGCACCGTGCGACCCGCCGTTGCCATCGTCGTCATGAGGGCGTCCTCGCGGGTGGCGCCGTCGGCGATCTCGTCGCGGTAGCGGCTGATGATCAGCAGCGTGTAGTCGATGGCCAACGCCAGACCCATTGCCGCACTGAGGTTGAGGGCGAAAATCGACACGTCCGTGAAGAACGTGACGCCGCGCAGGACGGCGAGTGAGCCCAGGATCGCCATGCCGCCGACGGCGATGGGTACGGCCGCGGCGAGAAGCCCGCCGAAGACCCACACCAGCACCATGAAGCTCAGCGGAATGGCCAGAGACTCCATCAGCAGCAGGTCGCGCTGGGACTGCTCGGTGATCTGGACGTTCACCATCGCCAATCCGCCGGCCCGCACGGTGACGCCGTCACGGTCATGGACCAATCGGTCCGAGAGCTCCTTGGCATACTCCTGCGACTTGCTCTCGCCGCCGGTTATCCCCGCCACGATGAGCCCAGCGTTCTCGTCCCTGCTGACCAACTCGGCCACGGCGGGCGGCGGGGCCGTCCACGCCGAGGTCACGGTGGTGACGTGGGGCGATCGTTCGAGTTGTTCGACGATGTCGGTGCCGACCGCGCGGGCGGGACCGCTGCGGTAACCGTCTGCAGTGGAGACGACGATCAGCATCTGCGCGTCGCCCTGGTCGAATTTGTCGACCATTAGCTGCGTGGCGCGAGCCGACTCGGAGGTGGGATCTTCGAATCCGCAGGCGCACAACGTCTTTGCGACGGGAACACCGAAGATGCCTGCGGCCAGCGTCACCAGCGCCGCGACGAGGATGAACCGACGTGGGGCGGCGACGGCCAGTCGGGCGATTCGACGCAGGACCGAACGGTCGAGTTGGGGTTGTGTCACGGTCGACTCCTGACGCAAGGCGCTATGTCAACGGCTGATGACTTAGGACCGTAAGCCAGTCTGGCGGCTATGTCAACAGATGGTGACTTGTGCTCAGGTAGGTCGGACGATGACGGATGCGATCGACGTCACGGGTCCGGCCGCGGGCTGCGCGAGCTTCGCCAATGGCCGTCGCCGACCGTGCGGCGCCAACGGCCATCGGGGGGCCGGACGTCAGGCGAGGGGACGTCCCTCGAGGTCGAGAAGGGGCGGTTACCCCTCGATCAGCGCTTCGATGCCGTGTGCTCCACCTCGCGGGCACGGCGTCGGTGGACGAACACCCCGGCGGCCACGATGAATGCGGCCGACACGACCGACAGGAAGATCGCCTGCTGTTGATCTGGATCGAATGCCATCAGCACCAGCACCGCGACGATGGCGACGATGACGACGATCGTCAGGTACGGGAAGAGCCACATCTGCACCGGTGCGCGCTCACCATCGGCGC
>NZ_JBEVLO010000077.1:0-20157 GCF_040509115.1 Mycobacterium sp. | reverse complement strand
TCGGCGCCCACCGAGGTGTCCTCATTGCTCGAGGCTGGCACCGCTGACATCGCCATCGTCGACGCCCGCACCGACCTCGCCGCGGCCCGAGGACTGTGCAGGCTGCTCGGCACGACGGGGACGTCGGTGCCCGTCGTCGCGGTTGTGAACGAAGGCGGACTGGTCGCCGTCAACGTGGAGTGGGGTCTCGACGAGATCCTGCTCCCGAGCACCGGTCCAGCCGAGATCGACGCCAGATTGCGATTGCTGGTCGGTCGCCGGGGCGGCGCCGCCGATCAGGAGAGTGCGGGCAAGGTGAACCTCGGTGAGCTCGTCATCGACGAGGGCACTTACACCGCACGCCTCCGCGGGCGTCCGCTCGACCTGACCTACAAGGAATTCGAGTTGCTGAAGTACCTCGCGCAACACGCGGGTCGCGTCTTCACCCGCGCGCAGTTGCTGCAGGAGGTGTGGGGCTACGACTTCTTTGGTGGCACTCGTACGGTCGACGTTCACGTGCGACGGCTGCGCGCCAAGCTCGGCCCCGAGTACGAGGCGTTGATCGGCACCGTCCGCAACGTCGGATACAAGGCGGTCCGGCCCGCGCGCGGGCGTCCGCCGGTGCCCGACGTCGATCTGCCCGACGACCCCGACGACTCCGACGCGTACGACCCCGAGCCGGCTGGTCTGGGCGACCCACTGCACACCCCGTGACCGAGATCTCTTGGCGGACTGAGCTCTCCGCTGACGATCAACGTCGCATCCGGGCGATCTTCGACGCCGCTGCGACGCACGACGGCATCGCTCCGGTGGGCGATCAGGTGCTTCGCGACCTATCCCATGACCGCACCAGACATCTGGTCGCCGAGGACGGTGGCAACGTCGTCGGGTACCTCGATCTGGTCCCCTCTACGGCCGACGCGCCCGCCATGGCGGAGGTCGCCATCCACCCGCAGGCCCGCCGTCGCGGCCTCGGGTCGAAGTTGATCAGGACCGCCCTGGCCGAGGGCGGGCCTGGCGCGCGGGTGTGGGCGCACGGCGATCTGGAACCGGCGCGCGCCACCGCTGCGGCGCTGCGGCTCGTCGTGGCTCGCGAACTGCTGCAGATGCGGCGGCCATTGGCCGACCTGCCCACAGCGCCGACACTCCCGGGGGTGCGCGTGCGCACGTATGCCGGCCCCGACGACGACGCCGAACTCCTGCGGGTCAACAACGCCGCCTTCTCTTGGCATCCGGAGCAGGGCGGCTGGACCGAGGCGGACATTGCCGAGCGACGCGGGGAGGCGTGGTTCGACCCGGCGGGATTGTTCCTGGCCTTCGACGAGGCGACCGGCGCGGACGGGCGACTGCTCGGCTTTCACTGGACCAAAGTGCACAATCCCGCCCTCGGCGAGGTCTACGTCGTCGGCGTGGATCCCGCCGCACAGGGCCGCGGCCTGGGCGCAACCCTGACGCTGGTCGGACTGCACTACCTGGCGGACCGGCTCGGCGCGGATGCGGCGGTCATGCTGTACGTCGAGGGCGACAACGCGGCGGCCGTGAAGACCTACCGGCGGATCGACTTCGAAGTCTTCAGCTCAGACGTCGCGTACGCGGCAGCTGACTCCTAGCGAGCTGCGCCGAGGCGCGGGCAGATAACTGGTTCGCGACGCCTGCGTAGGAACCGCTCCATTGGAGGAGCTTCGCCGGATCCGTGGCGTACACCCCCTGTTGGCCCCTCAGCTGTGAAGTCGCTGAGGCTGTTCACCGTTCGTTAACCCTTCGTCCGCGATCCGTCCACCGGGGCCGCATACGTTGCCGGAGAGTCTTGAGACAGACAAACCGAAAGTGGGATAAGTGAAGCTCAATCGCTTTGGCAGCCGCATAGGAAAGCCGCTTGGCGCCGTCGTTTCCATGACGGCGGTCGCCGCGCTGACGCTGACCGCGTGCGGCAGCGACGACAACGCCGGAACCTCGTCGAGCAGCGCGTCGGGATCGTCGTCGTCGTCGGCGGCTTCAGGCTCGGGTTCGGGTTCGGCCGACTGCGGGGGCAAGAACTCGCTGACCGCCGAGGGTTCGACGGCCCAGCAGAACGCCATCGCCGAGTTCGGCAAGGTGTGGGGCCAGGTCTGCTCCGGCAAGACCCTCTCGTACAACCCGACCGGGTCCGGCGCGGGTCGTGAGCAATTCATCGCCAAGCAGGTCGACTTCGCGGGCTCCGATTCGGCGCTGAAGGACGATCAGGTCGCGGCGGCCGCGGCGCGCTGCGGCGGCAACCCGGCATGGAACCTCCCGCTGGTCTTCGGCCCCGTCGCGATGGCCTACAACCTCGAAGGCGTCGACAAGCTGATCGTGAACGGCGACGTGCTCGCCAAGATCTTCCAGGGCCAGATCACCAAGTGGAACGACCCGGCCATCGCCGCGCTCAACTCGGGCGCCAGCCTGCCCGACGTGGACATCACGCCGGTCTACCGGTCGGATTCCTCGGGCACCACCGACAACTTCCAGAAGTACCTGGCCGCCGCGGCCCCGCAGTCCTGGACCAAGGACGCGGGCAGCGAGTTCCAGGGCGGCGCGGGTGAAGGTGCCCAGAAGTCGTCCGGCGTCGTCCAGGCCGTGCAGGCCACCCCCGGCGCCATCGGCTACGTCGAGAAGGGCTTCGCCGAGCAGGCGCAGCTGCCCTTCGCGCAGATCGACAACGGCGCGGGCGCCGTCGAGCTGACCGACGAGACCACCAAGACGGCCATCGACGCCGCCAAGTTCGCCGCCGAGGGCAACGACCTCACGCTGGACTTGAACTCGATCTACGGGACCAAGGAAGCCGGTTCGTACCCGTTGGTTCTCGCGACCTACGAGGTCGTCTGCTCCAAGGGCTACGACGCCGACACCGCCGCCGCCGTCAAGTCGTTCCTGACCGTCGCCGCCAACGAGGGCCAGGCCAACCTGGGCCCGGCGGGCTACGTTCCGCTGCCCGACGCGTTCAAGGAGCGTCTGCTCACGTCGATCAACGCAATCGCCTAGTCCACCTAGCGCGACGGGACCAACATGGTGAGGATGGGATCCAGACCGAATGAGCGATAGGGTCTCCGACGGGATAACAGTGACGACACCAAATCCAATCGGTGCGGGGTCGGGTGAAGCGCTGGCTTCACCCATCCCCGAACCGGATCCCATCTCGACCAACCCCAACAGGGGTGGCAAGGTCCGGCTGGGCGACAAGCTCTTCGGCGGGGCCGCCCAGGGCGCAGGCATCCTGATCGTCGTTCTCATTGCGGCGATCGGGGTGTTCCTCCTGTGGCGTGCGATCCCAGCGCTGGCGCGCAACGAGGAGAACTTCTTCACCTACGGCGGCAACTGGATCACGACCGACACGTCGTCGATGCACTTCGGCATCCTCGACCTGCTCCAGGTGACGGTGTTCGTCTCGGTGTTCGCGTTGATCCTCGCCATGCCCGTGGCGTTGGGCATCGCGATCTTCCTCACGCAGTACTCGCCACGCCGGCTTGCGGGTCCGCTGGCCTACATGGTCGACCTTCTCGCCGCGGTGCCGTCCATCGTCTACGGCGTGTGGGGTCTCTACGTGCTGGCTCCGGTGCTCAAGCCGTTGGCCCTGTGGCTCAACGAGAACCTCTCCTGGCTGTTCCTGTTCTCGACGGGCAATGCCTCGGTGGCAGGTGGCGGGACGATCTTCACCGCGGGCATCGTCCTGGCGGTGATGATCCTGCCGATCATCACGGCGGTCAGCCGCGAGGTGTTCATCCAAACCCCCCGCGGTCAGATCGAGGCCGCGCTGGCTCTCGGCGCGACGAGGTGGGAGGTCGTCCGGACCACGGTGCTGCCGTTCGGCATGTCGGGGTACATCAGCGGTGCCATGCTCGGCCTCGGTCGGGCGCTCGGTGAGACCATCGCCCTGCTGATCATCCTGCGGGGCACCCAGACCGCGTTCGGTTGGTCACTGTTCGACGGCGGCTACACCTTCGCCAGCAAGATCGCGGCCACGGCAAGCGAATTCAACGACCAGTACAAGGCGGGTGCCTACATCGCGGCGGGCCTGGTGCTGTTCATCCTCACGTTCGTGGTGAACTCGCTGGCGCGTGCCGCGGTCTCCAGGAGGGGCGCAAAAGCATGACGTCAACATTGGACCAGCCGGTCAAGGCGCCCACCTTTCAAGGCGTCAGCGCCAGGCGAAAGATCACCAACAACGCTGCGACGGTGCTGGTTTCGATCTCGGTGCTGATCGCACTGGTGCCTCTGATCTGGGTGCTGTACTCGGTGATCACCAAGGGGATCAGCGTTCTGTCCCTGTACTGGTTCACCCACTCGCAGTCCGGGATGACCGCCTTCGAGGCGGGCGGCGGCGTCTATCACGCCCTCATCGGCACACTGCTCCAAGGCGTGGTCTGCTCCATCATCTCGATTCCGATCGGCGTGATGGTCGCGGTCTACCTCGTCGAGTATGGCGGCGGCACGCGCCTTGGCAAGCTGACCACGTTCATGGTGGACATCCTGACCGGCGTGCCCTCGATCGTCGCTGCCCTCTTCATCTACGCACTGTGGGTGGCCACGCTCGGCTTCGAGCGGTCCGGCTTCGCGGTGTCCCTGGCGTTGGTGCTCCTGATGATTCCGGTCATCGTGCGGGCCACCGAGGAGATGCTGCGCATCGTGCCGATGGACCTCCGTGAGGCCAGCTACGCACTGGGGGTACCGAAGTGGAAGACGATCGCCCGCATCGTGATTCCGACGGCGTTGTCGGGCATCGTCACGGGCATCATGCTGGCACTGGCCCGCGTGATGGGCGAGACCGCGCCGCTGCTGATCCTGGTCGGATACGCGGCGTCGATCAACTTCGACATGCTCGGCGGTTTCATGGGATCGCTGCCCGGCATGATGTACGACCAGATCTCGGCGGGCGCGGGAGCCAACCCGGTTCCCACCGACCGACTGTGGGGCGCGGCGCTGACGCTGGTCCTCCTGATCGCCATTCTCAACGTCGGGGCGCGCCTCGTCGCCAAGATCTTCGCCCCCAAGAAGGTATAGGAGTCAGTCGTGGCCAAGCGTCTCGATCTCAAGGACGTCAACATCTACTACGGGTCGTTCCACGCCGTGGCCGACGTCGCGCTGTCGGTGCAGCCGCGCAGCGTGACGGCGTTCATCGGTCCGTCCGGCTGCGGTAAGTCCACCGTGCTGCGCACGCTGAATCGCATGCACGAGGTCATCCCCGGCGCTCGCGTCGAGGGGTCGGTGCTGCTCGACGGTGACGACATCTACGGGGCCGGCGTCGATCCCGTCGGCGTCCGCAAGACCATCGGCATGGTGTTCCAACGGCCGAATCCCTTCCCCACCATGTCGATTCGCGACAACGTGGTGGCAGGCCTGAAGCTGCAGGGGGTCCGGAGCAAGAAGGCGCTCGACGAGGTCGCCGAGCGATCGCTGAAGGGTGCCAACCTCTGGAACGAGGTCAAGGATCGCTTGGAGAAGCCCGGCGGCGGCCTTTCCGGTGGCCAGCAGCAGCGGCTGTGCATCGCCCGCGCGATCGCGGTGCAGCCCGACGTGCTGCTGATGGACGAGCCGTGCTCGGCGCTGGACCCGATCTCGACGCTCGCGATCGAGGATCTGATCTCCGAGCTCAAGCAGGACTTCACGATCGTCATCGTCACGCACAACATGCAGCAGGCTGCCAGGGTCAGCGATCAGACCGCGTTCTTCAATCTCGAGGCGACGGGCAAGCCAGGCCGGTTGATCGAGATCGACGACACCGAGAAGATATTCTCGAACCCGACGCAGAAGGCCACCGAGGACTACATCTCCGGTCGCTTCGGCTAGGGGACCAGCACGACCCGCGTTCCCGAGGGCTCTGCCGACGTCCAGGCGTCTGCGACGTCCGCGAGTGGCCGCGCCTGTGTGCTCAGCTGCAGTCGCCCGTCGGCGACCATGTCGAGCAACTTGGGCAGGCCCTCATTGCGGGCGCGCGCCATCACGTCCGGAGGCACGCTCCCGATTCCGATGCCGGACAACGTGATTCCGCTGCTGCGCAGCACCCCGGCGGGCAGGGTCAGTGTCATGCCCGCCATCGAGCCGATCTGCACCCACCGGGTGGCGTGATGGGTCGACGCCGGGTGGCTGTCGGCGAGCGCCTGCAACGTCTGCTGCGCGGGTTCGCCCCAGAGGTAGTCCAGGACCGCGTCGAACGGGCGTTCCGCGTGTAGTTCGGCGACGCGGCCTGCGAGGTCTTCGCTGCGCATCGCGATGGCGTCGTCGGCGCCCACCGTGCGCAGCCAATCGAGACGGGTGGTGTCGCGGCCCGCCACCACGACGCGCTCGGCACCGAACATCGTCTTCGTCAGCTGCACTGCCGTCGCGCCGGTCACGCCGGTGGCGCCGAGCACCAGCACGTGGTCGCCGGGCTTGACCGCCGCTCCGTATTCGAGCGCCATCCACGCCGACATGCCGGGATTGGGAATGGCTGCGGCGGTGACGGAGTCGACGCCTGCAGGGATCTCGAAGGCGCCGTCCTTGGCGACGAGCGTCCGATGTGCCATCATGCCGTGGCCGGGCAGCGCGACGGCGTACACCCGGCGGCCGTCCTCGAGTCGGGCGACGCCGTCGAAACCGGGTACGGTTGGGAGCTGAATTTGCTTGCTGGCGTAGTGCTTTCCCGATACCAGACCGCGGGTCAGGTTGGTCAGTGAGCTGGCCTCGACGTCGGCGACGACGGTGCCGCCCTGCGGCTCGGGGTCGGGGTAGTCGGAGTACGTCGGGGTGTCTCCCCACGCGTTGACCACTGCTGCCTTCATGACGTCCTCCATCGTTTCACCGAATATGGTTTCTATAGAAACAATGTACGGCGCGACCGTCGGGATGGCAAGATTGTTTCCATGAAAACCAAGTCTGAGCTGATCGCGAGCATCAACGAGATGGTCGGCGAAGTCGGGGACAAGTTCGATGCCGACGAGGGCGGGGACGCCGAGCGCGACTTCATCGCGGCACGCTGCCCGAAACGATTGGAGGACAAGGTCAGGGCACTGCCGACGATGTCCATGCACCTACTCGCCGTCCTCGCCGACGGCCCGGTGAGCATCGTCGGGTTGGCCGCCCGGTCACATCAACTCAAGGGCACCGTGTCCAAGCACGTCCAACGCTTGGTCGAGGCGGGGCTGGTCACCCGCACCCCGATCCCCGGCAACCGCAAGGAGGTGGAGTTGCGTCCCACCGCCGACGGCAACCTGATCGTCGACGCTCACCGGCACCTTCACGACGAGATGACGAAGGGGATGAGCGACTTCCTGTCCCACTACGCCAACGCCGAGCTCCAGGTTCTGGCAAAGGTGCTGCGAGATTTGCTGGCCGCCGAGAAGGTCGGGGTCAGGATCGCCAGGAGCGATTAGCTGGCCGAGATGACTTCCTCGTCGGGGAACCTGCCGGTGACCTGGAAGATCACTCGACGGGCCACCTCGACCGCATGGTCGGCGAACCGCTCGTAGAACCGGCTCAGCAGCGTGACGTCGACTGCCGCAGTGACGCCGTGCTTCCACTCGCGGTCCATCAGCACCGAGAACAGATGGCGATGCAGGTCGTCCATCGCGTCGTCGTCCTCGCTGATGCGGGCGGCCTTCTCGGGATCCCGGGTGACGAGTACCTCCTGAGCCGCCGCGCCGAGATCCACTGCCACGCGGCCCATTTCGGCGAAGTAACCGTTGACCTCTTCGGGCAGGGTGTGCTGGGGGTGACGGCGCCGCGCGATCTTGGCGACGTGCAATGCGAGTGCACCCATCCGGTCGACGTCGGCGACGATCTGGATGGAGCTGACGATCGCGCGAAGATCGCCCGCGACGGGTGCCTGCAGTGCCAGGAGGACGAAGGCGGCCTCTTCGGCGCGGATGCTCATTGCGGCGATGTGTTCGTGGTCGGTGATGACCTGTTCGGCGAGGGCCAGATCGGCCTGCAGCAGTGCCTGGGTGGAACGCTCCATCGCGACGCCGGCAAGCCCGCACATCTCGCCAAGCTGGTCGGTCAGGGCGGCCAGCTGCTCATGATAGGCGGTACGCATGTACCAAGCCTACGGCCAGAGGCACGGGATCGTCACGACCTCGAGGGTGAACGAAAGGTGAATGCCACCTGCCACGATGGTGCGCTGGACCTGCTCACTCGTCGTGTCGCCGCGCTCACTCGCAGCTGGTGTCGGCGGCGTTGGTAACCGTCAAGTCCTCTGGCAGGTGGCTGGGACTCGAGCCGCGGTCGTGTACGACCCTCACCTGGACCGACGAGCCGCTGGGGCTGGGGGCATTCACTGCCGAGAAGTCCGAGCCGAGCACTACGCGGATCACGTCGCCCATGCCGGACACCCGCTCGATGGTCGGATTGGAGAACGACGACGCCACCGTGGCGGCGGCCTGCTCGTTGCCCGCCGAGAAGAATACCGTCGTGGAGTCCAGCGGTCCCGGGTAGTCGTCGGGGGTCTCGACGTTGAAGCCGTGCTGGGTCAACTCGGTTGCGGCGGTCGACGCCAGGCCGTCCTCGCCGGTGGAGTTGGACACCCGCACCGTGACCTCGCCGGGGTTGGTCGTCACGGCGTCGACGACCTCGCCGCGGGCATCCAGCGGAGCGGGTGCGGCGCTGGTCGCCTCCGAAGTCTCGGGCACCGGGGTGTTGTCGGCGTTGCGCTCCTCGGGAAGCGGGTCGTCGTTGATGATCGCGTCGAACAGCGCGCGCATGTCGTCGGTGCGCGGAACCTCGTTGCCGTACTCGTCGGCGTACCCGACGGTGGGGATGGTCACGAAGGTGATGCGTCCGGCGTTGACGCCCTGCACGGACTGGCCGAGGTCGACGAGGTCCTTGGTCTGGATGTTGTCGACGTAGCTGTCGTTGATGAACATGTTGACGACGTTGTTGAGCTTGTTCAGGGAGAAGAACGTGTCCTTGGAGATCAACGAGCGCAGCAGCGACGACAGGAACAACTGTTGGCGTTTGATGCGGCCGTAGTCGCCGTTGGTCTCGGTGGTCACTTGGCGGGCCCGCACGTACTGCAGGGCGGTGTGCCCGTCGATGACCTGCCTGCCCGCGTTGGCCAGTACGGTCCCGAGTTCGTAATCCTCGAGCGGCGTCGTGCTGCAGACCTCGACGCCGCCGAGCGCGTCGACCATCTTGGCGAAGCCAGCGAAGTCGACGGCCATGAAGCGGTTGACCGAGAGGCCGGACAGCTTCTGGACCACCTTCACCAGACACTTCGGGCCGCCGACTGCGTACGCCGAGTTCAGCTTCGTCTCGGTGTAGACCTTCTCCATCCCGTACATCGGAGATTCTTCGTCGGTGATCGGACCGTATTCACCGGTCTGCGGATTCCAGGGCTCGCACTCCATTGGCGAGATCGACAGGTCGCGTGGGAACGATACGGCGACAACGCGTTTGCGGTTGGCTGGGATGTTGACCAGCATGATGGTGTCCGAGCGGGCGCCTGCCGCATCGTCGGTGGTGCCGGCTCCCATGTCGCTGTTCTGGCCGATCCGGCTGTCGGTGCCGACGATCAAGAAGTTCTCGTCGCCGAACTGCGCGTTGGGGTCGACGATGTCGCGAGAGTCGGGATCCAGCGCCGCCACCTTGTTGAGGCTGCTGTTCTTCGACGCCTGCCACTGCCACGCCGCGCCGGTCGTGGCCAGCGCCAGCACCGCGGCCAGTGCCACGGCCACCCGACCGGCGATCATCGCGGTGCGGCGGCCCCGATGCGACGGTGCCTTCGCGGGCTGTGCCGTCTCGCCGACGCGTTCGGGGACCGCCGGTTTGTTGACGGCGACGACGCGCCGCCCCGAGAGCACCGGCAGGTCCGAGGCGTGCGCAGGTAGGACGGGGATGACTTCGGTCTGCGGGTCGTAGGCGGGGGTGTCGTCGAGGTCGGGAGTGTCCTCCACGAGGTGGGAAGTGTCGTCGAGGTCAGAGGTGTCGTCGAGGTCGGGGGTGTCCTCGAGGCGGGAAGTGTCGACGTGGGGAGTGTCGAGGCGGGAGGTGTCGTGGTGACGCGTCGGTTCGTCGCGGGCCTTGGGCTCGCCCGAGACCTTGGCGATCAGGTCGGCGACCGTGACCCCGTCGGTGTGATTGCCAACGGGAGGAGAAAGCGGAAGTCGTGAGCGCTCCCACGGCGCGGCGCCTGGCTTCGATCTCTCGGATCGGGTAAGCCATTGATTGTCGGCGCTGGCGCTCTTGGAGTTCGCGTCCTGGGTGTTGCCGACGTCCTCGCCGTCGGCCGATCCTGGTGACCGATGACCGGGAGCGGCGTTGTCGCCGTCACTCATGTCCTACCGGCCTCCGGACTGTCGGGAGCGGCGCGCCGTCCGGCGCAGCCATTCTCCAGTTCGCGTGCGTGCTCCTAGTCTTGTAGCAGCACGTCGAGGGCTCCGCCAGTCGGCGCCCGTCGTAGATGGAATCTCATCGTACTGAGACAACCTGAGATGGAGCCAGTCCGCGGATGTCTCCAAACCGTCTCGGTGCCATCTCGGCGCCGTTTCCAACCGGGTTTCGCTCAGCCTCCGGAGTGCATGACGTCTGCGCCGGAGGGCACCGTGCAATCGTCGGGGTCGTTCAACCAGCCCTCGGGAAGGGTCACCGAGCCTGGTGAGCCCTGGCGACCCCTTGGGCCTTCCGCCGCAGCCGGGAAGGGCACGTCGGGATCGAGTTGGGCCAGCAGGTCGTCGAGTTCGCCGAGCGTCTTGACCAGCGCCAACGCCCGCCGAAGGTCGGCGCCGGCGGGGAAGCCGTGCAGGTACCACGCAACGTGCTTGCGGATGTCGCGCATGCCCTTGTCCTCACCGAAGTGGGCGGCCAGTAGTTCGCCGTGACGTCGGGCGATGGCGGCGACCTCGCCGAGCGTCGGCGGCACCGGGGGTTCGACGCCGTTGAACGCCGCGGACAGTTCGGCGAAGAGCCAGGGCCTGCCAAGACACCCGCGGCCGATGACGACTCCGTCACATCCGGTGGCGGACATCATCTTCAGGGCGTCGTCGGCGACGAAGATGTCTCCGTTGCCCAACACTGGAATGCCGGTGACGTGCGCCTTGAGCTCGGCGATCCGATTCCAGTCGGCGGCGCCCGAATACCGCTGCGCCGCCGTGCGGGCGTGCAGGGCGACGGCGGCGGCACCCTCCTCGGCGGCGATTCGGCCCGCGTCCAGGTGGGTGTGGTGGGCGTCGTCGATCCCGATCCGGAACTTCACGGTGACGGGGACGCGGCTGCCTTCGGTGGCGCGGACTGCCGCCGCCACGATCTGGCCGAACAGCTTTCGCTTGTAGGGCAGGGCGGCGCCGCCCCCTCGGCGGGTGACCTTGGGGACGGGGCAGCCGAAGTTCATGTCGATGTGGTCGGCCATGTCGTCGTCGACGATCATCTTCGCCGCGGCGTAGGTGGTGTCGGGGTCGACGGTGTAGAGCTGCAGTGACCGCGGCGATTCGTCGGGTCCGAACGTGGTCATGTGCAAGGTCGCCGCGTTGCGCTCGACGAGGGCGCGGGCGGTCACCATCTCGCATACGTAGAGGCCGCTCACGGTGCCGGCGCGGGCGAGTTCGAGCTCGCGGCACAGGGTTCGGAACGCGACGTTGGTGACGCCCGCCATCGGGGCGAGCACGACGGGACTGCGCAACGCGAACGGCCCGATCTTGACCCCGGGGGCTGGAGCGGAGCGACTGGGGGGATGGTCCAGGGCAGACCGGGCCGAAGCGCGTTCTTCGGTTACGACGACGCCGATGTCGTCACCAGGAGGTTCTTCATGGCCTTCTTCTCGGCCATCTTGCGCTCGCGCTCGAGGCGGCGTTCCTTGGCCACCTCGAACTTCACGCACGTCTCTTCGAGTTCCTCGACCAGCTTGCCGAGATCGTCGCGCATCTCGGCGGCCTCGCCGGTGAAGTCCTCGCGCTCGAAGATGCGCCACTTCTTCAGCACCGGCATGACGACGTCATCGAGGTGGATGCGGGGATCGTAGACGCCTCCGACGGCGATCACGACCGCCTTGCGGCGGAACTCGGGCACCGTGTATCCGGGCATCTTGAAGTTGCGCAGCACGCGGTGCAGGGACTTCATCGCCTGGTTGGGCGCCATGTCCAGGCCTGCGGCGCTGACGTCACGGTAGAAGATCATGTGCAGGTTCTCGTCGGCGGAGACGCGCTGCAGCAGCTGGTCGGCGACGGTCTCTTGGCATGCCTTGCCGGTGTTGCGGTGTGACACGCGGGTGGCGAGCTCCTGGAACGTCACGTAGATGACCGAGTCGAAGAGGCTCTCGGCGAACAGATCGCCCTGCTCGCCCTGGCCGGGGCTGAAGCCGCGAGTGACCTGCTCGATGCGGAGTTCTTCCAGCTCGAAGGGGTCGATCGCGCGGGTGACGACCAGGTAGTCGCGCAGGGCGATGCCATGCCGGTTCTCCTCGGCGGTCCAGCGGTTGACCCAGAAGCCCCACGGACCATCCATGCTGAAGTTCATGGCGATCTCGCGGTGGTACGACGGCAGGTTGTCCTCGGTGAGGAGGTTCTGCAGCATCGAGACCTGCGCCACCTCGGACAGCTTGGACTGCTCGGGATCCCAGTCCTGGCCGCCGAGGGCGTAGTAGTTCTTGCCGTCCGACCACGGGATGTAGTCATGCGGGTTCCAGTCCTTGCGCATCCGCATGTGCCGGTTGATGTTCTGCTCGACGACGGGCTCGAGCTCGTGCAGCAATTGCAGGTCGGTCAGATCGGTCGACATGGCCAATGTCCTCCTCGCGTGCGTGGAACTCTCACAGTTATCTGTATCTGTTGGTAGCACTCAATATATCTGTGTACCCCGGTGACATTCAAGTTCTACGTCGCGGGGTGTCGCGGCTCCGCCATCGATGATGGCGGCCTACGGGGTAATATCCGCGGCGACACACGCCCAATCCGGCAAACTGTTGCCCAACGTGAGCTCAACCGAGGAAAGGTCGCTACGCACATGAAGAAGGTCCTGGTTCTTGGTGTTGGTGCGATCGGTTCCGCCGCGATGGCGCTCGGCATGGGCAGCGGAGTTGCCACGGCTGACGACGCCGTCGTCGGGCAAACGTATGCGGATGCGAAGGCGGCGCTCAGCGAGCAGGGGATGGCGGCCGTGGTGGCGACGTCGATCGGGGGCCGCAAGAACTTGGACGAGTGCCTCGTCACCAGCGCGAGCGCCGCCCCGTCGATCGACGGTTTCGGTGGCCAGCGGGCGGGCACGATGCTGGTCAACTTGAACTGCTCGGCGAAGTAGTTGGCGAAGCGCCTGCCACCTAGTCGGCCGAGGTGCTGCGGCCGCTCGCGGAAGTCGGTACTATCCCCGCGAACAAGGCTTTCCGACTCCGTGGACAGATAGGGCTAGACGTGAAGAAGCTCATCGTTGTTGGTACCGGCGCCATTGGCGCGCTGGCTGTGTCGGCCCTCCTTGGCGGTGGGGTCGCCTCGGCGGACGACTACGCCGGCCAGACGTACTCGGATGCGTCTTCGGCTGCCAGCGACTCGGGTCAGACGGTCGTCGTGGCCGCGCGCGTCGGCGACAAGCTCGACGAGGGCGACTGCATCGTGACGCGCTCGCAGTCCGCCCCCTTCGCCAGCGCCAACGACGGCGCCCACGTGTCGGACACCGTGCAGTTCTACTTGAACTGCAACGGCGGGGTCGCATCGGCCACCACTCCTGGTAACTCGATGGGTAGCGAAGCGGGTCGGGCGGCCAAGGCAGCCGAGGAAGAAGCGGCCGCGCAGGAGGAAGAAGAGCTCGCCGCGGTCAGTACCCCTGACGAGTGAGCTAGTTGCCCAGCTGGGTTGACGCCCTGCTGAGCAGCATGTCGATGCAGTAGTCGACGAACTGCTCGCGGGTCGTCGCCAGGCGGCCATTGAGGTAGGCCGTGAACAGCGCCGTCAGCGCCCCGACCAATCCCGTCGCGACCATGGCTTGGATTGCGGGATCGCTGATTCGGGTGAGCTTGTGCTGCAACAGTTCGATGAAGCTGGGCATCCATTCGGCCCCAGACTTGGTGAGGACGGGCTCGCGCTCGGGTGCGATCAGTAGCACCCGGCCGCGCACCGGATCGTCGACCATCAGCGCGACGAATCTCTCGACGGCCTCGCGTGGCGTTGCCGACGACGTCAGGGCAGCCATCGCGGCCCGGCACACGTCGTCGTACACGGCGCGGACGAAGTCGTCGCGATCGGTGAAGCTCTCGTAGAAATAGCGTTCGGTCAGGCCGGCGACTCGACAGACGGCGCGCACCGTGAGTGCCGAGTCTGATTCGCCGCCAAGGAGATTCACTCCGGCCGCGATGAGGTGGTCCCGTCGCAAGGCCTGGCGGTCCTCTAGCGGGACACCGGACCAGCGGCCCCGTCGTTGACCGGAAGGCACATCACTCCTAAGCTCGCACTGACAACGGTCGTAGTCAGAATGCGGTTCTGGCCCTCGTGGAAGGTCGCCAGTGACTCAAGATACGTCTGGGGGCAGCCCGCTGACCACCGACTCCGACGACCGGCCTGCACCGCGTGTCGCGGCAGGCTGCCCCGTGTCGCACATCGGCTACGACGCGCCCCCGTCTCCGCTGGGCCCTGATTCGCTGACCTGGTCGATCTTCGGCGACTGGCGCGGTCTGCTTCAGGGGCCGTGGGCAGGCTCGATGCAAAACATGCACCCGCAGCTGGGTGCCGCCGTCGAGCAGCACTCGATCTTCTTCCGGGAACGCATCCCGCGCCTGCTGCGTTCGCTGTATCCGATCGGCGGCGTCGTGTTCGACGGCGACCAGGCACCGACCACCGGAGCGGAGGTGCGCAACTACCACGTCGCCATCAAGGGCGTCGACGCCCAGGGGCGCCGCTACAGTGCGCTCAATCCCGACGTCTTCTACTGGGCACACTCGACCTTCTTCGTCGGGACCATGCTCACCAAGGAGCGCTTCGGCGGTGGCATCACCGAGGCGCAGCGGCGCCAACTCTTCGCCGAGCACGTCGAGTGGTACCGGATGTACGGCATGAGCATGCGGCCAGTGCCCGAGACGTGGGAGGACTTCCAGGTCTACTGGGATCACATGTGCCGCGAGGTGCTCGAGAACAACTACGCCGCACGCGAGGTGCTCGATCTGTCGTCGATGCCCAAGCATCCCTCCCTGAGCTGGATACCTGACCGGCTGTGGGCGCTGAACCTCAAGCTGTCGGGCCCGTTCGTCGTATGGGTCACCGTCGGCCTCTACGACCCCGCCGTCCGGGAGTTGATGGGGTACACCTGGTCTGCCCGCGACGAATGGTGGCACCGTCGCTTCGGCGGCCTGGTGAACCTGGTCTTCAAGGCAGTGCCGAGGCGCAGGCGGATGCATCCCCGGGCCCGCGCAGGCTGGGATCGTGTGGCCGGCCGCATCCCCGCCGACTCACCGGTGGTCCACACGCCCGCGCGCAACCTTCCGCCCGTCGATCATCGCGACAACCCGATGCACTACAGCCCGAAGGTCTGACAGGGTCTGACAGGTCTGACAGGTCTCGGGCGTCACCCGGCGCAGCGGCCGTCGGCCCTCTCCTCGGCGACGATCTGCGTCACGGGCTGCCCGAGGTGACCGGCGAAGTCGTCGGTGGGCTTCATGACCCAGCGGCCGCTCTCGTAGAGCATCACGCGGAAGTATTCGACGTCGCCGACGTTCATGCGGACGATGGCCTCGTCGTCGCCCTCCATCCGGAACCCGGTGACGCTGATCGAGGAGTCCGCCTTCTTGCACGTCTTATAGAACGCCACGAAGTCGTCCTGGGAGATGCCGTCGCGCACGGTCTTCGCCATGAGCTCCCAGACGCCCGCGAAGTCCCCGGCCGTGAAGCGATCCAGGTTCTCCTGAGCGGCGACCGTCGCCGCCCCCAGCGTCCGGTCTTCGAGCGTGACTTGACCAATCGTGGGCCGGGCCGAGGTCGCGTGTCCGACGACGGCGCCGGACGTGCTGCACGAGCAGCAGACAATCAACAACAGCCCCGTCGCCAACAACGCAACGAGCGATCTCATTCCCGTGAGGGTAAGGGTGTACTCGGCGGTAGGCACGTCCAACGACCAATCTGATTCGAAATGCGCGCGGAACGCTACGCCCCGAACGTCAGCTTGATGATGGCGTCCTTCCTGGTCGGGGTGTTCGGTGCCGGGGTTTGGGCGATCACCTTGGCGCGGTTGCCGTCTCCCGCGGGGATCTGGTCGTTGTCCGGCACGCCCGTCCACCCAAGGCCCTGCAGAAGGGGCAGGACGTCGTCCCAGAACCTGCCCGTCACGGTTGGCATCACGAACTGATTGCCCTTGGAGACCTGAATCTGGATCGGCGTGTCGACCGAGGCGGATTCGCCTGCCGCGGGAACGGTGCCAACGACCTGGCCGGCGGGTGCGATGCCGTCGACGTCGAGCGTGGGGGTGTTGAGGAAGCCGAAGGCGTTCAGGTTCTGCCGCGCCACGTCCGCCGTCTGGTCCGCGACGACGGGGACCTGCTTGCTGTCCGGTCCCGAACTGACCTCGACGACGATCTGGTTGCTCACCGCCGACGTCTGACCTCCTGCCGGAACGGTACCGATGACCTGGTCCTTGGGTACGGTCGTGGAGGCCGAGCTCCTTCGGGTGACGGTCTCGAATCCGGCATCGTTGAGCTTGGCTTCGGCCTCGGCGTAGCTGAGCTGCGCTACGTCGGGGACGGTCTGTTGCCGTGAGCCGCTCGACACGTTGATCGTGATCTCGTCGTCGAGTCTGGCGTCGGTGTTGGCCGCGGGGTCGGTACCGATGACGTGGCCGACGGCGATTTCGTCGTTGGTCTCCTCGTTCACGACGGTCTTGAAGCCAAGCCCGCGCAGTGACTCCTCTGCCGCGGTCTGGTCCTGGCCGGCCAGGTTGGGCACCTGTTTGCTGGGGCCTCCGACGAACGCGTTGATCGAGAACGTCGCGACGACGGCGAGCACGGCAAGTACGGCGGCGACGACGAGCCAGCGACGTGTCGCCCCACCCCGTCGGCCGAGGGTCGGGGACGTCGAATCGTCGTCGTGGTCGGTGGTGCGCACCTTCGGCGGCTTCGGTGCCTGGGGGGCCTGTCCGGTGCGGACGCGGATCAGGTCGGCGCGCATGTCGGCGGCGCTCTGGTAGCGCTCGTCGGGTTTCTTCGCCAGTGACTTGAGGACGACGGCGTCCAGTTCCGGTGACAGGTCCGGGTTGTGCTTCGACGGTGGCGAGGGCTTCTTGCGGACGTGTTGATAGGCCACCGATACGGGGGTGTCGCCAACGAATAGTGGCTTGCCCGTGAGGATTTCGTAGAGAACGCACCCTAGCGAGTAGACGTCGGAGCGGGCGTCGACCTTGTCTCCGCTCGCTTGTTCTGGGGACAGGTACTGGGCGGTGCCGATGACGGCCGCGGTTTGCGTGAGGCTCACCCCGTCGTCGTGAAGAGCCCGGGCGATGCCGAAGTCCATCACCTTCACCGCGCCCGCCTTGTTGATCATGATGTTGGCGGGTTTGACGTCGCGATGGATGATGCCGTGCTGGTGGCTGTAATTCAGGGCCTGGCAGGCGTCGGAGATGACCTCGATGGCGCGGCGCGGCTCGATGGGGCCGCTACGGTCCAGGACGTCGCGCAAGGTGACGCCGTCGACGTACTCCATCACGATGTAGGGCACCGGGCCGCCGGCCGTCTCGGCCTCGCCGGTGTCGTGCACGGCGACGATCGCGGGATGATTCAGCCCCGCCGCGTTGCGTGCCTCGCGGCGGAAGCGGAGAAGGAAGTTGGGGTCGCGGGCGAGGTCGGCGCGCAGCACCTTGACCGCGACGTTGCGGTGCAGGCGGAGGTCGCGCGCGAGGTGGACCTCGGACATGCCGCCGAAGCCGATGACGTCTCCGAGCTCGTATCGTTCCGACAGGGGCTGGGGAAGGGTCATCGGGGCGTCCAGACCCGGTTCGGGATGGTGGGCGTCCCCGCTTTCGACGTCCATTTGCGACCGGTCACCCAGTCAGCTTACGAACTGACGGGTGTCGGTCGTGCCCCGCGGCCTGTCTAGCAGGGGTGCGGAATGAACAACGCCCAGCACGTATTGGGTGGCTGCCAGGGGGCGGGCGGAGGCGGGTCGATGCCCTCGAACACCGTCGGGGACACGTTGCCCTGCCCGTAGTTGACGTAGTGGAAGGTGTGGCAGACGTTCCAGTCCCAGTTCGGCCTACCGTCCGCCGGGGTGTTGAAGCCGCCGCCGTAGCCGCCGGGGTCATCTCCGGGGCACCACTGGTAGGGGCCGCCTGCCTGGGCGATGCCCGCGCCGAGCCCCAAACCAGCCAGGCCAAGCGCGCCGGAGACCAGTGCCGTCATGGTCAATCGCGAAAGTCGGTTCATGATCTGTCCCCCATCTCGCGGGCTCCGTCCGGATGGCGTCGCCCAGTGGGTTGAGTACAGACCTCGCGGACCGCTACCGATCCCAAGATTGCAGTTTCGGGCTAGCTGAACTCAGTGGGTCGGATCCGCATCTTCGCGGCGATGCGGATGAGGGCCTCCTTGTCGGCCGCGTCGAGGGGATCGAGGACGAGCTCCCTCACGGTCCGAAGGTGTACCGGCGCCGCACCGACCACGATCTCGTACCCGGTGTCGGTGAGGGCGGCGATCGTGTAGCGCCCGTCGGTCGGATCGGGGGAGCGCTCGACCCATCCGCGCTGCTCGAACCGCTTGACCACGTTGGACAGTCGCGATAGGGACCCGTTGGCCAGGAAGGCCAGCTCGCTCATCCGCAGCCGGCGGTCCGGGGCCTCCGAGATGTGGCTGAGGGTGAGGTACTCGAAGAGCGTCAGACCGGCCTTGCTCTGGAGCGGGGACTCGAGCCGCCCCGGCAGCAGGAGCACGAGCGAGACCAGGGCGGTCCAGGCGTCCTTCTCGTCGAGGGTCAGCCACGGAATGTCGTCGGGTCCGTCCGCGCGGGACTCCGGGACGGAGGCCGCATCGGTGGGCATGGTTCATGCTAACGAGCTCGTCGTCACTTTACGCATGAAGTAATCGGCGCTATTATTACTTCATGCTTGAACTCAAGCGTGAAGTAAGACGAGAGGGAAGCCCATGAGCACCGAATTCTTCGCAACACCCGGATACGGCGACACGCAGCTGGCCAACATGCGCTATCACCAAGCCGTTCGAGTGGGGGACCGCATCGACACGTCGGGCCAAGGTGGATGGGACGACGACTTCAACTTCCCTGACAGCCTCGAGGACGAGATCGTTGCGACCTTCGACAACGTCGAGAGGACCCTGGCCGAGGCCGGGGCCACCTGGCGCGACGTGATCGCGGTGGATTCCTACCACGTCGTCACCGACGGCTTCGACGACCACAACCGCGTCATGGTCGAGCAATTCCGCAAGCGCATGGGCGACCGCGCGCCCATCTGGACCGAGATCGGCGTGACCGCTCTCGGGGCCCCGAAGATGCGCATCGAAATCCGGGTCACGGCCGTCGTCGCCCCCGCCGCCCGAACGCGATGATGCGAGGCGAACGTTCACCACTGGAGCAAAAGAGGGTGCCCCCACCAGGGCTCGAACCTGGGACCTGCGGATTAAAAGTCCGTAGCTCTACCAACTGAGCTATAGGGGCGCGGAGCAATACGATACTTGGCCGACGCAGGCCCGACGGTACCGGAGCGGTGCCCGGGGCCCGTTTGAGGAATCGGGGGTCGGTACCCTAAGCTATCGAAGCTCCCAACGCGTATGCGTCGCGAGTACCCCGGAGAGATTCGGATTGGGCCCCCATCGTCTAGTGGCCTAGGACGCCGCCCTTTCACGGCGGTAGCACGGGTTCGAATCCCGTTGGGGGTACGCGCGACGACCGCGAGGGAGTCGCACAGTAAGGCCCTGTGGCGCAGTTGGTTAGCGCGCCGCCCTGTCACGGCGGAGGTCGCGGGTTCGAGTCCCGTCAGGGTCGCCAAACGGCGAGGCGTTGTTCCTTCCACCCCGGTGGAAGACCGTGCCGTCCGGCCAGGTAGCTCAGTTGGTACGAGCGTCCGCCTGAAAAGCGGAAGGTCGCCGGTTCGATCCCGGCCCTGGCCACCACTATTCACTTGATGACGGTGGTTATCCGAATATCTGGGGCCGGTGCTGACGAGGCCCCGATGACCCAGAGTGACCCATTCCAGAACCAATCACCCGCGCGGGCGACCCCGTTGCCCCCGTCGTGGGTCGCGCTGAAGCGTCGATGGCTCGTTGGAATCAGCCCGGCATCGAGATGG
>NZ_JBEVLO010000076.1:0-23461 GCF_040509115.1 Mycobacterium sp. | reverse complement strand
CTAGACCCGCAGTAACGAATGGCTCACGGACGATCACCACTGTTGACCAGCCTTTCGCGCACGGGAGTTCGCCCCCGGTGCAGTCGCGAACCCACGATGCCGACCGGAATGCCGAGGAGACTGGCGATCTCGGTGTTGCGATAGCCCTCGATGTCGGCGTAGTAGATGACTTCCCGCAGATCGGCGGGCAGTGTCAGCAGCACCGACTCCGCCTCGCCGGGCTGCTCCTTCATGGTTTCCGCCTCGGCGGAGCTCAAACTGCTGGGGCCTTGCGCTGCATACTCCTGCAGTTGTGAATCGGTGATTTCCGCGCTGAGCTGCTCCGGTGGGCGACGCTGGGACGAGCGGTATCCGTCAACCCACGTGTTTTGCATGATCCGGTAGAGCCCGGACTTGAGATTGGTCCCCTCCCGGAAATTGGCGAAGGACAGATACGCCCTTAGCAGAGTCTGTTGCACCAGGTCTTCAGCGTCGGCATGTCGGCGGGTGAGACCCCGCGCACGATGCAATAGGTGCTCGCCATGGGCCACCGCTTCGCGAACGAATCGCTCATTGGTCCGGCCGTCGACACGAGCCTCATCCCATCCAGGACAGGGCCGGTGATCCAGGGGGCGACGGCCCCGCCGGGAGAGGTTGTTTGCATCCCTTCGTACCGCCTCGGTCTCCCACGGGGGTGTCGAGGCGCTCTGCGGTGTGGAATCTCGTCATGATGTTTCTTGCTTTGATTGCGGCCAGGGTTGGCCCCTCGAACCCATCGGCATGTCCACCGAAACCGGTACCCGTCGACGAACGGTGCAGCGCCTTTGCCGACCTTCGCGTCGCGCTCGACGTCGGCCGTCGCACAGGGCGTTTGAGAATGACTGGGGCCCACCGTGTGACACCACCAATCGTGTCCGGCGGGTCACCTGCACCTCATGGAGAGCGTCAGGTGATTACTGGAGAACAGCCGTAGAACGTCCCTGCGGTGTCCGAGCCGGGCCACCGCAGACGCTGCGACCGTCGAAGTCTTCGGTGTCATGTCACTGACGCTTCATGTGACTGAACCCACCCGTCGTGGCCCCGGCAACATGTACGTCGACACCGGCAAATACGTTGGTGGAGTCCTTGATTGGGCTATTCGGCACCGCCACCATCTCGGAGTCCCGAACAAGCGCGCGACCACTGGGCGCCGCGGATGGATACGCGCTCGATCGACCCTCCGCTGCGACTGGCAGGCGGATGCCCCGCTATGGACGATCAAGCCGCGTCGTTTGCCTCAAGGCGTTCACTGCGACTTGCGGTTGACGAAGGCTGTGAGAACGTTGTTGGTTAGCGCAGCAATGTTGTTGTCGAAGTCATTCCAGGCAATTGCGCCGGCGTAGCCAATCGAACTGGCAGAGAACACTTCCCCGCCCCCATGAATGGGGATGTACACCATGTCGGCACGCACGATGTCCGGCATGTTCGGGCCGTCCTGGTTTGGCCTCGGAATAAGCGTCTCTTCGTTGACGGCGACGTATTCAGGCCCGAAACCCGTTGCCGAGGCCAACACCACCGTCTGAGGCGGTGACCCATACACGGGGTTGAAGCGATCACACTCATCGCCGGCGGCACCGCCCAGAATGTAACCGAAATCGCCGATCAGGTCCTCGTCGATACCCTCGAAGAAGACACTGGCTGGACCGGTGTAACTCTCCGGAGTTCGGCGAAAACCCTGCGCCTTCGACCATCCCTCGGTAGCGAACGCCACCCCCGCGAGGCGGTTGGGGCTACGACCACGAAAGCGCCAGATTCCTCCTGGCTCACCGGTATGCACGTGGTTGCGCTCCCCCACCGGTGCATCCCAGGCGCGCAGCGCGGCATTGTCGCGTCTGACCTCGATCCGCCAGGGTCGAGCTGGGTCATGCGTCGTGACCCAGTAGAAGCCGTTCCCGCCCAAATACATCAGCTTGCCACCGGTACGCAGGTGGTCTTCCAATGCGGTCAGTGCGACGTTGGTCCAGTACTCCGGGTGCGAACCCGTGACTACGACGTCGTACCGTGACAAGAAATCACTGCCGTGCAAGTGGAGATCTTCGTCGGTAGCCACGTGATAGGTGAACGGTGAACGCTCCAACCACTCCAGGAGGAGCAGATCCACGGCGAAGTGCCGGTAAGTGCCGGTGAGCCAGTTCGGATGCTGCGGACGTACATTGACCAAGGGACGTCGGCGACTGCTGTACCGCACGGGGGTACCGTCCGTGTGCACGTCGTAGCACGACTTGCCGAACGACAGGTGGTCGTGGAGGTACTGCTCGTCCTCGGACACCACCTTTTCGTGGCCCATCAAGTCGTTGAGCTCACCGGCGGCAAGCCGATCGTTGGCGTATGCCAGGTACGTGTTGGTCGGAAAGATCAGTAGCACATCGGCTTTGGATTCCTGGCCGCGGACGAACAAGGGGTAGTGATCGACGTCTCCCTCAGCCTCGAGCCGCACCGCGTACACACCGCCGACGATGTCGTCGGGCAGCGAGAACTCCAGGTCGTACTCCCAGTTGGCGTCGATCATGGCGTCGTCGTGAAACTGAATGGCAGCATACTGGTCCGGTGCCGTCGTGAACGCGTCGACCAAGCCGGTCCAGTTGTGTCCGGTCACCGCCCGCTCTGCGCCGTTGTGCGCAGTTCCAAGGGGAGCGCGCTCTGACGTTTCATGAATGGCATCGCCGACCGGCTCTCTGGTGAGATCCCAGGCAAGATCGGCCACCTGCGCAAGGCTGCCGTCATGAAGTCGACCGATCTCCTCGGCGCTCAGCGTTCGCCAAAAGATCGACGGGCTGTCGATTTTGCCGTTGTAGGCGTTGAGCGGCGAGCCACTCTCGTCCACCGCACCGGCGGCGAGGAGTAACAGTTCGCTGCCGTGGCCCGCACTACCGAGTATCTCGACCTCGGTCGATTGATGTCGTTCAGACCGGGGCAGTCCCGAGATCTGGACCAAGCTCACGGCTGCGGTCGTCGAGTCGGTGTCAGCGCTGACCTGAACTGACAACGAGTACCAGGTCCTGGGTTCGACCCGCAGGTCGAGGTCGAACTCGCGATCGCCGTCGACCAGGTGGACGCGATTGTCGGAGATCGAAACGCCTAACCGACCATCATCACCGGGCAGCATCCAAATGACTTGGCTGCCCGTCCATTCGGGGACAGTCGACCAGAACCAGAGGTGGACGGCATAGTCACGTGGGACGCCCGCTCCGAGTGGCAGCGACGCGTACGACCCGACGGCGGTGGGCTGCACACGACCTGGTATCGCCACGTCCAACCCCGGGACGGGGTGCGCGAACGACTCACTGTCGCGGTTGGGACCCGAGGTGAGTCTTTCGAGACTGGCGTGCACCGTGGGATGCGTCGTGCTGACGGCCATTCGAACGACATCGCCCGGCTGCCGCGACCATTCCTCGAAGTAAGCCTGAATTCTCACCGGAATGTCCTTCCGTTGCTCACGGCGTGAGGTGTCTTGGCGCTCAATTCCATCGCATACCTTCCAGCTGCCGCAAGTCAAGATTCCCACCGCTCAGGACACACGCGACCCGGCACCCCGGCGGCATGTCGATGAGACCCTGCAGCAATGCGCCCACGGGTGCGGCGGCGGCGCCCTCGACGACGACCTTCGCGTGCGACATCACCCATACGAGTGCCTCGAAGATCTGCGAATCGGGCAGAGTCACGATGTCATCGACGAGGTCTCGGACAATGCTGAAGTTGTTCTGCCCCACTCGTTGGACGCGCAATCCGTCGATGATCGTATTGATGTCCTGGTATCGGCGGACGGTTCCATCGGTGAGCGATCTCTGCATCGCGGGGCCATCGGAGGATTCCACGCCGATGATCTTCGACTCGGGTCTGAAGGCCTTCAGCGCTGACGAGACGCCAGATATTAGCCCTCCGCCGCCGATGGGCACGACGACTGCGTCGACGTCCGGAAAGTCGTCGATGATCTCCATGCCGAGGGAGCCTTGGCCTGCGATCAGGTCGAGGTCATCGAACGGGTGGATGTAGGTCAGCCCTTCTGATTCCACCAGCTCGAGTGCCTTGTCATTGGCCTCATCCCAGATGCTGCCGTGAAGGACTACTTCTGCGCCGTAGCTCTTCGTCGCCGCGATCTTCGACGGGGTGGCATTCTGGGCCATGACGACGACGGCGCGGACGTCGTTGATCCTGGCGGCGAGCGCGACACCCTGAGAGTGGTTCCCGGCCGAGGAGCAAATCACCCCCCGCGCACGCTGGTCGGGTGTCATTTGGGCGATTTTGTTGAGAGGTCCGCGGAACTTGTATGAACCAGTCCGTTGGAAACACTCGGCCTTGAGTCGGACGTCGTACCCGGTGGCTTCGCTGAGCAGTCGCGAGGTCAGTAACGGCGTGTGATAGGCGTGTTGCGACACGTGCTTTCGTGCGGTGAGGAGCATTTCCGGCGTCACGAGATTGTTCATTGATCGGCCCTTCGAGTGTCGGGGGGTGAGGGATTCGGGACGGCGAGCGTCAGGGAGACTTCAACGGGACTGTTGAACGGCAGCACAGGAGTCGCCACGGCGGCTCGAGCGTGCAGACCTGCGTCTCCGAGAACGTCGGTGAGGAGTCGACTCGCGCCGTCCGCCACCAAGTGCTGCTCGAAGAAATCGTTGGTGCTCGCGACGAATACCGTCATCTGGGCAACTCGAACCTCGTCCAAACCACCGAGAGCCTGCTCTGCTACGGCGAGCGCGTTCAGTGCTGCCGTCCTGGCCAGGTCTCGGCCCAACTGCACGTCCACCTCAGCCCCCAGCCGACCGGTAGACGGCAGCACGCCCTCCACGAAGGGCAGCTGGCCTGCGATGAAGACGAGGTCACCACAGACGTTCGCGGCGATGTATTGAGCTGCCGGAGATGGCGGGGTGGGAAGCGAGATGTTTCGTGCGGCAAGGCGTTCGCGATAGGTCGAGCCGACCGTCGCGGGTCTTGCGCTGTCGTTCATAAGTCTTCAGTCCTTCGGGCTAGCAGCGTGTCTTCGTTTCGGCTTGCAGCGTTCGGATCGTCAGATCGGAGCGTCGACGAGGTCCTGGCCGACGATCTGCTTGCCGGCGTAGAAGTCGAGTACGTCGGCGTCGCCGTGACCGCCGAGTCCGCTGCCTCCGAAGAAACTTTGGGCAGACTCCGGTGACATGTCCAAGAGGCTGGTGCCGTTTATCTTGACTTCACCGGCCTCGATCCGACCTCCAACGGAGAGGGCATGGTCGACGTCCTCACCGAACACGTAGGCCGCCAAGCCGTGCGAGCCGGCGTTCGAGGAAGCGATGGCTTCGGCCTCCTGGCCGAAGGGCTCGACGGTGATCATGGGTCCGAAGACCTCGCCGGGCATCTCGACGAACGAGTGTGACGCCACCGTAGGAGCGAAGAACCACCCCACCCCCGGTACCGTGGCGCTCGTTCCTACCGTCACCCCCTGGTCGACGAGTTGCTGACGCTGCGCAACGAGTTCGTCCCTGCGCTGGCGGTAGGCCATCGGCCCGACCTCGGTGGCCTCGTCCAGACTCGAGCCGAGGCGCACATCGTTCAAGCGCCGGGTCAGTTCGTCGACGAAATCTGCGAACAGCGGCTCTTCGATGAAGACCCGACGTGGCGCTTCGCACCACTGACCGTTCAGCTTCGTCATGCCCTTCGCGACCGCGTCGACTGTCCGCTCGACATCGGCGTCTGCCAAGACGATCGCAGGGTTGTTCGAACTCAGCTCCAACCTGAGCTTGGTGAGGTTGTGTGCGCTCGCTTTCGCGATGAGTTGCCCGGTCGCCGTCGACCCGGTCATCGAGATGGCCTTGATCCGCGGATCAGCGCAGATTTGGTTACCCGCTTCTCCATCCCCGAGCACCAGCGAGAAGACACCGTCGGGAAAACCTGCCTCGGCGACGGCCTGCGCCACCAGTTCTGAACTGCACGGCGAGAACGGAGAGGGCTTGAGGACGACGGGGGCGCCTGCCACGAGCGCGTAGGCCATCTTCTTGACTGCAACCGCCGAAGGCGCATTCCACGGCGCGATCAGCGCCGTGGGGCCCCACGCGAGCCGGCGAAGTTCGACGGGACCTTGGGAGGCATTGAGATCGACTGGACGCGCCCTGGCGTCGGCAAGTTGAACTGCGGTGCGGATCGTGTCACCGAGACTTGAAGCGAAGAGCTTTGTCTCGGTGAGGGTTACACCGCTGTTGAGAGAATCCAGCAGCGCGATGTCAGATTGTCGCTCGTCGAGCAGGGCGGCCAGCTCAAGCAAGTACGGGATTCGGCCGTCGACCCCGATCGAGTGCCAACTTCGTGACTCGTGCACACTCCACGCGGAGGCGAGTGCGCGGTCGATCTGCTCTGGTGATGAGAATGCGTACTGAGTCAGTACCTCACCAGTATTCGGGTCGTAGAGGGTTTCCGTTCTGGCTGAGCCAGACGGTTCGCTCGAGCCTCCGACCCATGTCGTTGACGGTGGGATGGCAATGTCCATATCAGATCCTGTCGAAGTAACGCTTGAGGTCCCAGTCGCTCACAGTTCTCATGAACGTCGTCCATTCGTGTTCCAGCAGAATTCGAATGTGTTCGACGACAGCCGGGCCGAACTCATCCGAGGCGAACCCCGAAGCAGCGAACGCCTTGGCAGCATCGCCCAAATGCAGTGGTAGATCGGGATCTATCGCCGAGTCATATCCGTTACCCGCCGTCATGGTGGGCGGGACCAAACCCTGATCGATGCCGAGGCGGGCCGAGGCGAGCAGCGCCGACAGGGTCAGGTAGGGATTCGTATCGGCACCCGCGAGGCGAAACTCGAATCGCAGGTCCTGGGCGCTTTGCCCGACAATACGAACGGACGTCGTGCGATTGTCCATCCCCCAGGTGCGTCCCCAACCGGCAGCATCGCTGGTGTTGGCTCGACGGTAGGAGTTGACGGTTGGCGCGTACCACGCCATGAAGGTCGGGATTTCCTGGAGCACGCCTCCGATCGCGTGGAGCATCCTGTCGCTGATCCCCGATTCTGCGGCTTCGTCCCAGAACGCCGGCGCACCGCTGTGGTCGAGTGCCGAGAAGTGCACGTGACAGGACGATCCGGGCTGTCCGTCGTTGATCGGCTTCGCCATGAACGTCACGCTCAGACCGGCCGCTACCGCGCTGTCTCGGACGGCCAGCTTGTAGATTGCGTGGCGGTCCGCCATTTCCAAGGGATCGCCATATCGGAAGGTCATCTCCCACTGTCCGGTCCCCCACTCCGACTGTGCCGCTTCCATGTCGATCCCGGAGTCCTGCAGATCCTTCCGCAGCTTCCGAAAGAACGGCTCGAAGATGCTGCCCTCGTGGATCATGAAGTCCGCGGGCACGACTGTCGTCGGCTCCAAGTTCTGGAAGCCGCTCTTCCTGAGTTCGCGCGGATCGTTGCGAAAGAGGTAGAACTCCAGCTCGGTCCCCATCTTCGGATGGAGCCCCAGCGCCTCGAACCGCTCGATCTGTTGGCGGAGAATCGTTCTCGGAGAGAGCGGCAGAAATTCTTGCCGCTTCCCATCCCACGGGTCTGCTAAGCAGATGGCGGTCCCGTCCAGCCAGGCCGCGGTCCTCAGGGTCGTCAGGTCCGGTTTGAACGTGACGTCGGGAAGTCCGTTGTGCATGCCGCACAGCGGGAACACGTTCTTCTCGATCAGGGAGAAGTCCTGATCGAGATCCCAGGCGTAGACGCAGGTGCAGACCTCAACACCCTGCCGCACGATCCGTGGAAACGACTCCGCGGGTACACGCCGGCCGACGAGGCGGCCTTGCAAGTCGGGTGAAGCGACGACCACTGTGTGGTAACCCCGCTCGACCAGCGAGTCGGGATCGAGTAAGTATTCGGCCTTCACCGAGTCAGCCACCCTCCGTCTACTGGCAGTTGAATGCCATCGATGAACGACGCATCGTCGGATAGTAGGAAGGAGACGGCGCTCGCGATGTCGTCGGGCCTGCCAACACGCGGGATGAGCAGTCGCTGCTTCATGGATTCGAGGCCCGCCTCCGAGGTCACCAACTCGTAGTCGAAGAAGTCGGTGGCGATGGGACCTGGTGCGACACAGTTCACTCTGATGTTGTCGGGAGCGAGCTCGATGGCCATGGCCTTCGTCAGGTTGGGGACGCCCCCCTTGCTCGCGTTGTAGTGCGGTTGCGTCGTCACACCCGAAGTAACGACGACGACTGATTCGATGGTGGAGAGATTCACGATGGCTCCACCACCTGACTTGGCAATGAGTGGAGCCGCAGTCTGCGCCACCAGGAACTGGCCCTTGAGATTGACGTCGAGCACCAAATCCCAGGCTTCGTCGGTCAGGTCGTGGAACGAATGAGGTGTTACCAAACCAGCATTGTTGACCAGCAAATGCAAGGCGCCCCAGGCCGATTCGGTTGCTTCGACCGCCGCTCGGATCGCGGGTCGATCCCGAACGTCGACAACTGCCGACAGGGCACTCCCACCGTCATTCGTGATCTCTTCCGCAGTCTCCTTGGCAAGTCCCGGGTCGATGTCCGTCACCATGACCTTGGCGCCCTCACGCGCAAGACGACGCGCGATTTCCTTGCCGATTCCGGATCCTGCCCCGGTGACGAAAGCTACCTTTCCTTCGTGGCGTGTGCTCACGCTGCACCCTCCTTCATGTTGTCGTGTTGATCACTAGCACTAGCACTGGCACTGGCACTGACGAGCCAATGGAATATGGGGTCGTCGAGGAAGACTTCCGGATGCCACTGAACACCCACTACGGGTCTGTCGGCGACCTCGTAGCACTCCACGACGCCGTCGGCTGCACGTCCCGTCACGACGACACCGCGACCTGGCTCCAATACTGCTTGGTGGTGAAAGGAATTGACGCGCGCGCTTGGCCCGTATAGCTGCTCGGCAAGCGAATTGGGTTCGAAGTTCACCATATGCGTCCGATGAGCCCGAGGATACGCATATGACGAATGCGACTCGCCTTCACCAACGGGCAGGTGCGCCACCAGCGTTCCGCCCAAGACGACGTTTATCAGTTGCGCCCCGCGACAAATCCCCAGGATCGGCATGTCGAAATCCAAGGCCCGCCGCAGAAGGGCCACTTCGAACTGGTCGCGCACGGGCTCCAGGAAGCTCGACATGGGGCCTGGCGCCGAACCATACAGGCGCGGGTCCACGTCGGCGCCTCCCACGAAGACCAGGCCGTCGACGACCTCGAGAATATCGGCCGGATCGACTCCGAGCGGCAGATGCAAGGGGGTACCGCCGGCCTTCACGATCGAGTCCGCATACTCGGTCATGTAGGCATCCACCCCGGCATCCCAGAAGCCTTGTGGCAAACCAGCAGTCTCTGCTTTGAATCTACGTCCCGTGAGCCCGATTCTGGGCTTACGGTTGTGCATCGTCGTCATACGTCACCCATCTCTGACACCGTGAAAGGACAATGGACGGTTCATCACTCGAATGGACGCGTCCCGCGACGAGCCATGTCGGTGATCAGGCATTCGACTAGAGGGCCTTGCGGACCCAATAGCGGATGCCTTCTAGCGTGGCGGCCAACACCAGGACTGCACCCGTGAGGATGCCGCTGACCTCGGGACCAACATTCGTCAACGTCATCCCGTTGGCCAGGATGCCGATGAGCCACACCCCGAGGACGACGCGCCAAATCGTTCCGCGCCCGCCGGTGAACGGCACGGCACCCAGCAGAACTGCGGTCAGAACGGTCACCTCGAATCCAGAGCCCAACGTGCCGCTGGGGGCACTGTCCAGTCGAGCGACGGTGAGGAGGCCGGCCACTGCTGCCAGCACGCCCACCACGAGATAGAGCCCAAATATCAAGCGGCCAACCGAGATTCCCAGTAGGAATGCAGCGCGTTGATTGACCCCAACGGCGATGACGTGTCGTCCGAAGGGAAACCAATTCAACAGGGCCATGGCGACCAGCACGACGACGACTGCGATCACGACCAAGTAGGAAACACCGAAAAGCGTTCCCGAGCCGAAATGCGATATTGATTCCGGGAAACCGAAGACCGATCCAGGGGCCAGGTATTGGGCCAATCCACGGCCCGCGGCCAGCATGCCCAAGGTCACGACGATCGGAGACAGTTTGAAGATCCCGATCAGGAAGCCGTTGAACGCTCCCGCCACGGCACCTACACCCAGACCTACCAGCAATCCGGGTATCGCGCCGTGCGATTGGAAGACGAGGCCCGCGCTGACCCCGGCAACCGCCATCACGGAGCCGACCGACAGATCCACGAATCCCGCCATCAGCAGGAGTGCCGCACCGGCTGCCACGACCATGGTCGGTGCGATCTGAACCGCTACGACCAAGAGGTTCTCAGTCGTCAGGAACACCGGCCGCACAATCGCGAAGTAGACCATCAATGCGACCGTGGCTATCGGCATGACGGCATCGATCGCCATCAACAGGTACCGAGAGGACTCAGGAGATAGTCGTGGGGCCTTCAGCTTCTGCGTGATCGGCTCTTCGACGAGCGCGGTTGCGCTAGGCATGGATCACACCTCTCTTCTGTGTGTCGGGGGAGGCGTCGCCTTCGGAATGAGCGAGCGCCACTAGTTCGCGTTCGTCCACCGGTGAGGACAGCTCACCGGCGACCGTCCCTTCGACGAGCACGACGATTCGGTCGGCCAAGGCCATGATTTCCTCCGGGTCGCTCGAAACGAACAGGACAGCCTTCGATTCCAGCTGCGCGAATGACCTGAGCAGTTGATAGATCTCTCCACGCGCTCCCACGTCGACCCCTTGGGTTGGCTCGTCCAGGATCATCAAACTCGCCGTTCCCAGTTCGCCCAACCACCGCCCCAAGGCCAACTTCTGCGCATTGCCCCCCGAAAACGAATCAGCCTCCAGGTCGGCACGCGACGGCTGCAATCCCACCAGATCGGCGATGTCGCGGAAGATGTTTGCCTCACGAGTGCGCCGCCTCATCGGCCGACTAAGGGATCGAAAATGTGGCATCAGCAGATTTTCGCTGGCCGTCATCGACCCGAACAACGACTGCGCCTTGCGATCAGAGGCCACGAATACGACGCCAGCACGTCGCGCGGCCGACGGAGACGCAAAGGGGCCCTGTCGCCCGAGGATGGAGTACGAACCGGTGCCGCGACGTATTCCTGCGAGGCCCTCGGCCAGGTTGGTTCGTCCAGACCCCAGCAATCCGAAGATGCCCACGATTTCGCCAGAGCGCACCTCGAGATCCACCGGATCGCGCCCACCGACGACGAAGTCGGAGACTTCGAGCAGAGCGGTCGAAGGTGCCGACCGAGAGGGCCTTTCAGCCGTTTCTGACCGCTTCGGTTCCGCGTCTTGCGTACTGGATATAGCCGCGACCAGCGAGGCCAAGTCGACGTCTGTCGTCGTTCGCGTCCACAGCACGTCGCCGTCCCGCAACACGGTGACTTTGTCCGAGACGGCCAACACTTCGCGCAGGAGGTGCGTGACGTACACGACCGCGATCCCGCTTTGCGTCGCGAGCCGCCGAACCAAGTCCAGCAGCAGTTCCGCCTCATCGCCGCTGAGGGCTGCCGTGGGCTCGTCGAGTATCAATAGCGAGGGTTGGTGACGAAGGGCCTTGGCGATCTCCACCAACTGCCGCTCCCCCACGGTCAGTGAGCCGACCCGGGCCTCGGGGTCGAAGGTGGCACCGACCAGTTCGAGCACGCGGGTGGTTTCCGACCGCTGCTCAGCCTTGCGGATCACGCCGCCGGCACGGACGGACTCGCCACCGAGGAAGATGTTGTCGGCTACCGAGAGGTCGTCAATCAGCTGGAAGTGCTGGTAGATGATCGCCGTTCCCGCATCGAACGCCATCTGTGGGCTGAATCCCGTGTACGTGCGTCCGCCGATGACGATCTCGCCCGAGTCCGGCTTGGCTGCACCACTCAGGCAGCCCAGGAGCGTGGACTTGCCTGCACCGTTGGGCCCCAGAAGCGCATGGACCTCGCCGGCGGTGAAATCGAGATCGACACCTCGCAGAACCTCATTCGTGCCGAAGGCCTTGCGCAGGCTCCTGATCGAAACCGCGATACTCACACCACATCTCGATTCTCTCGTCGTTGCGTTACGTCGATCGCTATCCGGCGCTCATCTGCTCAATCAGTTCGTCGAGCTTCTTCGGATCCTTCAAGGTGGCTGGCACGATTGGGGCTTCGGTCGAGGTTTCGCCGGTGCCGTTCACGGCGTTGATGGGGTTCTGCACGACGGCGTGGGCGAGTTCGGGCATGTCGATGGCGGCCGATATGCGGTATGCGCCACCGGCTTTAACTGCCTTGAGAGCCTCGAGGCTGCCGTCCTGCCCTCCGATGAAGACCTCCGACGGGTCGATCCCCGCGTTGGCGAACGCCTTGGCCGCACCCAGGGCGGCATCGTCGTTCATACCGACGAACACCCGCAGGTTGGGATGCTGGCGCAGCAACGTCTCAGCAATCTGCAGACCGCACGTTTCGTCGCCACAGTCCTGTTCCGAGACGATCTCCACTCCGGCACCGTTGATCGCCTTGATCGGCTCCTTCCAGCGTCCTGCGACGTCCGGCAACGGCGACAGCGTGGTGACTGCGGCAACCACTTTCCCGGCGAGATTTCTCTCCTTGATGAACTCGGCCGCGGCGTCGCCAACCGCCTTCCCGGCCGCCGCGTTGTTGAAGCCCGTGAAGCCGTCCGTTCCCTCTCCAGGAGCCGCATAGGTGAGCCACTTGATCCCCTTGGCCTGCGCACTCTTCTTGAGATTCTCCAACGACGACGCGTCGACCGGCAGGACGACGATGGCGTCGACACGCTGGGTCACCCACGTTTCCAGGGCGGCCCGCTGCGACTGCAGGTCGTTGGCCTGGGTGTTGTCCATGAGCACCGAGACGCAACCGATCTTCTCGGCTTGCTCTTCTACTTGCTTCTTCAGCGTCTTGACGAAGGCGGCTTCACCAACGGGATGACTGAAGCCAATCGTGTATTCGCGTTTACATTCGGCGCCCGAGGCATCGGTGCCGGGGGACGACGCGCACGCGCTCACCAATGAGGCAGCCACTCCCACCACCGCTCCGACGGCTCCAAGACGTCGTGCAATTTCGAGCCTGCGCATTGTTGTCTCCTCCGGATGTCTGGATGGTCGTGGTGGCCGTGTCCATGTGTTGGTCCGCTTGGACGACTACATAGACCATTCTGATGTGGCGACCATAACAGCAATTGGCCCAGATGTCGGTCCAAGCACCCAAAAAGTTTCTGTGCGTCATTTACGCTTGCAGGATGACCGAGACCTCGAGCAAACCCACCGTCAGCCACTTGAGGCCGGACCGACCCATCTCCGGCTACGCCGACGTGGTCGACTTCATTCGCCGTCAGATCTCGCTGGGGCGCCTCGTTCCGGGAGACCGCCTACCATCCGAGCGCAGGCTCGCAGTCGAGCTCGGCGTCGCGAGGGAGACCCTTCGACAAGGCTTGCGGGTGTTGGAGGGAAGCGGACAGATCACCGTTACGCGCGGCACTACCGGTGGAGCCACCGTCCAGGACAACAGCCTGGCCCCCGAAATCGCGATACACGAGCTTCGGCAACGGCGGGAGAGTCTTCTCAGCCTCGCGGAATACCGCCGCGAGATCGAGAGCATCGCTGCGCGCATCGCCGCCACGCGCCGTACCCAAGCCGATCTTCACGAGATGGACTCGGCGCAGCTCGCGCTCGAGGACGCGCCCAATAAGGACGAAGCGCGCCGGGCGGACACCGCATTTCATCTCGCAGTCGCACGCGCAGCGGGGAATCCCTACCTCACGGCCGCGATCGAGGATGCCCGCGCGGCCATGTTCCAGCCAGTCGACCTTGCCCTGAATTTCTTCAAGGAAGCGAGCCTCTCGCAGCACGAGCTCGTCCTGCAGGGCATCCGCGCCGAAGACGGCAAGGCCGCAGGTACGGCCATGTGGGATCACATCGAGTGCACACGCACCGAGATGCAACGAATGATCGACGGGTAGCGCGGCCACGACGACCTCGGTCGTTGGCAGGCCCGTCCTGAATCCGCGGCGCCGACGGCCAAACTCCCGCGGAGGGCATCTTCCCGCTAACCCCTCCGTGACCAGGAGTTGAGTACGACCAAAGTCTTTGTCCCGGTGAACCTGCCGTTGGTTCGGAGCAGGTTGACCACGCGTTGCAGATCGTGGATGTTGGCTGCCCGGACCCGCGCGATGGCGTCGGGATCGCCGGCAAGCGTGAGGACTTCGATCACCTCGGGAATGTCTTCGGCGAACGCGAGGATCATCTCGAGTTCGAGGTTGCCTCCCACCCGTAACTCCACCACCGCCTCGAGTTCGGAGTCCATCTTTGCCGTGTCGACTCGAATCGTGTAGCCCGCGATGACTCCGACCCGTTCGAGCCGGTCGATACGTCTCTTCACTGGAGCCACCGTCAGACCTACCCGGTCGGCGATGTTGCGCACGGTTCGACGACCATCCTCGCGCAGAAGGCGGACGATGTCGCGGTCGATGTCGTCGAGCATGCAGCTAGATTTCACTTTATTGCGCCGTGATGCAAGTACCGAGCCCGTGCGTCGCTTCAAGCGCCTCTTAGTTGCTCCTTGAAGCGATCAGTACGTATTTTGTTGCGACCTTCGTGATCCACCGCATACCGTGAACGGAGTCTTGATCTCCCACGAATATCGATGCGGCAGAGAGGGTTCCGATGGTCGCGCACCACCTCGCCGTGCTGGCCGGGCCGGGCCGGGCCGTTCCGGGCCGAATCGCGACGATCTTGCTCCCAGTGGACATCGAGATCGTCGCGATCACCGCCACGAAGTCGCAGATCGCACCCGGCTGGTTCATCCAACTGACCGTGCATACCGCGGTACACGATCGACTGCAGCTCTTGATAGCTCGCCTCAACCGCCTGGTCGAGGTGCAGCATGTCATCGAACTCGATCGCGATGCACACCTTCGACAGTCGGTCTTCGTTACACTTCGCCCCCACGCCGCCGACCGCGAGCGTGTCCGCGAACTGCAGGTGGAGTTCACTGCCGAGACACTCGAGTCGGATGACCACGTCTTGGTGTTGCACCTCAACGCCTCCCCCGAGCGATGCGAGGCGTTCGTGGCGGCACTCGCCCCTTACCGGGTGGCCACGGTCACCGTGAGTGGCACATCCGGGGTGCACGCCCGCGATCAGGCAGTGTCCGGTCAACCGCTACATCATCGATCCGCTTCCATGACGCGATTGAACGGATGTTCCGTGAAGGAGAAAGCGCAATGACCGACCTGGCCGATCAACACACCACGACGGACGGAAGAAGCGTCAACACCGCGATGAGCCAGATCCTCGATGGCGACGGCACACTGTCCTGCGACAGCTCGGCAGTCGACCCGGCGTTGGTCCGCGAGCTATATCGAGACATGGTGCTAGCTCGCCGCTTTGACCAAGAAGCCATCCACCTTCAGCGCCAGGGCGAGCTTGGGCTATGGCTGTCGTGCCGCGGCCAGGAGGCTGCTCAGGTAGGCAGCATGCACGCACTGCGGGCCACTGATCACGTATTCCCCTCATACCGTGAACACGCGTCGGCACTGTGCCGGGGCATTACACCCGCCGAACAGCTGAGTCAGTGGCGCGGCACTGCTCACAGCAACTGGAACCCCGACGACTACAACTTCCACATCACGTCGCTCGTTCTGTCGACGCAACTGCTACATGCCACCGGCTACGCGCTGGGGGTCGCTGCCGACCGCCGCCGTGATCCTGAGATCGACGAGGTAGTGATGTGCTACTTCGGCGACGGATCGGCTAGCCAGGGCGATGCGAACGAGGCATTCAACTGGGCCGCGGTGCACGACGCTCCCATCTTGTTCTTCTGCCAGAACAATCAGTGGGCGATCTCCACCCCGTCAATCCAGCAGAGCCGCACACCGATTCACGTACGCGCGAGAGGATTCGGCCTCACCGTCACGCTCGTTGACGGAAATGACGTGCTGGCAGTGCACGCCGCGACCACCGCGGCCGCACAGCGGATCCGAAATGGCGGGCCGCCCGAACTCATCGAAGCCATCACCTACCGGATAGCCGGGCATTCGACCTCCGATGACCCAAAGCGGTATCGCGACGACGACGAACTGCACCTGTGGGAAGACCGTGATCCATTGACCCGGGTTCGCCGACTACTCGACGAAACGGGGTGGGCAGACTCCGACTACCACGCGGCGCTGGAAGCCGATGCGATCGCTCTCGCCGAACTGACGAGGGCGAGCTGCCTGGCACTCGATGCTCCGCCGCTCGAAGACAGCTTCCGTCACACCCTTGCGCAAGAAACCGCGGCGATCCGCCACGAACGCGAAGCCTTCTCGGCATGGAGGGAATCCTTCGTATGACTGCGGCAATGACCGACGCGTCCTCCGCCGTCGAAACTCTCACCATGGGCAAGGCACTCAACGTCGGCCTGCGCCAGTCCATGCTCGACGACGACTCCGTCATGATGATAGGCGAGGACATCGGTGCCCTCGGTGGAGTGTTCCGCGTCACCGAGGGGCTTCGCGCCGAATTCGGCGAGCTCCGGGTGGTGGATTCCTTGCTGGCCGAATCCGGGATCGTCGGCACTGCAATCGGTTTGGCGATGCGTGGATACCGGCCCGTGTGTGAAATCCAATTCGATGGGTTCATCTATCCCGCCTTTGATCAGATCGTTTCCCAGTTGGCCAAGATGCGGGCCCGTTCCGGTGGGAAGATCAACGTCCCCGTGACCATCCGAGTGCCCTGCGGCGGCGGGATCGGAGCGGTCGAGCACCACAGCGAATCCAATGAGGCGTACTTCTGTCACACCGCGGGCCTGCGCGTCGTGGCATGCGCCAACCCCGACGATGCGTACTGGATGATTCAGCAGGCAATTGCGTGTGACGACCCGGTCATCTTCTACGAGCCCAAACGACGTTACTGGGACAAGGCACCGGTGCACACGGGATCAACTCTGGCGCAGGCTCATCCGTTCGACCGCGCCCGCGTGGCGCGACCCGGCACGGACGCCACCGTGCTCGCGTACGGCCCGACGGTCCGAGTCGCGCTCGATGCCGCGACCGTGGCCGCCTCGGAGGGGCGGTCACTGGAGGTCATCGACCTACGCACGTTGTCCCCGTTGGACGTCGACACCATGACCGCCTCCGTCGGGAAGACCGGGCGGGCGATAGTGGTGCACGAAGCGCCGACTTTCGGCGGTCTCGGCGCGGAGGTGGCGGCCACGATCACCGAACAGTGCTTCTCACTACTTCAGGCCCCTGTGCAGCGCGTCGGCGGGTGGAACATCCCATATCCGCCTGCGCGTACCGAAGAGCTCTACCTGCCAGGAATCGATCGAGTTCTCGATGCGATCGATGTACTGGACCAGTACTGAACCCGAACGATGCGGTTGAAGGACCAAGATGACAACAGGTCAGCAGTTCCTCTTGCCCGATGTCGGCGAGGGATTAACCGAAGCCGAAATCGTCAAATGGTTGGTGGCGGTTGGCGATACGGTGGCAATAAACGAGAGCCTCGTCGAGGTTGAGACCGCCAAATCGCTCGTCGAGCTGCCCTCCCCCCACGCCGGGGTGATAATCGCCCTGCACGGCGCCGAGGGCGACACCGTTGACGTCGGGTCCGTGCTAGTCACCTTCGGCGATACGTCCCTGGAGGGTGAGACGACGGTATCGGTCCCGCCTGCGAGCCCCACGCCAATGCCTGACGACAAGTCGGAACCACGCCAGCCCGTCCTCGTGGGGTACGGTCCGAGCCGCGCCAAGGTGGAACGCAAACCCCGAGTACCGGGGTATCGGACGAGCAACGCGCCCTCCGCGCGGGCATCACGGGGGGCCAGACCATACGCCAGCCCGCCGGTGCGGCTGCGTGCCCGCGAACTCGGCGCAGACCTCGACACCGTCACTCCCACCGGATCGTACGGACAGGTCACGCGCGCCGACGTCGAAAAGGCTGCGGCAGCACGGGCAACGGCACCGAGCGACGCCGCAGCCGACACGGCAACAGCCGCTGAAACGCGTTCACCCATCAAGGGAGTCCGCAAGGCGACTGCGGCCGCGATGGTGGCATCGGCCTTTACCGCTCCCCATGTCACGGAGTGGGTGACTGTGGATGTCACGGAGACGCTGAACCTGCTCGAAGAACTCCGCAAGGACCGGGAGTTCGCCGGTGTGCGGCTCAACCCGCTAGCCCTGATCGCGCGAGCGACGCTGTCGGCGTTACGGGCGTACCCCGCGATGAACACATCCTGGGACGGCGAGGCCGCGGAGATAGTGCAGTATCGAGACGTCAACCTAGGGATCGCCGCAGCAACACCGCGAGGCCTGTTGGTGCCCAACATCAAGGCCGCCCAGTCGTTGAGCATGCGGGAGTTGTGCAACGCGCTGGACGACCTTGTGAGCACGGCGCGCGCCGGTAGCACCCAACCGGAAGCCATGGCCCGAGGTACGTTCACCATCACCAACATTGGCGTGTTCGGCATCGACGGCGGGACACCAATCCTCAACCCCGGTGAGGCAGGTATTCTCTGCGTCGGACAGATTGCCCGCCGCCCGTGGGAGTACGACGGCGAGGTCGCCCTCCGAAGCACCTGCACTCTTGCCATGTCCTTCGATCACCGGCTGGTAGACGGACAGTTGGGCAGCCAGACACTCGCTCACATCGCCCGACTGCTCGAACGTCCCTCGCTCGCCCTCGCCTTGTGACATCCGCTGCGCACCGCCCGAAAGGACGCTCGTGAACCAAAGATCGGCCGACGTCGTCGTGCTCGGAGGAGGATCCGGCGGGTACGCCTGCGCTCTTCGAGCTGCCCAACTCGGACAATCAGTCCTCCTCATCGAGCAACGCGAACTCGGCGGCACCTGCCTACACCGGGGCTGCATCCCCACCAAGGCCTTCCTACACACAGCGGAAATTGCGGACAGCGTGCGCGATGGCAACACCTTCGGTGTGCGCTCATCGCTCGCTGGTATCGACATGTCCGGGGTTCTTGCCTACAAGGGCGGGGTCGTCGACAAACTCTACAAAGGCCTCCGGGGTCTAGTCAGATCTCGGGGGATCGCGGTAGTGACTGGGACGGGAACTCTCGTGGCGCCGGACGCGATCGAGGTGGACGGCACCCGAATTTCGGGCCGAAATCTAGTACTCGCCACGGGTTCGAGTCCCAACACGATGCCAGACGTCCCCCTCAGCGCCCGAGTCGTCACCTCAGAACAGGCGCTGGAAATCAGTCACGTGCCCGAGCGCATCATCGTCCTGGGCGGTGGTGTCATCGGTGTCGAATTCGCCAGTCTCTGGCGCTCTTTCGGCGCTAGCGTGACCATCGTCGAGGCCCTGCCCCGGCTCGTCCCCAGTGAAGATCCCTTCCTCTCGTCCGGGCTCGAGCGCGCCTTGCGACGCCGCGGCATTGTGGTGCATACGAATGTACGAGTCAATGACGTCAAGGACGTCGAGGACGTCGAGGACGTCGAGGACGTCGCCGCCCACGACGGACACGGCCACGTGGTCGTCACCCTGGACTCGGGTGACGAGATGACCGCCGACTTGCTGCTCGTAGCCGTCGGACGCCGGCCCAACACTTCCGGCATGGGTTTCGACCAAGCGGGGATCCGACTCGACGGCGGCCATGTGGTGGTGAATTCCGAATTGCGGACTAGTGTTTGCAACGTCTACGCCGTCGGCGACATCGTTGCCGGCCCGCAGCTCGCTCATAGGGGTTTCCAGCAGGGCATCTTCGTGGCCGAGCACATCGCCGGTATGGGCCCGCGCCGTGTCGACGACTCAGCGATCCCCAGGGTGACCTACTGCAGTCCCGAGATCGCTTCCGTGGGGCTCACGGAAGAGGCCGCTCGCAAAGAGTACGGCGACATCGAAACCGTGACATACGATTTGGCCGGTAACGGTAAGTCACAGCTCTTGCGTACCCAGGGGGCGGTGAAGCTAGTCAAGGCCGGCGGTCGCGGAACGCCCGGTGCGGTCGTCGGCGTTCACATGATCGGAGCGCGGGTGGGCGAGATGATCGGAGAGGCACAATTGATCTGTGGCTGGGAGGCACACGCGGACGACGTGACTCCATTCATCCACGCGCATCCCACGCAGACCGAGGCGCTGGGTGAGGCACACCTCGCGTTGGCGGGGAAGGCACTCCACGCCCACGCTTGACGGCCGCCCAGGCCCCGCAGCATGTAATTAAGGAACATCAACCAAGGAGGCATCATCACCGTCGATCATCTCAGTGCGAACCTGAACGGCAAGGTCGCCATCGTGACGGGCGCCGCAAGCGGTGTCGGGCTCGCGATCGCTCGACAACTCCATGAATACGGTGTGCGTGTGGTCGCCGAGGACATAAATCCCGACGTGACGAAGTTGTTCTCAGGGGTCGACGGCATAGAGCCATTCGTCGGTGACATCGCCACCGAACGTGCAGCGACCGAGGCGGTCTCGTTGGCCAAGGATCGCTTCGGCGGGCTCGACATCTTGATCAACAATGCTGCCATCATCATCAACAAGCCCATCGTTGAGACGACGCTCGACGACTGGAACCGCATCCTGGGTGTCAACGTGACCGGTGCCTTCCTCCATACGCGCGAAGCCATGCAGGCCATGGTTCCGCAAAGACGTGGAGCCATAGTCAACATCGGCTCATACGCCTGTTTCCAGAGCTTCGCGACGATCTCGGCTTATGCCGCTTCCAAGGGAGCACTTGCACAATTGACACGCACCGCCGCCCTGGAGGGCATCGATCACGGCATTCGGGTCAACGCCATCGGTTCCGGAGACGTCGTGACGAACATCCTCGGTGATGCCAACGCGCTCGTCGAGCATGGGAAGGGTGCACCCATCAAACGTGCCGCCGATCCCGCCGAGATCGCCCATGCCGCGGCATTTCTCGCCTCGGACCTGGCGAGCTTCGCGGTCGGCGCCGTGTGGATGGTCGACGGGGGAATGAGCATCGCCATCCCGAACTGAAGCATAGGCCGATCTCTCGGCGGCCTTGTCAGATCCGCATGCAGACCGGCGCGTACCCGAACGTAGCGGCATTCGCCGTCGCTCCATTTGATGAGCGAGCGGGTGCGTGCCGGGTCGGCAGGCGCCGTTGGCCGACCTCCGTCCAGCGCTGGCGCCGATTCAAGGTGTCAGCATCGTCAGTGCCGGACCAGCTGGCTCTCGTTCTGTCAGAAGATCTCAAGAACGGTCTTCGCATTGCCGACCGGATTCGACTAGAAATGCGCCACACCGACGACGCCATATCGGTCACCGTCAGCATCGGCGTGTCTGTCATGCCGAACGTCACGGCAATGCGCCCTTGCACATCATCGGCGCCGGACTTCCCAACCTGCCTGCCGTCCTCGCTGACTCCCGGTCCTACGCCGAACGACAGTTCCTGTACTCAACCATCGGGTCCCTGTCCGATCTGGCAGCCGCCACGGCCATCGAGGACCCCATCCGCACGTCCGGCGGCGACATCACCGACGAAGCGCTCGACATCCTGGTGACGGCAAGCGCTGGGTACCCACACTTTCTCCAGGAGTACGGCAAGGCCGTGTGGAACCTCGCCGCCAGCGTCCCCCTCGACGCCGAAGACGCATTTCTCGCAGTAGAAGTCGGCCGCCGCCACCTCGACGACGGCTTCTTCCGTCACGATGGATCCGCGCCACCGACCGAGGGCGTCGGTACCTCATTGCCCAGATGATGGTGACCCGCGCGCCTGGGCTTTCATCTTTGGTGCCGCGATCGAGCTGGCTGACGTCTCCCCGATAATGGTCATCGTGATTCCAGTTCCGCAGGTCTCGCTTCATTGCACGAGTGTGATTAGTGTCGCGCGGCCTTGGCGAGTTTTTCACGCCGAAGTGTCGGTGGTTCCGGAACGGGACCGGCTTTTCCAACTCGCTACCGGCGCCTACTCGCCGTACGACCACTATCAGCGAGCGGCGCGAAACCCTTCCCCATCATCGCCTTTCACCCCGGTGGTTGACTGAGGCGATCGCTCCACGCGCAAGCGAACCCGAGTCTCGCGCCGTGTTGCGAAGTTTGGCGGTGTGCTCGACCCGCTCGGCGGGCCACCCGGAAGTGAACCCCGAAGGCGGCACTGTGCCTCGGCTTGCCGGCGTGATGCCGGTCCATTCACCGATCGCGTCTTCAGCCCATCGGGTCCACTGGACAACAGCCTCATATTGGCTCAAGAGCAGCTTGCCAGTGATCGCAACGATTGGTCAGCGGTCTGGGAATGGACCACCCGTGACTGCGTATTTCGTTGATTTGGACAGGAGTTCAGTGTCCCGCGTCTCAGCGTCGACCCGGATTTCGTGCACCACTGCACGTAGCTGAGTCACGTCGCCTGCGTCGGCGAACGCCACCTTGAGCACGGCTTCGGACTCGATGCGCATCCCGGCGGCGGTGTGTCGAACCAGTCTGCCAACGCTGCGCGTCCGAGGTCGGTGATCTCGTAGACGGTGCTGCGCTGATTGCCTGTGAAGGTGACCTGCGAGGTGGCCAGGCGGCGGACACCAGCTTCTTCGGCTCTTCATAGATCATGCTGGCCGCCCGGGGCCAAAACCAGCTGAGCGTGCGGTCCATCTGCTGAGCAAGTTCGTAAATCGTAAACGGCTGGATCGAGAGCAGCCCGAGTTTCGCGAACGACGTCGGGGTAAGCTGCTTGTCCGACATGGCGTTTGACAGTACTTCGATTCGGACTATCTTCGGTTGGGAACTCCGAATCGGAGTATATGAAAGGAAAAGACAAGCGATGCCCCACTCGTCCAGTGATCCGGTTACTGACGACGGCCATGGGCGCGCCGCGGGCGCGCCGAATGATGTCCCTGCTCTTGAGACCCGGTTGACCAAGGAGTATGGCCTCAGACATCCGTTCGTCGGAGCGGGTATGGGATTCATCGCACACGAGCAGCTAGCCGCCGCGGTCACCAATGCCGGCGGATTGGGTGTGCTGGGCGCATCCCCCGATCCTGCAGAGAGCCTAGTCGTAATGGTAGAACAACTGCGCACCTTGACTTCTGGGCCGTTCGGGGTGGACCTCATCTGCGCTGACATCGGATTCGGGCCTGCCAGCACGGACGCTCATATCGACGCGTGCGTCCAGATGGACGTACCGCTGGTCGTATTTCACCACGACCCACCGGCGGCGCGCTGGGTCAGCACGTTACGTGCTGCAGGCATACGTGTGTGGATGCAAGCCTCCTCGCCCGAACTCGCGGCCGCGGCAATTGGACTCGGCGTCAACGGGATAGTCGCCCAGGGCAGCGAGGCGGGCGGCCATGCCCGCGGACGCATCCCATTGCATGCGCTGTTACGGGCGATCCGTCACAAGTGGCCTGACCTGCTGCTGCTGGGAGCGGGCGGCATATCCGACGGGACCGTCGCAGCCGCTGCATTGCGTGCGGGCGCTGACGGAGTCTGGGTAGGCACCGCCTTGGTCGCCGCCGTGGAAGCCAACGCCCATCCCGAGTACAAGCGTCGACTCATCGATTCACCCGGTAGG
>NZ_JBEVLO010000075.1:0-29791 GCF_040509115.1 Mycobacterium sp. | reverse complement strand
GAATCGCTCGGCGCCGAACTGGTCGAGGTGACGATTCCGATGGCCGAGTTCGTCATCTCGACCGAGTGGGCCATCATGATGCCCGAGGCCACCGCCTATCACCAGGACTACCTGCTCAACTCGCCGGAGAAGTTCACCGACGAGACCCGTACGCTGCTCGAGGTCGGCGCGGCTGTCCCGGCCACCGACTACGTCAATGCGATGCGTCTGCGGACGCAGATCCAGGCGGCGTGGCGGGAGATGTACGGCTCGATCGACGTCGTGCTCGCGCCGACCCTCGTGGCTGCCGCCACGCTGCGGGCCGACCCCTTCGTCAGGTGGGCCGACGGCACGGAGGAGGCCTCGACCGCTGCCTACGTGCGGTACTCGGCACCGGCGAACGTGACTGGCCTGCCCTCACTGTCGGTCCCCGCGGCGTTCACGGCGGCTGGGCTGCCGCTGGGGGTCCAGATCATCGGGAAGCCGTTCGCGGAGCCGGAGATTCTGCAGGTCGGCCGTGCGTTGGAGGCGAATACGGACGTGGTCGGCAGGATTGCCCAGGTCGCCGCGCGGGCGGCCTAGTGCTAAGGGTCCTCGACGAGATCGTCGGCTCGACGGCGGACGAGGCCGTCGCGCAGCGGCTGCACGAGCTGGCGCACCGCGACAAGGCGGTGGAGTACCTGCACGTCGATGCCGACGATCTCGACCGGAGGCGGCTGCGCGTGACGTCCGATGCGGGCAGGGAGTACGCCGTCGTGCTGCCCCGCGACAGCGTGTTGGCCGACGGCGCGGTGCTGGTGCTGGAAGCCGACCACGCGGTGGTGGTCCGGGCCGGGGCGCCGAACTTCCTGACGTTCCGACCGACCGACCTTGCGGCCGCACTTCGGCTGGGATACGTTGCCGGTCATCTGCATTGGCAGATCAGCCAGCATGACGACGCGCTGGTGGTCCGGTTGGAAGGCCAGGAGTCCGACTACACGGCTCGGATTGCCGACCTGCTCGCGGACGGTCGGGTGCGGTCGGTCAGCGGTCGACCGGATGCTTGAATCCGACCAGCTGCTCACCGCGCTTCGCTTCGGGGACAGTGCCTTTCCGTCCGGCGGCTTCGCCTTCTCCTTCGGGCTGGAGGGTTCTCACCGCGACGGCCTGGTGCGCGACGAGGCCGACGTGCAGGCGTTCGCCGCCGAGCAGCTCGACGGACGCTGGCACCCGTGCGACCGCGTCCTGCTCCGTCGCGCATGGGCCGCAGCCGATCCCGCCGAAGTGGATGACCTTGCCGAGGCGACCAGCACGATGTCGGTGTTGCGCGAGGCGTCCCGGCGGGCCGGGGCGGCTACCCTGGCTACGTTCGCCGCGCTGCTCGGCGCCGAGGCCGCCCCCGCCGTCGACGAGTACCGTCGTCGCGTGCTCCAGCAGGGTGCGCCAGGGCATCTACCGATTGCGCAGGCGCTGTGCCTGCGGGCCGCTGGGCTGACCCTCGAGACGGCGGAGACCGTGACGGCGTGGCAGTTGATCGCGGGAATATCCAGTGCCGCAGTGCGTCTGGGCATCTGCGGGCATCTCGGTGCGCAACGCACCATCGCGTCGCTGACACCGGTCGTTCTGGAAGTGCTTCAACGCGAACCCGCACCCGGCCCCGCGGTGTTCACGGTGTACGCCGACGTCGCGGCCCAGCGACGCGGCGACGGGGTGCGGTTGTTCGCCAGTTGAACGTCACGCCCTGAACACCAGGGCTTTCGAGGGAACGGAAGGATCACGATGAATCTCACGCCGACCGAGATGGAGCGCCTCGTCGTCTTCAGCGCCGCCGAGCTGGCCAGGCGCAACGTGCGCGAGGGCGTCCCGCTGAGCCATCCCGAGGCCGTCGCCCTTCTGACCGACGAGGTGTTGCTGTCGGCGCGCAGGAACATGGCCTACGACGAGGTGATCGACCACGCTGCGGGGACGCTGACGGCCGAGCAGTGCGAGCCCGGCGTTCCCGACATGGTGCGCATCGTGACGGTGGACGCGCCGTTCGCCGACGGAACCAAACTCGTCACCCTGATCGACCCGATCACCCGTGGCGAGAACGACGTTCACCCCGGGGAGATCATCGTCGGCGACGAGCCCGTAGAGCTCTTTCCCGGAGTCGACCGCACCTCGATGACGGTCGTCAACCGCGGCGACAGGGACATCCAGGTGCGCAGCCAGACTCATTTCTTCGAGTCGAACGCGGCCCTCGAGTTCGACCGGCGCGCCGCGTGGGGGCTCAAGCTCGACGTCGCCTCCGGTGCCGGTGTCCGGTTCGAGCCGGGCATGCCCGTCGAGGTGACGTTGGTGCCGATCGCGGGTGACCGGGTGATCCACGGCTTCTCCGGCACGGTCGACGGCCCGCTGGGGGCGGCGCTGTGACGTCCATCGACCGCGCGGCGTATGCCCGCATGTTCGGGCCCACGACGGGAGACCGGGTTCGGCTCGCCGACTCGGATCTCTTCGTCGAGGTCGAGGACGACCTCACGCTGCCGGGCTATGAGTTGCTCAGCGGCGCAGGCAAGTCGGTGCGGGACGGGGAGGGGTACCGGCCGTCGTCGAAGTCATCGGACGGGGCGCTTGACTACGTCATCGCCAACGCGCTCGTCGTCGATGCGGTGAGCGGGATCATCAAGGCCGACATCGGGATTCGGGATGGCCGAATCGTCGGCATCGGGAAGGCGGGTAACCCAGACACCATGCCGGGCGTCACCCCCGGCATGATCGTCGGCACGGCGACCACCCCGATCCCGGCCGAGGGGATGATCGTGACGGCCGGTGCCATCGAGACGCACGCACACCTCATCTCGCCACAGCAGACCGAGCACGCCCTGTCCACCGGCACGACCACCCTCATCGGCGGTTCGCTGGGGCCCACCTTCGAGGTCGCCACCGGCGGGCCGCGCAACCTGGGTCTGTTCCTCAAGGCGGGCGAGTACTCACCGATGAATTACGTGCCCTTCGGCAGGGGTTCGTCCGACTCGGCGGCGGTGATCGAAATGGTCGCCGCGGGAGCGGGCGCCGTGAAGATCCACGAGGACTTCGGGGCGTCTCCCGCCGTCATCGACAGAACACTGGTGGCCGCCGATTCCGCCGACTTCGCCGTACACCTGCACACCGATTCGATCAATGAGTTCGGCTTCTCCGAGACGACGATGGCGACCATCGGTGATCGGACGATTCACCTCTACCACGTGGAGGGTGCAGGCGGCGGGCACGCGCCCGACCTCATCCGGTGCGTCGGCTATGACAACGTCATCCCAGGCACCACCAATCCCACCAACCCGTACACCCTCGGCGGACTCGACGAGGGCGTACCCATGACCATGCTGGCGCACCTGATGAATTGGGAAGCGCCAGAGGACATCGCGTTCGCCGAGGCCCGGATCCGGCCCCAGACCATGATGGCCGAGGACATGCTGCACGACATGGGCGCCATCTCGATCTTCGGGAGCGACACCCAGGGCATGGGCCGGGTGGCCGAGAACATCGCCAACTGCTGGCAGCTCGCCGCCGTGATGAAGCAGCGCGTCGGTCGGCTGCCGGAGGAGACCACCGCAGCAGCGGACAACGAACGCGTCAAGCGCTATCTCGCCAAACTCACCATCAATCCGGCGATCTCGATCGGGGCCGACGCACACATCGGTTCCGTCGAAGTCGGCAAGATCGCCGACCTGGTGATCTGGCAGCCGGCGTTCTTCGGGGTCAAGCCGAGGCAAGTGCTGAAGAACGGTTTCGTGGCATGGGCCGCACTCGGGGACGCGGCGGGCTCGGTGTCGTCGTCGGAACCCGTCGTCCAGCGCCCCAACTGGGGTGCGCTCGGCGATGCGGCCGCGGAGCTGGGTTTCGTGTTCATGTCATCTCTCGCCGTCGACGCGGGCGTGCCGGAACGGCTCGGGCTGCGCAAGACGGTGCTGCCCATCACGTCGGTCAGGAATCTGCGCAAGAGCGACATGGTCCGCAACGCCGCCCTTCCCGTCGTCGAGGTCGACTCCCGCACGTTCGACGTGCGCGCCGACGGGGTGCTACTCACCGCGGAACCAGCTGTTACCGTGCCCTTCTCGCGAAAGTATCTGCTCCGATGAAGGCCGCGCGCGTGGGCATCGGGGGACCCGTCGGGTCCGGCAAGACCGTATTGGTGGAGGCGCTGCTGGCCGGCTTCGATCGGCGCGGCCGCACGCTGTCGGTGATCACCAACGACCTCGTGACCGCCGAGGACGCCGAACGGGTTCGCCGCTCCGGGCTGATCGACCCGCGCCGGGTGCGGGCCGTCGAGGCCGGGGGGTGCCCGCACACCGTGATCCGCGAGGACCCCTCGCTGAACATGGCGGCGGCCGACGCGCTGGAGGCCGAGTTCCCCGACACCGAGATGATCCTTCTGGAATCGGGTGGGGACAACCTCGCCTCGACGTTCTCCAGGGATTTGGTGGACTACTGGCTGTTCGTCATCGACGTCGGTGGTGGTGGCGACATCCCGCGCAAGCGCGGACCCGGCGTTCTTCGCTGTGATCTGCTGGTGGTCAACAAGATCGACCTCGCACCACACGTCGGCGTCGACCTGCCCCTGATGCTCAAGGAGGCCGACGACGTCCGCGGCGGCAGGCCGGTCGTGGCGATCAGCGCCCGAGGCGGTGACGGCGTCGACGCGGTGATGGACGTGCTCGAGCGGGAGGTGCTCTTCACGTGAGTGTCGGCGCTCGCACGGCGCTCGACCTCGTGTTCGCGGGCGCCGGTGGCCGGACCGTGATGACGCGGCGACGGCACCGTTGGCCCCTGCTCGTCGGCCGGATGTTCGCCGACCAGGACGGGCCGGGGGTCGGCACCGTGATCGTGCAGAACGCCGCGGGCACCGTCATTCCCGGCGACGACACCAGGCAGCGCATCGAGGTGCGCGACGGCGGGGCGGCGGTGGTGCGGGGCCAGGGTGCCACCATGGTGAGCGGCACGCCTGGCGGCACCGGGGCGGTCGAGGACACCCAGGTACGGGTCGACTCCACCAGCCGACTACTGCTCGACACCAGCCCCCGCATCCTCACCGCGCGGGCGAGCTACCGACAGCTCGTGCAGGCCTGCGTCGAGCCGGGTGGCTGTGCGGTGCTGGTCGATGCCATGGTGTTGCACCCGGATCTCACCCGTGCGGAGTTCGGCCGCTACGAATCCTCGGTCAGGATCAGCGCGCCGAACGGAACGCTGCTCGCCCTCGACGCCCAGGTGCTCGACTCGTTGCCTGGATTCATCGATGCCCCCACTGCGTTCGGAACCGTTTACGTCGTCGGCGCCGGCTTCGACACGGCCTTGACGTCGGTGTCGCAGGACCTCGAGACACTCAGCGTGCTCGCTGGCGATCGGCGGGTCTACGTGGCCGTCACCGATCTGCCGAACGACGCAGGCTGGGCGGTCCGGGTCGCGGCATCCGACGGCGGCACCCTGCGGACGGTGATCGCCTCGGCGACGGCGATGGTCGAGGCGGCGACGCGGGTGGGCGCCTCGACGCCGGTGCCATTGCGCTAGGTGCAACCCCCGCTAGCCGTACCCCTGCGGTGGGGAATGCGGCCCGCCGGGTTCGTTGGCGGTCTGCTGTCCGCCGGGTTCGCCAGCGGTCGATGGGGTGCGGGCCTCCGGACCGGGACGGCTCTCGGCAGGGTGGGCGCGGTCGTCGGCCTTGGCTTCGGGGTCTGCCAGGGCCTGGAGGTGTCGTTCTGGGGTGTGCTGGGTGTTGATCCGGGTCTGCCCGGTGTCCAAGTCTTCGGGCGGCACCCACTCCACTTCCCGGCGCTCGTTGATCCGGGTGCTCCAGGCGCCTCCGTCGACGAGACGATTGTCCGCGCCGCAGGCTAGGCCGAGGTCGTCGACGTTGGTTTGTCCGCCGTGGCGCCAGTCTTGAGCGGCGTGGTGGACTTGGGTGCCGTAGGCGCCGACGGTGCAGCCGGGTTTGGTGCACCCGCCGTCGCGGGCGATCAGCACGATCCGCTGATCGGGGTTCGCGATCCGCTTGGTGCGGAACAGGTCCAGCGCCCTGCCGGTGACGCCGTCGAACACCACCAGGCTGTGGTGCGCATGGCTGGCGAGGCGGATCACGTCGCGGATCGGCATCCGGGTCCCGCCACCGGTCACCCCGACCCCAGCGCGGGACTCCAGGTCTTGCAGGGTGGTGCGGATGATGATCGACACCGGCAGCCCGTTGAGCTTCCCCAGGTCGCTCATCAGGGCGATCCGCCCGATCGCGATGATCGCGTCGTGTTGGCGTTGGGCCAGGCTGCGATGATCGTTGTCGATTTGCTCCTGCGATGGTGTGCCGGAGGCGCAGGGGTGGGGGTCGGCGGGATTGCACATGCCCGGCGCGGCGAACTTGGCAAGCAGTGGCTGCCAGGTGGCCCAGGCTTCGGGGGTGAACTCCCCACTGATCGGGGAATTCCCGTCGGGACGCTGTTTACCCACGGAGAAGCCGCGTTTCCCGAGCCGTTCGTCGTCGGTGGGCTCGGGGCCGTCCTGGTCGAGCAGGAACAGGGTCAGCGCGGCGTGATCGGTGACTTCCTTGGGACCAGCGCCCGCGGCGGTGCGGACCAGGTCGACCTCGATGTGGGCGCGGGTGGCCGGGTCGACGAACCCGGGCATCTTGGCCATCGCCTTGCGGATCGCGGTGACGTGCTCGGCGGTGATCGCCCCCAACGCTTGGGCGGCGGCGGTGGCCGGCAGCAGCGGCTCCAACGGTTGCCCGATCAGCGCCTGGCGCGGCCCCAACAGACTGGCCTCGATTAGGCGGCGTGACGCTTCGGCGGGGGACAGTCGCCACCGCACGGTCAACACGTCGCGCCAGGACTTGGCGCCCAACTCCCTGGCGGAGGTCTCGACCTGCAGCCGGGCCAGCGCGCGATGCCACTGCGTGGGCAGTTGGCAGGACAGGGTTTCCAGCTCGTCGAGCAGGCCGAGGAGGTCTTGGGTCGACAGCGCGTTCAGGTCACAGTCGGCGAGCGCGGCGCGCAGCCCCTCGACCGCGTCTCGAACCGCCCGCATCGACATGACTCGAACATACGTGCGACCACGGACGCGATCCGCCCCCCACGGCCGAACCAACACCGGCCTGTGGACGAAGCGCCAACTGTGCACAACCCCAGTCGCGCGCCACCAAAACGTCAGAGCCACATGCTAAGAGCGGCCGCTGACCGCACGAAGACGATCCGAGCCCCGACGTCCGGATCTAGCCGTCACCCGGAGACGGGGCCGTCGACTCCTCTTCGAGGCACCCCTCGGCGACCGCGTGCCTGATGCTGTCGGCCAGTCGGGGGCAGGCCCGGCTGCGACTGCTGTCGCCACCGCAGGAGCGCACCTCGGCGAACGTCGCGCAGCGCTGAGTGGCCGCCGAATTCCATTGCACGGCAGTATGTCCCGCGCCGAGCTTCTTGACGGCGACGGTGGCGTGGCAGAAGCGGCAGTCCACCGGGGTCAGGCCAGCGGTCAGATAGCGCTCGCGGTCGCGGGCGGAGGCCTCCTTGACGGCGGCCGCCCGGTCGGGGTCGGACGCGAAATCGGGTGCCTTCGACCATGTCCCGGCTGCCCGGCGATCCCCCGTCGGGTGTTCGTCGTCGTCGTGACCGAGCAGGGCGAGCATCGACCGCGCCAGCCTGTCGGCGTCTGGCGCATCCGTCATGTCGCAGGCTGTTCCTCGGCGCGCTTGCGGAGGGTCTCCTTCTCCCGCAGATTCTCCTGAACCTCGACGGACCACTTCTCGTTGGCCGCCGTGGTGTCGACCTCGATCTCGAAGCGGTCGGTCATGTCCGGGCTGACGTCGGCGACGTCGACGTAGAACTGCTGATACCAACGGCGCATCTGGTAGACCGCACCGTCCTCCTCGACGAGGAGCGGATTGTCGATCCGAGTCTTGTGCTTCCAAATCTCGACGTCCTGCAGAAAGCCCTTGCTGACGCCGTCGGTGAAGGCGCTCGCCAGCTTGTCGGTCATCTTCTCGTCCATGCCCTTGGGCTTTTCGACGATGACGCCCCACTGCAGCACGAACGAGTTCTGTGAGACGGGGTAGTGGCAATTGATCAGGATCGACTCGGCCTTGAACCCGCCGTAATTGTTGTGCAGCCAGTTGATCATGAACGACGGGCCGAAGTAGGAGGCCTCGGAGTCCAGGTGCGCCTCGCCGTAGGCGGTGCCGAGGTCGTTGACGTCCGGCCGTCCCACGTTGTGCAGGTACTGGCTGGCGATGTGGCCCTCGAAGACGTTCTTGAAGTAGGTCGGTAGGCCGAAGTGGATGTAGAAGAAGTGCGCCATGTCGGTGACGTTGTCGATGATCTCGCGGCAGTTGCTGCCCTCGATGAGCATCGTGTTCCACCGCCAATCCGTCCACTCGTCGCTGGCGAACTCGGGGATCTCGGGGATCTGAACCTCGGGCTGTGGCGCATTGCCCTCGTGGTCATGCCAGACGAACAGCAACCCGCCGCGCACGTCGGTCTGCCATGCCCTGGTCCGCGCGAGCCGAGGGGTGCGCTTGGCGTAGGGCACCAGCTTGCACTTGCCGTCGCCGCCCCAGCGCCAATCGTGGAAGGGGCAGGCCACCTCGTCCCCCTTGATGGTGCCCTGGGACAGGTTGCCGCCCATGTGACGGCAGTACCCGTCGAGGATCTTGAGCTCGCCTGCGGAGTCGGCGAAGACCACCAGCATCGTGCCGAAGATCTCCACGCCGTGCGGCTTGCCGTCGGTGAAGTTCGCGACGGGCCCAAGGCAGTGCCAGCCCCGTGCGTAGCGGTCGGGCAGGGCGCCGGTGTCGATCTCGCGGACGCCTGCGGTTTCGGTGCTCACGGTGGGCCTCCCGGTTCTGAACTCTCTAACTAGAACACGTTACAGTTTTTGCCCCGCTGCGCGCAATCTGATCGCTCCGAGCTGCGGTATATCTAGACGATGCCGCTGTACGCCTTCGAGGGTCGATCACCCGTCGTCGACCCGTCCGCCTTCGTCGCGCCGACTGCCACGCTGATCGGCGACGTGCACGTCGAGGAGGGTGCGTCCGTGTGGTTCAACGCCGTTCTGCGGGCCGACTTCGCCCCGATCACCATCAGGGCGGGCGCGAACGTACAGGACGGCTGCGTACTACATGCGCCGCCAGGGGTCCCGGTGGACGTCGGGCCTGGGGCGACGATCGCGCACGGGTGCGTGATCCACGGCGCGCACATCGGGCAGGAGGCGGTGATCGCCAATCACGCCACGGTGCTCGACGGTGCCGTCATCGGCAGGCGCAGCCTGATCGCGGCGCACTCCCTGGTCACCGGCGGCACCAAGATTCCCGACGAGGTCTTCGTGATCGGTGTGCCCGCCAAGATCAAGGGACCCATCGCGGGAACCGGCGCAGAGGTGTGGGTCAACACCAACCCGAGCGCCTACCAGGATCTGGCGCGGCGATACCTGCACAACGGCCTGGCCCCGATCGCCGACAGCTGAGCCGCTGCGCTACTGCGTGTCGCTGAGTCCGACTCGCAGCGCGATCTGCTGCATCTTGGCGACATTGGTGACGAACTGATCCGTCGTCGGGTCGCCCGCGGCGCTCTGGAACTCCAGCCGCACCAGCGCCCGGCCCTCGGTGAAGAAGACGAGGGTGACGGCCTTGTCCTCGTCGGGGATGGACCCCGAGATGACGACGCCATCGGTGCCCACTGCCAGCGGCGTCGGAGAGCCACCTGCGACCAGCGTGGGAAGCGTCGCGGCCGCCTGCTTCAGCGTCGCGGTCGCCGTCGCGGCATCCGGGTAGACCAGGAACGTGTCGCTGACGGCACGGTTGTCCTCGTCGTTGACGAAGAAGGCGCTGGCGCCGGGATTGCCGTTGGGTTGCGAGTCCTTCGATCGCTCGTTGAAGGTGTCCTCGGCGTCACTGAGGTCGGCAGGCGCTAGCAGCAGATGCCGGAAGTCCTCGGACCCGGCGGCCGCAGAGGTCTTCGTCGTCGTCGGCGCGTAGGGGATCGTCGGGATGGTCGGGACGCTGCTCTGGGCGGCGCCGCCGCCGGCGGGGGCGCAGCCGCTGACGCCGATCACCAGGAAGGTGGCCGCGGCGGCAACGAGTAGTCGGGGAACGAGTGAGCGGGGCAAGTGTGACTTAGGCAATAGTTATCTGAAAGTTATCTTGTGAGAAGCGGATTGCGTTCGTGCTCAGGCTACGCGGTCCGTCTCCCGCGTCGCAAAGGGAACGACGCTCGCTCGCCGGGGGCCGCGGTCAGGGACGCGTGGGCTTGTCGGCCGATACCACCCACATCGAGTAGTACTGAGAGCCGCCGCCGTAGGCGTGACCGAGCGCCTTGCGGGCCCCTTCGACCTGGTGCTCGCCCGCCTTGCCCATCACCTGAATCGCCGACTCGGCGAACCGGATCATGCCCGAAGCGCCGATGGGGTTGCTCGACAGCACGCCGCCCGATGCGTTGACCGGAATCCGGCCGCCTATGGCGGTTTCGCCCGCCTCGGTGAGCTTCCACCCCTCGCCCTCCGCCGCGAAGCCCAGATTCTCCAACCACATCGGCTCGAACCACGAGAACGGCACGTAGATTTCGGCGACGTCGATCTCGTCGATGGGGCTGACGATGCCTGCGTCCGCCCACAGCGCCTTGGCGGCATCTCGGCCCGCCTGCGGATTGACCTGATCACGGCCGGAGAAGGCCAACGGCTCGGTGCGCAGCGCGGTGGCATGAATCCACGCCACGGGATGTCCCTCGGCAATGCGTTGGTCGGCAACCTCCTCGTTGCCGATGACGATCGCCGCAGCACCGTCGGACGACGGGCAGGTCTCGTCGAACCGGATCGGATCCCACAACATCTGAGAGGCCAGCACCTTCTCCAACGTGATGTCCGGCTGATGCAGGTGGGCCAGCGGATTCTTGGCACCGTTGAGGCGATCCTTGACGGCCACCATGGCGCCGATGTAGTCCGGCGCGCCGGAGCGGCGGATATAGGCCCGCACGTGCGGCGCGAAGTAGCCACCGGCACCCGCGCCGACCGGCTTGGTGAACGGCACCGGAATGGACAACGCCCACATCGCATTGCTCTCCGACTGCTTCTCCCAAGCCATGGACAGCACGCGGCGGTACTTGCCCGACTGCACCAGACTCGCGGCCACCACCGCGGTCGACCCGCCGACCGAACCCGCGGTGTGCACCCGGATCAGTGGCTTGCCGGTGGCTCCGATGGCGTCTGCCATGAACAGCTCGGGCATCATGACGCCCTCGAAGAAGTCGGGCGCCTTGCCGACGACGACGGCATCGATGTCGTCGAACGAGCAGCCGGAGTCCTCCAGCGCCCTGTCGATGGCCTCGCGCACCAGGCCGTTCATCGACACGTCCTTGCGCTTGGCGACGTACTTGGTCTGTCCCGTGCCGAGAACGGCAGCATTGTTCTTAGCCATTGGTGCTCAAGCCCTTTCTCTCCGCGCGAGCGCTCATCGGGCTTCCATGACGGCGACCAGATTCTGTTGCAGCGCAGGGCCGCTCGTCGCGTGGGCCAATACCCGCTGGGCCGAGCCGTCGAACACGTGCTGGGCGGCGAAACCGATCCGCTCCAGCCCGGCGACGAACATCGGGTTGGCCGCCAGCGGGCCGCCGGACGGGTTGATGGTCGTCGACGCCCCGAGACCGATGGCATCGCGGAGAATGAGTTGCTGATGGCTGAACGGCGCGTGTAGCTCGGCAACGTCGATCGAGCTCGCGTCACCACCCGTCGCGGCCTTCGCCGAAGCGGCCGTCGACGGTGACGTGACCAGATCGCGAGCCCCGATGATCGGCGTCTCGATGCGATGCTCGATACCGGTTATCCAGGCCGGGTTCTCGCGTAGGTCGCGTGCCCTGTCGCCCGCGGCCAGCACGATCGCGGCGGCGCCATCGGTGATCGGTGCGATGTCGTGGCGGCGAAGCGGGTCGGCGAAGTAGGGACGGGCCAGCAGCTCGTCGATGCTCTTGGCGGGTTTCTCGGAGTCGACGCGTTGCGCGACCGCGAGGGATTCGAGCGCGACCTGGGCCATGTCCTCGGCGGTCCACCTGCCGGAGTCCAGCCCGAACCGCGCCTGCAGACCGGCCGTCGATACCGCGTCCGGCCACAGCGGTGCGACGGTGTACGGATCGGTCTGCAGCGCAAGGACTCTGCGCAATGTGCCTGCCGAGGACTTGCCGAACCCGTACACCAGCGCGGTGTCGACCTGACCGGTCAGGATCTTGATGTAGGCCTCGTACAGCGCCCACGCGGCATCCATCTCCACGTGCGATTCGTTGATCGGTGGTACCGCGCCGATCGAGTCGATCGCGGAGATGAACGAGAAGGCACGCCCGGCAAGGTAATCCGACGAGCCCGAGCACCAGAACCCGATGTCGGTCTGCTTGATGCCGAGGTCGGAGTACAACTGCGCGAAGCACGGCATCAACATCTCGACGCCGTTGGTGGTGCCCTCGGTCCGGCGGACGTGCGGTGCATGGGCGAACCCGACGACGGCAACGTCGCGAAAGGTCATGTCAGATCTCTCCATTCTTCGCGCAAGCGCTCGTGTTGCCTTCTGCTCTTCGCGCAAGCGCTCATCGTGCCTTCTGCTCTTCGCGCAAGCGCTCATCGTGTGCCCAGTCCGCTTCACAGGTGGTGCTTGTAGGAGTCGTACTCGGCATCAGGCTCACCCGTCGGCCGGAAGTGGTCGATGTTGTCGATGCCGAGGCCCCACTCGTCGCGGGGTTTCCAGACCGCCTCGACCCGCATGCCCATCCGCACGTCGGCCGCGTCGATCTCCAGGATGAGATGCAGGAAGGGGATGTCCGCGCCATCGAGCAGGACGTACGCCGCGACGTAGGGAGGCTTGATCTTCTGTCCGGCGAACGGAATGTTGATGATGGCGAACGTGGTCACCGTGCCCCTGTCGGGCAGCTCGACGAACTCGGTGGTGGCCAGGCCCGTGCCCGGGTCGGCTTCGCGCGGCGGAAAGTACACCTTCCCCGAACTGCCGGTCCTCGCGCCGAGCAGCTTGCCTTCCTCCAGGCCTCGCAGGAACGCGCTCTCTGGAAGCGAAGCGGTGTGCTGGATTTCGATCATCGTGGGCACGACGAGCATGGTGACCGGGTCGCGGTCGTCGTGCCCTTCCTCCGGCACGTCCTCGGGGGTGTCGCCGAGCGCGAAGTAAGCGATGTCGGTGATCGCGCCCACGGTCTCGTCGGCCCAGTGCACGTGAACCCGTGCGCCGGTGCTGATCGACTCCGACGAGCCCGCGTCCACCGCATGCAGCAGCGCGGTGTCGGCTCCGTCGAGTTTGATCAGCGCCCACGCGAACGGGCGGTCCAGCGGCTGGCCCTCCAACGGCTGCGGTTGCCAGGTCCACGACAACACCGTTCCGACGCTGGCCACCGGTACGATCTCGCTGAGCGGTTCGTAGGTCACGGGGTCGAACTCGGCGGGTGGAACGTGCACTCGCCCGTCCGATCCGCGGATGCCAACGACGTGGCGTCCGCGCAACTCGGTGAAGAAGCTACTGAGCACCGATCCGACCGAACGGGTGTAGTCGAATGACAGCTTCAGCGGCGCCGAGAGGGGCGGTAGATGGTCATCGATACTGGCCGGGCTACTTTGGCTGGCAGTCACGGCATCGAGTAGAACAGGTTCTAAGAATCGTCGCAAGGACGAGTCTGGACCCCGGGAAAGGGCGAGCCAAATGAAGTTGGGGTTGCAGCTCGGATATTGGGGCGCGCAAGCGCCGACCAACCACGCCGAGCTCGTCGCCGCTGCCGAGGAGGCCGGTTTCGACACCGTCTTCACGGCCGAGGCCTGGGGTTCGGATGCCTACACCCCCCTGGCATGGTGGGGCCGCGAGACGAAGCGCATGCGACTGGGCACCTCGGTCCTGCAGCTCTCGGCGCGCACGCCGACGGCCTGCGCAATGGCGGCATTGACGCTCGATCACCTCTCCGGCGGGAGGCACATCGTCGGGCTCGGCGTCTCGGGTCCGCAGGTCGTCGAGGGCTGGTACGGCGCCAAGTTCGGCAAGCCGTTGGCCCGTACGCGCGAGTACGTCGACATCCTTCGCCAGGTCTGGGCGCGCGAGTCGCCCGTACACGGCGACGGTCCGCACTATCCGTTGCCGCTGGTCGGCGAGGGGACCACGGGCCTCGGCAAGAGCCTCAAGCCGATCACGCATCCGCTACGGGCCGACATCCCCGTCATGCTCGGCGCCGAAGGTCCCAAGAACGTGGCGCTGGCCGCGGAGATCTGCGACGGATGGCTGCCCATCTTCTACTCGCCGCGCATCGCGGGCATGTACAACGAGTGGCTCGACGAGGGCTTCGCCCGACCGGGTGCCCGGCGGACCAGGGAGACCTTCGAGATCTGCGCGACAGCGCAGGTGGTCGTGACCGACGACAGGGCAGGGGTGATGGAGTTGATGAAGCCGCACCTGGCCCTGTACATGGGCGGGATGGGAGCCGAGGACACCAACTTCCACGCCGACGTCTACCGGCGGATGGGTTACTCCGAGGTGGTCGACGACGTCACGGCGCTATTCCGCAGCAATCGCAAGGACGAGGCCGCCAAGGTCATCCCCGACGAGTTGGTCGACGACTCGGCGATCGTCGGCGACCTGGACTACGTCCGCGAGCAGATCAAGCTGTGGGAGGCCGCAGGCGTCACGATGATGGTGGTCGGCGCCCGCTCGCCCGAGCAGATCCACGACCTGGCCGGCCTGGTGTAGTCGCGTTCCGCCGGGCCGGTTGGCCGGTGGGGAGTAGACACTTCTTGCCAGGTGTCTAGAACACGTTCTAGATTTGGTGTGTGACCGAGCACACGATCGCTGGCACCGTGCTGACCATGCCGGTGAAGATCCGCACCGCGACGCAGCACATGGCGATGTTCTCGGTGGACGCCGACGCCGCGCAGCGCATGATCGACTACAGCGGGCTTCGGGTATGCCGGTACCGGCCCCGCAGGGCGGTCGTCGTCCTGATGCTGATGCACTACCTCGACGGGGACCTCGGTCAATACCTCGAATATGGCACCAATGTGATGGTCAATCCGCCAGGCTCGGACGCGACGGGATTCAAGGCGTTGCAGTCCGCTGGCGCCTTCATTCACCACCTTCCCGTCGACCAGGCGTTCACGATGGAGGCCGGCCGGTCGATCTGGGGCTATCCGAAGGTGTTGGCGGACTTCACGATTCGCGGAGCGGACGATCGGGCCGGGGTTCGCGGAGCGGACGATCAGGCCGGAGTTCGCGACCGTCATCACTTCGGGTTCGACGTGAGCATCGACGGCCAATTCGCGGTCGGGATGGACTTCCGGCGTGGGTTGCGCGCCCCGTCAGTCCTCACGTCGAAGACCCAGGTGCATCCCACGTACTCGCACCTGAACGGCGTCACCCGCGAAACTGCAGGGGAGATGCGGCTTTCCGGCGTGCGGTACCGGCCCGGTGGAGTCACGGTGCGGCTCGGCGAGCATCCCTACGCGAGGGAGCTTGCGTCGCTTGGCTTCCCCAAGCGCGCACTGATTTCGAGTTCTGCCGACAACGTCGAGATGACGTTCGGTGACGCCAAGGAGATTGCGTGACTTCCGTTCTTCCGGGGTACGGCCCCGATCTAAAGCCCGACGTCGACCTGACCGATGGCAACTTCTATGCCGACGGGGGCGCACGCGAGGCCTACCGCTGGATGCGCGCCAACCAGCCGGTGTTCCGCGACCGCAACGGCCAGGCCGCCGCCGCGAGCTATCAGTCGGTGATCGACGCCGAGCGCACCCCCGAACTGTTCTCCAACACCGGCGGCATCCGTCCCGACCAACCCGGCATGCCCTACATGATCGACATGGACGATCCCGCCCACGTGTTGCGGCGCAAGCTCGTCAACTCCGGATTCACCCGCAAGCGAGTGATGGACAAGCTCCCGTCCATCGCAACGCTCTGTGACACGTTGATCGACGCCGTCTGCGAGCGGGGGGAGTGCGACTTCGTCCGGGAGATCGCCGCCCCGCTGCCCATGGCCGTGATCGGCGACATGCTCGGCGTGCTGCCCGAAGAGCGGGGCACGCTGCTGAAGTGGTCCGACGACCTGGTCTCCGGTCTCAGCTCACACGTCGACGAGATGACCATCCAGGCCGTGATGGAGGCGTTCGCGGCATATACGGCGTTCACGATGGACATGATCGCCAAACGGCGGGCCGAGCCCACCGACGACCTCTTCAGCGTGCTGGTCAACGCCGAGGTCGAAGGCCACCGGATGGCCGACGACGAGATCGTCATGGAGACACTGCTGATCCTCATCGGCGGCGACGAGACCACTCGGCACACCCTTTCCGGTGGTACCGAGCAACTTCTGCGCCACCGCGATCAGTGGGACCGGCTGGTCGCCTCGCAGGAGGCGCTGCTGCCCTGCGCCATCGAGGAGATGCTGCGCTGGACGTCTCCCGTGAAGAACATGTGCCGCACGCTGACCGCGGACGCCACGTTCCACGGCACCGAGCTGCGCGCGGGCGAGAAGATCATGCTGATGTTCGAGTCGGCCAACTTCGACGAGGCGGTGTTCGGCGATCCCGAGAACTTCCGCATCGATCGAACTCCCAACAGTCACTTGGCCTTCGGCTTCGGTGCCCACTTCTGCCTCGGCAACCAGCTGGCCCGTCTCGAGTTGTCGATGATGACCAAGCGGATCCTCGCGCGGCTGCCCGATCTGCGCCTGGCCGACGGGGCCGAAGTGCCGTTGCGGCCCGCCAACTTCGTCAGTGGTCCCGAGGCGATGCCGGTGGTGTTCACCCCGACGGCGAGGGTCTTGCGCTAGCGTTCGCCCGTCGTGAACCCTCTGCGAGAAACCCCGCGATTCTTCGCACGGGTTTCACGAGCGGCTGGCAATGGCCATCTCGATGCGCCGCAGAATGGTGGCGGGGGTGTCGTCGGCCGTGACCCTGATGACGATCCACCCGAGTGCGTTGAGCTGCTCGGTCCGGCGGATGTCGCGCGTCATCTGACGACGTTCGGTCCAATGGTGCTCGCCGTCGTACTCGACGGCGATCTTCAGGTCCTCCCAACCCATGTCGACACGCGCGACGAGTTGTCCCCACTCGTCGTAGACCGGAATCTGGGTCTCCGGCCGACGCAGGCCGGCGCGAACGATCAGCAGCCGCAACCAGGTTTCGCGTGGCGATTCGGCGCCGGGGTCGACCAGGTCGAGAGCGACCCGTGCCGCGCGTATCCCGTTGCGTCCCTTGTACCGGGCGGCGAGTTGCTCGACGTCGGCCAGCTTCACGTGCGTTGCCCTGGCCAGGGCGTCGAGGGCGGCGATCGCGCGGTCCAACGGAAGGTGGCACGCGATGTCGAGCGCCGTGCGCGCCGCAGTGGTGACACGCATCCCGTCGATCACCTCGATCTCGTCGTCACCGATCCGGTCGGCCCAGGTGAGGACAGCCCCTGGTCGGTGTCGGTTGTCGTAGATCAACTCGGCCGGCGCGTCGGCGCTGACCCACTTGGAGCCGAGCACCGCGGCAGCGGAGCGGCCTGCGACGATGCCGCGGCGACGCGACCAGAGAAACGCAGCCTCGGCCTTCACGCGCGCCGTGACCGTTGCGTCCGCGGCTAGGTAGACACCGGGATAGAGGATCGCGTATCTGCTGCGCAGTTGATACGGCGTGACGTGTCCCGAGTCGACGGCTTCGCGACCGAGAAAGGGCCGGTTCATGGCGAGAGTCTGCCGAGGGGCACCGACAGCTCAGCGCTCGTGAACTGCGTGCGAGAAAAGGGGCCCAGAGTCGCAGACGATTCACGGTGGGCGCAGGTGGGCGCTACTTCATCTGGAAGTTCGGCGCCCGCTTCTCCTTGAACGCCAGCGGGCCCTCCTTGGCGTCGGCGGACAGGAACACCTCGATGCCGATCTTCGTGTCGATCTTGAAAGCGTCGTTCTCGTGCATGCCCTCGGTCTCGTGGATCGAGCGCAGAATCGCCTGCACCGCGAGGGGACCGTTGCCGTTGATCACCTCGGCGATCTCCAAGGCCTTCTCCAGCGCGGTGCCGTCAGGGACGACGTAGCCGATCAAACCGTAGGAGAGCGCCTCGGCGGCAGTGATGTGGCGGCCGGTCAGCAGCAGATCGCAGGCGATGGTGTACGGAATCTGGCGCACCAGGCGGACCGCGGAGCCACCCATCGGGTACAGGCTCCACTTCGCCTCGGAGATGCCGAACTTCGCGCTCTCACCTGCGATGCGGATGTCGGTGCCCTGCAGGATCTCCGTACCGCCCGCGATCGCGGGACCTTCGACGGCGGCGATCAGCGGCTTGGTGAGCCTGCGGCCCTTGAGTAGCCCGTCGATGCGCGTCGGGTCGTAACTGCCACTCTTGAAGGAGTCCCCGGGAGGGGCCTTGGTCGCGGCCTTGAGGTCCATGCCCGCGCAGAAGTAGCCGCCTGCGCCGGTCAGGATGCACGACCGGATCTCCGGGTCGTCGTCGACGCGGTCCCAGGCGTCCACCATTATCGAGAGCATCTCGGTGGAGAGTGCGTTACGTGCCTCCGGCCGGTTCAGCGTCACGATCAGAGTGTGTCCGCGCTGCTCAACGAGGGCGTCGGGGGCCTTTTTGGGCTCGCTCACGGATATCCGCCTTTCAGCGTCGTCGCAGGAGACTCATGACGCCGGGTCACTTGAAAGAAAATGTAACACGTTCTAGTTTAGGTCCTGTGGCCCTCAACATCGCCGATCTAGCCGAACACGCCATCGACGCCGTGCCAGATCGTGTCGCCCTCATCTCGGGGAGCGAGCAACTGACCTACGGCCAGTTGGAGGAGAAGGCCAACCGCCTCGCCCACTACCTCGTCGACCAAGGCGTCAAGAAGGACGACAAGGTCGGACTGTACTGCCGCAACCGCATCGAGATCGTCATCGCGATGCTCGGCATCGTGAAGGCGGGCGCCATCCTGGTGAACGTCAACTTCCGCTACGTCGAGGGCGAGCTGAAGTATCTCTTCGAGAACTCGGACATGGTGGCCGTCGTGCACGAGCGGCGCTACGCCGACCGCGTCGCCAACGTGCTGCCCGAGACGCCGAACGTGAAGACGATCCTCGTGGTGGAGGACGGATCCGACGACGACTTCGAACGCTACGGCGGCGTCGAGTTCTACTCCGCGCTCGAGCAGGGGTCACCGGAGCGCGACTTCGGGCCGCGCAGTGCCGACGACATCTACCTGCTCTACACCGGTGGCACCACGGGCTTCCCGAAGGGCGTGATGTGGCGCCACGAGGACATCTACCGAGTGCTGTTCGGCGGCACCGACTTTGCCACGGGTGAGCCGATCGCCGACGAGTACGACCTCGCCAAGCAGGCGGCCGCGAACCCGCCGATGATCCGGCTGCCGATCCCGCCGATGATCCACGGCGCCACCCAGTCGGCGACGTGGATGTCGCTGTTCTCCGGTCAGACCGTGGTGCTCGCACCGGAATTCAACGCCGACGAGGTCTGGCGGATGATCCACGAGCACAAGGTGAACCTGCTCTTCTTCACCGGCGACGCGATGGCAAGGCCACTGCTCGACGCGCTGCTCGCCCACCAGGAGGCGGGGACCGAGTACGACCTCTCGTCCCTCTTCTTACTCGCCAGCACTGCCGCGCTGTTCTCCACCAGCATCAAGGAGAAGCTGCTGGAGCTGCTGCCCAACCGGATCATCACCGATTCGATCGGCTCCTCGGAGACCGGCTTCGGCGGGACCAGCATCGTGGCAAAGGGCCAGTCGCACACCGGCGGTCCGCGCGTCACCATCGACAAGAACACCGTCGTGCTCGACGAGGACGGCAACGAGGTGGTGCCCGGCTCCGGCGTGCGCGGCATCATCGCCAAACGCGGCCACATTCCGGTCGGCTACTTCAAGGACGAGAAGAAGACGGCGGAGACGTTCCAGACGATCAACGGGGTGCGCTATGCCATTCCCGGCGACTACGCCCAGGTCGAGGAGGACGGCAGCGTCACGATGCTCGGCCGCGGCTCGGTGTCGATCAACAGCGGGGGCGAGAAGATCTACCCCGAAGAGGTGGAGGCCGCGCTCAAGGGCCACCCCGACGTGTTCGACGCCCTAGTGGTCGGCGTGCCCGATCCGCGATTCGGCCAGCACGTCGCCGCCGTCGTGCATCCGCGGGAGGGGGCCCGTCCCAGCTTGGCCGAGCTCGATGCCTTCGTGCGCAGCGAGATCGCGGGTTACAAAGTGCCGCGCAGCCTTTGGTACGTCGACGAGGTGAAGCGTTCACCCGCGGGCAAGCCCGACTACCGCTGGGCCAAGGATCAGACCGAAGAGCGGCCCGCCGACGACGTGCACGCCAAACACTCCGTGACCCAAGGGGTTCAGACCTAAATGCGCACCGAACTCTGCGACCGCTTCGGCATCGAGTACCCGATCTTCGTCTTCACCCCCTCGGAGAAGGTGGCCGCCGCGGTCACCCGAGCTGGTGGCCTCGGCATGCTCGGCTGCGTGCGGTTCAACGACGCCGACGATCTGGAGACCGTCCTGCAGTGGATGGACGCGAACACCGACGGCAAGCCATACGGCGTCGACATCGTGATGCCGGCCAAGGTGCCAACGGAGGGCACCAGCGTCGACATCGACAAACTGATTCCGCAGGGCCACCGCGACTTCGTCGCCAAGACGCTTGCCGATCTCGGTGTGCCACCGCTGCCAGAGGACGAGGAGCGCTCGGAAGGCGTTCTGGGCTGGCTGCATTCGGTGGCTCGGTCACACGTCGAGGTGGCGATCAAGCATCCGATCAAGCTGATCGCCAATGCGCTGGGCTCACCCCCGAAGGACGTCATCGACCAGGTGCACGCGGCGGGTGTGCCGGTCGCCGCGCTGGCGGGCAGCGCGAAGCATGCGCAACGGCACGTCGACAACGGCGTCGACATCGTCATCGCCCAGGGGCACGAGGCGGGTGGCCACACCGGTGAGATCGCCTCGATGGTGTTGGTGCCCGAGGTGGTCGACGCCCTCGACGGCAAGGCCGCGGTGCTGGCGGCCGGCGGAATCGGCTCCGGCCGTCAGGTCGCTGCGGCGTTGGCCCTTGGTGCGCAAGGCGTCTGGATGGGCTCGGCGTTCCTCACCGCTGCCGAGTACGACCTGGGGGAGAGGCTGCCGTCCGGTCGTTCGGTGATCCAGGAGGCCATGCTCGCTGCGACGTCGAGCGACACCGTCCGGCGACGCATCTACACCGGAAAACCCGCCCGGTTGCTCAAGAGCCGCTGGACCGAAGCGTGGGACGCCGACGGCGCGCCCGAACCGCTGCCGATGCCGCTGCAGAACATCCTCGTCAGCGAAGCGCACCAACGCATGAGCGAGTCGACGGATCCAACCACCGTCGCGATGCCCGTCGGCCAGATCGTGGGACGGATGAACGAGATTCGGCCCGTCGCCGATATCATCGCCGAACTCGTCAGCGGTTTCGAGGACGCCACCCGACGCCTCGACGACATCCGCGGTTGACCGCGCGACCCGTGGCCGCGGTCAGTTCGTGATGGTGGACTGCGAGTCGATCACGTCGGTGGCCGCGCCGATCACGTCTTCGGAGCCGACGGGGCCGTGCGCGTTCAGCTGGATGACGTACATCTCGTTGGAGCTGATGGGAACGACGACGGTCGTCTGGGCAATGAACCGGGTCTGCCCGTTGTCCACCCAGGTACCGCCGAGCTGGTAGGCGTCGTAGCCGCCGAAGGTACCGGTCTCGCCGTCGTCAATCGGACGGTAGCCTCGCAGGTTGTTCAGCTCTCCCGGGGCATTGTCGAGCAGCCTCTGCGGGTCGCCATTCCCGCTCAACCGCGAGTACAGAACGACGATCCGCGGCGGGTCCGCAGCCAGATCCTGACCCGCGTACTGCATGATGCCGAAGAACCCCTCTGGCACGTCGGCGCCGCCGAGTCCCTCCCAGTCGGGCGGGATGGGGATGTAGAGCGTGGGGGCGGTGGCGTCGTTCGGAAGGATCGACGTCTCGGTGAGGCCGCTGGTCTTGACGTAGTCGGCGATCGTCTCCTGCGGTCGCGCCGGTCGTGTCGTCGTGGTGCCGTCACCGGGGCCCGATGCGCTCGAGCTGGGCGTCGTGGTGGCGGAGCCATTGCCGAACAGCCAGTCCGGCTGCGCGGCGATCACCGCGACCACCGCCACGACCAAGAGCACCGCGCAGGCGATTGCCGAGATCGCCAGAATCGGCTTGCGCCCCTTGGTGTTCGCGCCCCCGGGACGCTGGTACTGGGGCAGCGGAGCGGACTGATGCGGTGGCGGTGGCGGTGGCGGTGGCTGAGCCGGGGGCGGCGGTGGATGAGCGGCGAAGGGCGCCGGGGTGGGTGGCCGGTGCCCGCCGATCGGCGCGCGATATCCGGGGGGTGCCTGGCGCGGCGGGACCGCGGTTCTCGCTTCCGGGGGTGCGACCAGCGCGGCCTTGGCGGCGTGGGCGAAGTCCGTCGCCGACTGATAGCGCTCACTGGGAGTCTTTGCCATCCCCTTGGTCACCACCGCGTCCAGTGCCTGCGGCAGACCCCGCACGATGTGCGACGGGCGTGGCGGCGGGCTCTTCAGGTGGCCGGTGACCTGCTGCTCGAAGCTGTTGCCCTCGAAGGGTTTGACCCCGGTGAGAGCTTCGTGCAGCACGCAGGCCAACGCGTAGATGTCGGCGGTCTTGTCGGCTTCTCCGGTGGTGAACCGTTCCGGTGACATGTAGTGCCAGGTACCCATGGTGCTGCCTGCCTGGGTCAGCTTCGCCTGACCGGAGGCCTGGGCGATGCCAAAGTCGATGAGGTAGGTGAAGTCGAACTTCGCGACCAGGACGTTGGAGGGTTTGACGTCGCGGTGCACCAGGCCGATCTCGTGCGCCGCGTCCAGTGCCATCGCGACCTGCTCGACGATCTGGATCGCACGGCTCGGAGGCAGTGGCCCCTCGGCAATCAGCGTCTGCAGATCGCTTCCGTTGATCAGCCGCATGTCGACGAACAGTCGGCCGTCGATCTCGCCATAGTCGTGGATGGGTACGACGTGCGGCTCGTTGAGGCTGGCGGCAGCGTGGGCTTCGCGGCGAAAGCGTTGCTGGAAGACGTCGTCGTTCGCCCAGTGTGGCAGCAGGACTTTGACGGCGACGACGCGGTCGGTGGCCGTGTCCCTGGCCCGCCACACCTCACCCATTCCGCCGCGGCCCAGCAGTTCGAGCAGTTCGTAGCGTCCGAACGGGGTCCCGTCCATGGCACCATCCTTCGCGCGTCACGACGAGGTCGATTGCACCTACCACCTCGTGCCGAACAGTATGGCGGCTGGCGTCGCGCAGCTTCGACGGACACGGTGTTGCGGGCCATCAGTCGATGGTCTTCCGTGGCGATCGCACCGCCGCAGCACCGATGGCGGCGGACAGGCGAGGTTGCTCTGGACGTGTCCGATTCGTTCACGACATCCAGGGGTGTCCGGCCTACCGTTCGAGGAATGGATTACGCACTGCAGTCAGTCGTGGTGGAGATCGTGGCGAAGGACGTCGCACGGTCGTTGGACTTCTACCGTTTGCTCGGCCTGGAGGTGCCGGACCCGGAGGGGCCACACGCCGAGGTCGCGCTGCCAGGGGGCAACAAACTGGCCTTCGACACCGAGGAGGTCATCGCGGGCATGCACCCAGGCTGGGCGCCGCCCGAGAGCGGCGGCCGGGTGGCGATCGCGTTCGGCTTGGCGGAACCGGGTCACGTCGATGCCGTGTTCAAGAAGCTCACCGCCGCAGGGCATCTCGGCACGCTCGACCCCTTCGACGCTCCGTGGGGGCAGCGCTACGCCACGGTCGAGGACCCCGACGGCACCTCGATTGATCTGTTCGCCTCGCTGGGTTAGCGACCTGTCAGTGCGGTCACCGTGGTGCCCGCGAATGCGCGGACCTCGCGGTGAAGGTGGGGCTGGTCGGCGTATCCGGTCGCGACGGCGACGTCGGCCGGCAGTGCGCCCCTGTGCAACAGCGCAACGGCCCTGCGAAAGCGCAGGACCCGGCGCAGCGTCGCAGGTCCGTATCCGTAGACGGCGCGACATTGTCGCTGCAGCGTGCGGCTGGACCATCCGACGTTCCGCGCGAGGTCCGCGATCGACGACCCGGCCGCCAGGCTGCGGGTGACGTGCCTAAGCGTCGGCATCCGCCACGGCGCGGTCTCATTCGTCGGCGGCTTGGCGGCCAGCTCGACGGCGATTTCGGCGAGCGTCGAGCCGGGCCGGACGGCGCATATGTCATCGAGCGGCACCCGTCGGTCGACCAGCTCCGCGGCGGGTATGCCCAGTAGCCGCGGAAGGACGCCGGGGTGAAAGCGCAAGCCCGCCAAAGGTTCCGGGCCATGCGACGTGACGGTCGCGGTGACGTCGGGACCCGCTACCACGATGTGACCATCCATGCGGATCAGGTCCATGCATCCGTCGGGCAGCACGTGCGCGTGCCCCGCGCCCCCGTCAGCCGTCCATGCGGTCTCGACGAGCTCACCGAGCTCGCTGGGTGGCGCCGACTCGCGGTAACCCATGCACTCGACCATAGCGATCGGCCCCGACACGTGCCTTGTGTCTAGCCGGGAGAGACGACGACCCGCCCGTCGGGCCGCCCGTAGACGACATACGCCAGCCAGGTCGGGTCGCCGTCCTCCCTGGTGGCTCTTCGAGCTGCAACCGCCGCTTGCGCAACCGTCTGGCCTGCGATGAGTTGGGTGTAGAACTCCTCGCCGAAGCGGCGGGCGGGTTCGTCGAGCACCGACCACAACGTGCTGACGAAGATGCCTGCGCCGCCCTTGAGGAACGCTTGTGCGAACCCGCCCACCTGGGTCAGCTGGTACCCCGCCCGACCTACCTGGCAGGCGTTGAGGAACACGAGGGGACGGTTGCCCCCTCCGTCGCGCAGGTGCGCGAACTGCTCGACCATGGTCGAGGTCAGCGGTACCGGAGTCCACGCACCGTTGTCCCGGCGGACCTGCAGGATCAATCCGGCGTTGGAGATGTCGTCGTTGGTCGCGGCGCCGTGCCCTGCGAAGTGCAGGAGGTCGAACTGCCCGGGCCGTTCGATCAGCGACATGACGGTCTCCACGTCGGCGTTGACCTCGGTGGCAAGGAACGTGGACTTGAGGTACTCGAGTTCGGCTCGGGTGGCGGGAAGGCTCCAGCCGGACTGTGGTGGATAGTCCGGGGTGATCGTGCTGACCCTGCCCTTGGTCACCGTCACCTGGCGCGGCGCGTACCTGGCGCCGTCTATCCACCTGACCAGGCCAAGGTTCGCCAGGAATAGTTCCTCGTCGGGCAGCGTGCCATTCGGCTGCTTGAGATGCACGACTTCCCAAGGGATCAGGGGGTCGATGCTGTTGACCTGGATCTGTTTGATCCGGTCACGGTTGTCCCAAAGCTGACGCTGGATCGACGCGGGCAGCAACTCGTCGAAGAGCTGGCCGCCGAACGCCCGCAACGCCCGGTTGAAACCCCGCGCGTCGCCGCTGGTGTTCCAGTCATCTTCGATCTTTCGGTACAGCGACGTCACGTAGGCGAGCCGATCACCCTTGATCGGCTCGGTCAGTGCGCGCTCGACGACGTCGAGGGACTCCGACTCGTAGCGGACGTCGAACTGGGTCTGCACCACGGTCTGCCTGCCGTCGGGCCCAAGCGCCACGATGGTGTTCTCGTCGATGATCAACCGGTCGCACGCCGTGGCGTCCGGCATCGGTGGCAGGTCGGCAGTCACCGAGACCAGTTCGGGCACCACGGCGGGGGTGCCGTCGGTGACCGTGACGTCGAGGACGATCTTGACCAGGTCGACGGGTCCCTGCCCGGCGATCACCAGTAGCTGACCGGGACCCGCGTGGGCGCCGGTGACGGAGAACCGCAGACTCCGGGGTTCGCCTGCGGCAGGCGGAGCCACGGTGGCGTGCTTGTCGCCGTTGACGATCAGATTGACCCTGGGCACCACGTGCACGGTGATCGGCTTGTCGGTGTGAAAGTCGGCGATGCCGAGCCCACCAGCCGGACCGGATGGCGCCGCAAGCTCTTCGAGTGAGATATCCACCAGCACGAGCGATTCCGACTCAGTGCTGATGACGGCGTCGGTCTCCGCGCGAAAGTAGGCCTGTGCGACTGGCGGCGTTGCCGCGGGGGGTGTCGGCTCGCCGGGCCCTCGGGTGGTTCCTCGCCGCCCGTGCGATGGCGGCGGCAGCGGGGCGGCCTCGACGCCCCGTTCGGACGCCACGCCAATGGGGGACCCATCGTGCAACACGACGGTTCTTGCCGCCCAAGGGTTCTGGTCGTCTACCTGCCGGGAGGGCAGGATTCGGATCGAGCTGGTGACCGGTGACGCGTCGGCGCCCGTCAGCATTCCGGTGGGGCCGATCGAGAGGCTGGGGGCGGAGTCACCGCTGAGTGAGATGAACTCGTCGGGAGTGAAGGCGTAGTGCTCGATCTCGCCGTCGATGGTGAGATTCCGCACCACCGCGAAGTCGGGATTGCTCGCTTCGACCTGACGCCATGCCACTGCCAACGGAGTGTCAGAGTCGATCACCACGAAGTTGGTGTCCACCGCGGGTGGCATCGTGCGTACCGTCTCGCCGACGGGCGGCGACGTATCCGGCGGCCCAACGCTTGGCGGACCACCGCCGCCGAGCAGCCATGCGTGCAGCGACTGCACCACGGACTCGTCCAGGAAGTAGGCGCAGTGGTGCGTTCTGGGGTCGTTGTCCAGCCTGAACGATCCGATCAGGTCCGGCGACTGCACCGCCGTCATCGACGCCACGTCGACCACCAGGTCATTGGCAGCGTCCATCATCAGTTGGTCGACGAAGCCGTCGGCGAGTCGACTTCTCAACTTGGCAGGCAGCGACGTCGGAGTGGCCGCTTGCCCGACCTCGAAGTTGGACGTCACGGCGTAGTAGGCCGCCTCGACGGGCTGGGCGGTTCCGTTCAAGGCGGTTCCGTTCAAGGCGGTTCCGTTCAAAGCGGTGATGAACGTGCCGCCCGGCACCATCGCCCCCAGTCCCGGCACCCTCTGCTCGTCGGCAGCCTCGGAGACGATCGCCTTGACCAGGATGGCCAACGCCTGAAGCGATTCCTTCAGGATCAACGCCACCGTCGTCGCGGGCGGTGCCGCGAAGGCGACCACCCGGCACGCCGCAACGGCGAGGTTGGTGTAGAGATCGATCAGCGCGTTCCAGTTGTCCTGGCGCGCCAGGAGCGTTCCCCCGTTGGGTCCGGCCACCATCACGGCGCTGGTGACGGTGACGTCGACGTCGTCCTGCAGCAGATGTTCGATCAGGCTGCGCACCACCAGGGCACCGCGGCTGTGGGTGATGACGTCGACGTCCATACCCGCCCCGGCGTGCAACGTCCGCAGCAGATCGAGCAGCTGCTCGGCGTTCTCCAGTGGGTCCTCGCTCAGCGTGCGGTGGTCGAAACCGATGACCGCGTCATACTCGGCGATGGCGGATTCCAGGAAACGAGTCCCGGACTCCGTTGCCACCAGCGAGCCGAATCCGCCGCGGGTGGTGCTGAACGTGCCGTGAATGAGGAGCAGGATCCGGGCGCGCCCGGTGGTGGCCAACGCGGGTGGCCACGTCCACGACTCGGGATGGGTGTCACCGATGGCAACCAGGCGCGGCTCGATCGAACGCTCCATGCGCTTGACCATCTGACCGATCACCAGCCGCGCGAGGAAGCGAAAGACGATGGTGGTCAACGGCTTGACGATGAGATCGCCAATCGGTCCCCGTCTGCGGGGGCCATCGGCCGGGGCGGGGGTCATCGGGATTTCGAACGTGACGACGGTCTGCGCGGGACCTCGGCTCCGAGAACGCGGCACCTGCTTGGCCCCCGTCACCCACGTGTAGTACCCGTCCTGCTCGACGAGGACGACGGCCTGTTCGTCGGGGTCCACGTCGACGCGGAGCACCGCGGGGGCCGCTGCCTGGCCGCGTCGCCGCGGAGGGGCCGCACCGATGGTCAACGACACGGTGTCGACCGCAGTGAGCTGGTCGCCGAACGCCGCCGCCACGGCCTCGGGTGACACCGGGTCGGGCGCGTCGGATCGGGTCCCGCGACGCCGCGGACCGTTGAGCGGCTCGGCGATCGACACGCCCTCGGGAAGCTCGAATTCCAATACACCGCGGCGAATCGTGGTCATGTAGGCCCCCTGGTCGAGATCGCGTCCCGACTAGTCAAACTCACCGCGGGGGTCGAGAACGTGAGTATCGGACTACGCGATCCGGGGTCGGGTACGCGGGTGTCAGGGACGCGGTATCGCGAAGACGGGATCTGCGCAATCCAGCGCCTCGGCCGAGAGATGCCGCTTGATCACCTTGAACGTCTCGGTCCGCGGCAGCGCCGCGCCCACTCGGACGTAGGACGGCCACTGCTTGGGGCCGAGATCGCGCTGATCGGAGAGGAAGCGCGCGAAGGCGTCGCCGTCGAACTCGGCGCCATCGACCAGCACCACCGCGGCCATCACCCGGTCCCCCACGATCGGATCGGGAATGGGGTAGACCGCCGCTTCCAGGATGTCGCCGTGTCGCAGGATGATCCGCTCGATCGGTGCGGTGCCGAGGTTCTCGCCGTCGACCCGCATCCAGTCACCCAGCCGGCCTGCAAAGTAGACGTAGCCTCGATCGTCGCGGTAGGCGAGGTCGCCGCTGTGGTACACCCCGCCCGCCATGCGCTCGGACTCTGCGCCATCGTCGCCGTAGTAGCCGCGGAACCAACCGCGACCGGTCGGGTTGACCAGCTCGCCGATCCTCCCGACCTCGCACGGCTCACCGGTGTCGACGTCGACGATTGCGATCTCGTCGGTGAGCGGGCCGAGCGAACCCTCCGGAGTGTCGGGGGTCCGCGCGATCGCGATGCCGCCCTCCGTCGAGCCGAAGCCGTCGACGACGATGACACCGAACCGCTCGGCGAACCGCGGCAGGTCACGCGGGGCGCCTTCGTTGCCGTACATGAACCGCAGCGGATTGTCGGCGTCGTCGTCGCGCGGCGGGGTGGCCAGCACGTAGGACAACGGCTTGCCGACGTAGTTGGCGTAGGTGGCGCCGAAGCGCCGGACGTCGGGAATGAACTGCGACGCGGAGAACTTGCGCCGCAACGCGATCGAGCCACCAGCGGCCACGGCGACCGCCCAGCCCGCCATGATGGCGTTGGAGTGGAACAAGGGCATCGACAGGTAGAACGTGTCGTCTCGGCCCAACCCGAACCGCCCCGCCAGCATGGCACCGGGAAAGGCCACCTTGTCGTGCGTGACCCGGACCGCCTTGGGCTCACCGCTGGTGCCCGAGGTGAAGATCAGCATGTAGAGGTCGTCGGGCTTCGCGGCGACGAACGTGACCGGCATGTCGACGTACTCGGCGAGTTCGGTTGTCCAGCCCGGTGATTCGACGTCGATGACGGTGACGCCCTCGGGGGCGCCGTCACCAAGCGTGGCCATGTCGTCGGTCAGCACCAGTTGGCAGTCGGCGCGCATCACGTCACGGGCGAAGGCGTCGCCACGCCGCGTCGGGTTGAGGCCCACCGGCACCAGACCGGCGAGCCCGGCCGCGACGAGAACCGTCGAGAAGAACGTCGTGTTGCCGAGCAGTACACCGACGTGTGGCGGCTTGGCGAGGTCGAGCCGCGCGGTCAGGGCGGCGGCCAGTTGGGCGCCCGCACGAAGGTGATCGCGCCAGGTGACGAACGAATCGCCCTCGTAGACCCCCCGATCGGTGACGTCGACGAGCGGAGCCAGTAGGTCCGTGACGGTGGGGTGGCGCGCTTCGGTCACCGGCGGTGAGTTCAGGCGGGCGGGGGGGGCCGCGCCCCCGCCCGCCCCACCACCCGACCCGGGGGGGCACCCCCCCCCCACAGCG
>NZ_JBEVLO010000074.1:0-24423 GCF_040509115.1 Mycobacterium sp. | reverse complement strand
TCCTTGCCGCGGACGCCGCGGCCGTCGGGATTGGTGACGGCCTCGCCGATCGGGTCCTCGATGACGACCTCGTCGCTCATCAGCGCGAGCCAGCCCGCGCGGTCACCGGCCTGGACGCACCTCCAGGACGCCTCCGAGGCCGTGACCACTGGCGCTTGTTCGACGGTTGTCACCGGACTACCTGTCGGCGTCGGTGAAGCGGATGACGCCACGGATGTTGCGACCCTCGAGCATGTCGGTGTAGCCGTCGTTGATCTGCTCCAGCTTGTACTGCCGGGTGATCATGTCGTCGAGGTTGAGCTTGCCCGCCTTGTACATCGACAGCAGCTGGGGGATGTCGAAGTGTGGATTGCCGCCGCCGAAGATGGTGCCCTGCAGGCGCTTCTGCATCAGCGTGAGCATGGCCAGGTTCAACGAGACGTTGGTGTCCATCATGCTGCCAATGGCGGTGAGAACGGTGGTGCCGCCCTTGGAGGTCAGATTCACGTAGTTGTCGACGTCGGCACCGTGCAGCTCGCCGACGGTGACGATGACCTGCTTGGCCATCAAGCCCTGGGTCACTTCGGCGACCCCGCCGAAGGCCGTTTCGATGTCGGGATAGGCATGTGTGGCACCGAACTTGAGTGCCGCATCGCGCTTCCACTCGATGGGCTCGATGACGAACACGTTCCGTGCGCCCGCGTTGACGGCGCCCTGGACGGCCGACATGCCGACACCGCCGACGCCGATGACCGCGACGTCGTCGCCCGGGCGGATGTCACCGGCGCGGACCGCGGAGCCGTAGCCGGTGGTGACGCCGCAGCCCACCAGGCAGGCGACCTCGAAGGGGATCGACTTGTCGATCTTCACGACGGAGCTCCGGTGCACCACCATGTACGGGCTGAACGTGCCGAGCAGCGTCATGGGAAAGACCGGCTGACCCTTGGCCGTGATGCGGTGCGTGCCGTCGGAGACGGCGGTACCACCGAGCAAACCTGCGCCCAGGTCGCACAGGTTGCGCAGACCGGCCTGGCACGACGGGCACCTCCCGCACGACGGAATGAACGACAGCACGACGTGGTCACCGGGCTCGAGGTCTTCGACGCCGGGGCCCACTTCGGTGACGATGCCCGCACCCTCGTGGCCGCCGAGCACGGGGAATCCCATCATCGGGATGCCGCCGGTCACCAGGTGATGGTCGGAGTGACACATGCCCGCCGCTTCCATCTGGATCTTGACCTCGTGTTTGACGGGGTCGCCGATCTCGATTTCCTCGACCGACCATGGCTGGTTGAACTCCCAGATCAGCGCGCCTTTTGTCTTCATCGGTGTGTGCCTTCCGCTAGAGCCAGTGAGGCCAGACTAGAGCCATTAGTTAGATGCGTCACGAGCACCCCCAAGCAACCGCTTGGCCGGGAGCTCACCAGATGGGGAGCGGTGCCTCTCCGAGCGGGTAGTAGCCCGGCAGTTTCTCCCCCGCGACGCTGCGCTCGATGCGCCTCTGCATCCCGGCGCTCAGATCCCCCGACTCGATGAGCTTCATGAACATCTTCGAGACGTGCCCGAAGTCGAAGAAGTCGCGCTGCCACTCGATCAGCAACTCACCGTTGAGCCGGAACCAGCTGCCGCCGATGCCGTAGATCTCGTCCTGGCTGCCGTCGGACTTGGTGACGATCTGCTTCCAGAAGCCGACTACCTCACCCTGCTTCTCGTCGACCAGTACCTTCTGATACTCGTAGACCCAGTTCTCAAGGCCTTCCATCTCCAGTCCGAGCGCGACGTCGCGGATCTGGTCGCGTCCGACGCACATCACGTCCTCCTTGGGACCGATGTTCCAGCCGTACGTGGCGTCGTCGGCATAGAAGTCTGCCAACGGCTTCCAATCGCCTGCCTTCTCGGCGTCCTTGTTGGCCTGCAGCCACCGCTGGACCCAGTCGTCGAGTTGATCGCGTGACGTCACACTCAGTCTTCTCTCTCTTTGATGAACAGGGCTTGGGTGGGGCACATGTCAACTGCACGCCGGACGTCGTCCATCGCGTCGTCGGGCGGCTCCGCGTCGACGATCTCGACTTGGCCGCGTCTGGGCACCTTGAAGTAGTCGGGTGCCTCGAGCTCACACATTGCGTGGCCCTGGCACAGGTCCAGGTCGGCCTCGACTCTGATTCCCATGGCGTGCCTAGGCGGAGCGCCTGCGGTAGCGGACCCTGGCGGGTCGCTCCAGCTGGACCACCATCTTGGAATGGTCGTTGCGGTAGGAGTCGGCGGGTTGAGACATCTCGAACTCCCAGTCGCGCAACAGAACCGAGAAGATCGCCTTGATCTGCATGGTCGCGAACGCGGCACCGACGCAACGGTGTCGGCCCGCGCCGAACGGAATCCACGTCCAGCGATTGATCAGGTCTTCCTGGCGCGGCTTGTCGTACCGGTCGGGGATGAAGCTGTCGGGCTCAGGAAAGTCCTCGGCGATCCGGTTGGAGATCGCCGGCGACGCGGCCACCATCTCGCCTTCGTGGATCGGATAACCGGCCACCTCGAACTCACCCCTGGCCACGCGCATCAGGATGATCAGCGGAGGATGCAGACGAAGCGTCTCCTTGATGACGTTCTCCAGCTTCGGAATTTGGCGCAGCGCATGGAAACTCACTTCCTGCCCGTCGGCGTACAGCTCGTCGAGCTCGCGGGTGACCGACGCCATCACGTCGGGATGACGCAGCATCTCGATGAGAGTCCACGACGACGTTCCCGAACTCGTGTGATGTCCCGCGAACATCATCGAGATGAACATGCCGGTGATCTCGTTGGCGGAGAACCGGGGATTGCCCTCGTCGTCCTTGATCGTGATCAGCACGTCCAGCATGTCCCGGTCGCTCTTCTCGGGACGCCCAGCCGCCATCCGGCTGTTCATGATCTCCTGCACCAGCGCGACCAGACCGACGCGTGCCTCGTCGCGCAGCCGAAAGCTCTCGATGTCCAGATAGGGGTCGACGTAACACAGCGGATCGGTGCCACGTTCGAGTTCGTGGTAGAGACGTGCGAACCGGCCGTCGAGCTCCTCGCGGAACTTCGTGCCGATCAGGCAGGCCGACGACGTGTAGATGGTCAGTTCGGCGAAGAAGTCCAGAAGGTCGATCTCGCCCTCGTCGTCCCAGCCGTCGACCATGCGTCGGACTTCGCGTTCGATGGTGGCGGCGTGCCCCTTCATCTGCTCGCCGCGCAGCGCCGAATTGTGCAGCATCTCCTTGCGGCGCTCCGGGTCGGTGTCGAACACCACGCCCTCACCGAAGATCGGTGTCATGAACGGGTAAGCGGCGGCTTGGTCGAGATCCTCGTCGCTGGAACGGAAGAAGAACTCGTTGGCCTCGGCGCCGGAGAGGAACACGACCTGCTTGTCGGCGAGTTGGAAGGTGCCGACGTCACCGCACTCCTGGCGAATCCGCTTCATCAACGCGATGGGATCGGTGCGGAACTCCTCAAGGTGCCCGTGTTCCTCCGCGCCCCCAGAGACTCGCTGGACGATGCTGGCGGTCATGGCATTCCCTCCTCGCCAAGGGCAAGCTTCTGGCGATCCTTGGTGGTGGCCAACGGGGCCTCCGGCTGTAGCTCCATGTTTGCGATGAACCCACCGCGCGGGGTTTCCGCGACGAAGGTGATGGCGCGGGCCAGATCGGACGCCCGCAGGAAGTAGTCGTGGCGGGCCTGACCCCACTTTGCCCAGTCCTCGAGCGCGGGCCCGATGGCCTCGGCGGGCAGGCTCCAGCCCATGGAGGTCTTGGTCGGGCCGGGGTGGACGATCGACGCGCGAACTCCAGTGCCCTCCAACTCCATCTGGAAGTTGGTGACCATCGCGACCAGGGCCGCCTTGGCGGCTCCGTAGGCGCCCATGTGCGGACGCTGGCGCAGCGCGACGTCGGAGCCGACGAAGATCAGATCGCCACGCTGTCGCTCGATCATGCCGGGAAGGACGGCCGTGGCGAGTCGATTCGCGCCGACGAGGTGGATCTGGAGTTGCGAGTTGAAGTCGTCTGTGCTGATGTCGGCCAGCTTGCCGAAGTACGTGTCGCCCGCGCCTGCCACCAGCACCTCGATGTCGCCGAGGGCCTCAACGGCATTGGCGACGAACGACTTGACCGAGTTGGGGTCGGTGACATCGAGGTGGAATCCGACGGCTTCACCACCGTCGGCGTTGATCTTGCCGACGAGGTCGTCGAGCTTCTCGACGCGGCGGGCACCGAGTGCGACGGGGAAGCCGCGCCTGGCGAGTTCGATGGCGGTGGCTTCGCCGATTCCGGCGGAGGCTCCCGCAACGACGGCGGGTCGGCGGTCGGGTAGGGGTGCGAAACGGGGCATCAACGGGCCTTGACGGTGACCGGCAGATGGGCGAACCCACGGACGTTGCTGGAGTGCACGCGTACGGAGTTCGCCTCGTCCACCTCAAAACCGCTGACGCGCTTGAAGAACTCGGTCAGAGCCACCTGAGCTTCCATGCGTGCTAAGTGCGCGCCGAGGCAGAAGTGCGCGCCGCTGCCGAAACTCAGTAGTTTGGACCCGATTTCGCGGTTGATTCGGTAGTCGTCGGGGTCGGAGAAGATCCGGTCGTCACGATTGGCCGATCCCGGCAGCAGCAGCAGGACGTCGCCCTCGGGAATCGTGGTGCCGTACAGCGTGATGTCAGCGGACACGGAGCGGGCGAGAATCTGGCTTGACGTGTCGTAACGCAGTGTCTCCTCGACCCACGGTTTCACCAGGGTGTGGTCGTCGAAGACCGGGGCGAGTTCGTCGGGGTTCTTGAAACCCCAGAACGCCGCGTTGGCAAGCAGTTTGGTGGTGGTCTCGTTGCCGGCGACGACCATCAGGAACAGGAAGGCCATGATCTCTTCGTCCGTGAGCTCGTCACCGTCGATCTCCGCTTCCACCAGCGCCGACGTCAGGTCGTCGGAAGGCTTCTTGCGGCGCTGCGCCACCATGTCCGCGTAGTACACCAGCAGATCGGCCGAGGCCTGCATGGCCTCGGCGGGGACGTCGGACATCCCGTCCTCGCGGTGCATCACCTCGTCGGCCAGGGCGCGGATGCGCACCCTGTCCTCGGCAGGCACACCCATCAGTTCGGAGATGACGTCCATCGGCAGTTTGCCTGCGAAGTCGTCGACGTAGTCGAAGCTGCTCGACTGCAGCGCGGCATCGAGGTGCTCGACCGCGATCTCGGTGACCCGGCCCTCCAGCTCGCGAATCCGCCTCGGCGTGAAGCCCTTCGAGACGAGCGTCCGTAGCCGGAGGTGGCCGGGATCGTCGAGCGCGAGGAACGACATCACCTTGTGGGCGTGCTCGTTTCGTGAGATCGGGTCGAGCGAGACGCCGTGCTTGTTGGATAGTGAGGTGCTGTTGCGGAAGCCCTGTACGACGTCGGTGTGCCGCGACAGCGCCCAGAAGTTGAGTTCTTCGTTGTGGTACAGCGGGGCTTCGTCGCGCAGCCGTCGGTAATAGGGATACGGGTCTTCGTGGAAGTCGTAGTCGTACGGGTCGAGCAACGGGGCTGCGGTCGTGGTCACTAGTCGTCTCCGACGATGAGGCCGACCACGTAGCTGAGCCGGTCGGCGATCTGGTGGTAGGTGAAGGCGCCACTGCCTGCGTTGACCAAGGCCCCGAAGTAGGTCATCTCGAGTGCGGAGACCACCCGGGAATCGGCGTCCGGGCCGACGGCGGACTTGATCCGGCGGTGGATCTCCATGCCGATGCGATCGCGGACCCGTCGTACGGTGAGGTCGTTGCCGGTCAAAAGAGCCGTGGTGCAGGCGGCCGCGACCTCGGGTTCGTCGGCCACCACCAACGCAAGATTGCGCAGGGCCTTCTCGACGCGAACCCGCATCGGCTCGTTGACGTCTGTATAGAACGGCACCTGTTGCATCAGGTCGAGGTAGATCTCGGCGATCAAGTGGTTCTTCGACGAGAAGTAGGTGTAGGCCGTCGCGGGGGCGACCTTGGCATTGGCCGCGACGGCTCGCACCGTCAGATCGGCGTACGAGGACTCGCGCAACATCTCCTTACCCGCGGTGAGGACCTTGCGGAACGTCTCTTCCTGACGCCGGTTACGCGGCGTTTCGGTAGTCGCTAGGGCGGCATCGCTGGACACGTGTCCAAGTTAACCGACGCTGCCCGCCAAAGGCAAGGCTGACGATGAAAGTGCAGGCTAAGGCCGTTTTAGGCTGCCTAGGGCCGCACTGCGGAGCCGCGCCCTTGCCACCCGGTTGGGCTTGCGGCTATGGTTCGAGTCAACACAGTCGGACAGGTGTCCAGGACGAAATCGGGGGATGTGATGGCGCTACTCGGCGATCGCGAGAGTCGACTGCTCATCGACGGCAGGCTCGCTGCGGGCAGCGCTGGGACGTTCCCGACGATCAACCCCGCGACCGAAGAGGTGCTCGGAGTCGCGGCCGACGCCGACTCCGCCGACATGAGCGACGCCATCGGGGCCGCGCGCACGGCATTCGACGAAAGCGCCTGGGCGACGGACGTCGAACTCAGGGTGCGATGCATCCGGCAGCTGCAGCAGGCGCTGCGCGACCACTCCGACGAGTTGCGGGAGCTGACCATCGCCGAGGTCGGCGCGCCACGCATGCTGACCGCGGGCGCGCAACTCGACGGTCCCATCGAAGACCTCAGCTTCGCCGCCGACACCGCCGAGACCTACCCGTGGACCCTCGATCTCGGCCATGCGACACCGCAAGGCATCCCGACCAATCGCACCGTCGCCCGTGAGGCGGTTGGTGTCGTCGGGGCGATCACGCCGTGGAACTTCCCGCACCAGATCAACCTCGCCAAGGTCGGACCCGCTCTTGCTGCGGGAAACACGTTGGTGCTCAAACCCGCTCCCGATACGCCGTGGTGCGCGGCCGTGCTCGGGGAGTTGATCGTCGAGCACACCGACTTCCCCGCCGGCGTGATCAACGTCGTCACCTCAAGCGATCACGCGGTGGGCGCGCTGCTCTCGAAGGATCCGCGGGTCGACATGGTGTCGTTCACCGGCTCGACCAACACCGGCCGCGCCGTGATGATCGACGCGGCCGCCACCATCAAGAAGGTGTTCCTGGAGTTGGGCGGCAAGTCGGCCTTCCTGATACTCGACGACGCGGATCTCGCTGGCGCCTGTGCGATGTCGGCCTTCACCGCGGCCATGCACGCGGGCCAGGGCTGCGCCATCACCACCCGACTCGTCGTGCCTCGCGCACGCTACGAGGAAGCCGTCGAGGCCGCTGCGGCAACGATGAGTTCCATCACCCCGGGTGATCCGAACAGCAAGCGAACCGTGTGCGGCCCCGTCATCTCGGCGCGCCAGCGCGACAGGGTCCAGGCCTACCTGGACCTTGCCCTCGACGAGGGCGGCAAGTTCGCCTGCGGCGGCGGCCGACCCGCCGACCGCGACACCGGCTTCTTCATCGAACCGACCGTCATCTCCGGCTTGACCAACGACGCCAGGGTCGCCCGCGAGGAGATCTTCGGGCCCGTCCTCACCGTGATCGCCCACGACGGGGACGACGACGCGGTACGCATCGCCAACGATTCGCCGTACGGCCTGTCGGGCACCGTGTTCAGCGCTGACGACGATCGTGCGCAGGCAGTGGCTGCGCGGCTGCGGGTCGGCACCGTCAACGTCAACGGTGGGGTGTGGTACTCGGCCGACGCGGCATTCGGCGGCTACAAGCAGTCCGGCATCGGCCGTGAGATGGGTCTCGCCGGGTTCGAGGAGTACCTCGAGACCAAACTCATTGCCACGGCCGCGAATTAAACGAACGTAGGAGACGACGATGGGGTTGTACGGCGACCAGTTCACGGACAAGGTGGCCATCGTCACCGGTTCCGGTGGCGGCATCGGGCAGGCGTACGCGGAGTCGCTCGCTCGCGAGGGGGCGGCCGTGGTAGTCGCCGACATCAACGTCGAAGGCGCTCAGAAGGTCGCCGACGGCATCAAGGGCGAGGGCGGCAACGCGCTGGCGGTGCGCGTCGACGTGTCCGACGTGGACTCCACGAAGGAGATGGCCGCCACCACGCTCTCCGAGTTCGGCGGTATCGACTACCTGGTCAACAACGCCGCGATCTTCGGCGGCATGAAGCTGGACTTCCTCGTCACCGTGGACTGGGACTACTACAAGAAGTTCATGAGCGTGAATCAGGATGGCGCGCTTCTGTGTACGCGTGCGGTCTACCGCAAGATGGCCAAGCGCGGCGGCGGTGCCATCGTCAACCAGTCCTCGACGGCGGCCTGGCTGTACTCGAACTTCTACGGTCTGGCCAAGGTCGGCATCAACGGCCTGACCCAGCAGCTGGCCACCGAACTGGGTGGGCAGAACATCCGGATCAACGCGATCGCCCCGGGACCCATCGACACCGAGGCGAATCGGACGACGACGCCACAGGAGATGGTGGCCGACATCGTGAAGGGAATTCCGTTGTCGCGCATGGGCGAAGTGGACGACCTGACCGGGATGTGTTTGTTCCTGCTTTCGGATCAGGCGAAGTGGATCACCGGTCAGATCTTCAACGTCGACGGTGGACAGATCATCCGGTCCTGAGAGGGCAACATGACGGAACTCACCCTTGGATACCTCGGGCTCGGCAACATGGGTGCGCCCATGGCCAAGCGTCTCGTCGAATGGCCAGGCGGTGTCACGGTTTTCGACGTGCGAGCCGACGCCATGACGCCGCTGGCCGAGGTCGGAGCCACTCTGGCGGACGACCTCGCGGACGTCGCCAAGGCCAACCTCATCAGCGTGGCCGTGCTGAACGACCACCAGGTTCGCGAGGTGGTCGCCGACCTCGTCTCGCACGCCAAACCGGACACCGTGATCGCCATCCACTCCACGATCAGTCCCGAGACCGCCGTCGAGTTGGCCCGCGAGCACGCGGCAAGGGGTATCCACGTGATCGACGCACCCGTCAGCGGAGGTGCGGGAGCCGCAGAGAAGGGAGAGCTAGCCGTCATGGTCGGCGCCGACCGCGAGATCTACGAGCGGATCAAGCCGGCCTTCAAGCTGTTCGCGTCGATGGTCGTCCACGCCGGCGAACCTGGAGCGGGCACCCGAATGAAGCTGGCGCGCAACATGTTGACGTTCACCTCCTTCGCCGCAGCCTGTGAGGCCATGAAGCTCGCCGAAGCCAGCGGGATCAATCTGCAGCAGCTGGGCCGGGTGGTCCGCCATACCGACGCCCTGACCAGTGGCGCGGGCGCGGTCATCGTCCGTGAGGACACGGCGCCGCTGGATCCGGAGAACTTTCTCTACCAGGCCTTCACCCACACCAGGGGGCTGGGCGAGAAGGATCTGAGCCTGGCCCTTGCGCTCGGTGCCGCCACCGGTGTCGACCTGCCGTTGGCGGGCCTCGCGTTGCAGCGGCTCGCCGAGGGACTCGGTGTCCCGCATCGAGTTCCGGCCGCTGACTCCAAGACCTCAGACTCCCCGGCCGCTGACTCCCCGACCACGAAGGAGTGATCGCCATGGACGAACTTCGCCGCAAGGGCCTTGCCAAGATGAACGAGGTGTACTCGTGGGAGATGCCGAACATCGAAGGCGATCCGTACTTCGACCTCACCGTCGACCACCTGTTCGGCTCGGTATGGACCCGGCCCGGACTGTCGATGCGCGACAAGCGATTGATGACACTCACCGTGGTCACCGCGCTGGGGCTGACCGATCTGGCGGAGATTCAGGTGAACGCCGCCATGGCCAACGAGGAACTCACCGAGGACGAGCTCAAGGAGATGGCCATCTTCTTGACCCACTATCTCGGCTTCCCGCTCGGCTCCGGGCTCAACGGTGTCGTGGGAAGGGTAGCGACCAAACGCAAGAAGGCGGCCGCCAAGGGCGAGGACAAGAAGGCCAACGTCAATGCGGCGGTCAAGATGAATACGGGCAAGACCCTCGATGATGAGTAGATACGCCGCCCTCTCCCGTGCCGAGTTGGCGACTCTGGTCCCCGAGCTGCTGCTGATCGGGCAGCTGATCGACCGGTCCGGAATGGCGTGGTGCATATCCGAATTCGGGCGTGAGGAGATGCTGCAGATCGCCATCGAGGAGTGGGCCGCCGCCAGCCCGCTCTACACCAAGCGGATGCAGAAGGCGCTCAACTACGAAGGCGACGACGTCGTCACCATCTTCAAGGGGCTGCAGCTCGACATCGGCGCCCCGCCGCAGTTCATGGACTTCCGCTACACCGTGCATGACCGGTGGCACGGCGAGTTCCACCTCGACCACTGCGGGGCCTTGCTCGACGTCGAGCCGATGGGCGAGGACTACGTGCACGGCATGTGTCACGACATCGAGGACCCGACGTTCGATGCCACGGCGCTGGCCACCAACCGCAAGACCCAGGTCCGCCCGATCCACCGACCGCCGCGCACGCCATCGGACCGCCAACCGCACTGCGCGTGGACGGTGACCATCGACGAGTCCTATCCGGAGGTGCCATTCATCCCGGCGATGGACGTCGTCGGCGCCAGCCTGGCGCACCACACCGAGCTCGCCCCCATCGACCCGAACGACGAAGGGCTGGCCGACTATTCGGGCTCGCTGCTGTCCGACGTCGATTTCGGTGCGTTCTCGCATTCGGCGCTGGTCCGCATCGCCGACGAGGTGTGCCTTCAGATGCACCTGCTGGTGCTGTCCTTCACCCTCGCCGTCCGGGCGCGGGCCGGCGGCGACGCGGCGGTGGAGGAATCGATCCGCACCAAGCAGCTGATCGGTATTGCCGGGGTCGCTGCCGAGCGCATCCACGGGGCCCTGCGGCTTCCCGGTGGCGCCACGGGTGCCCTGCGCGTCCTCGAGCTGCATCCTCTGCTCAATCCCGCCGCCTACGTGTCGGTCGACGTCGACCCCGAGTTCCTGCACGTACGCCGCTCACCCGCCTACGAGGACGGGTCCTGGATCTCGCTGTGCTCACCGCTGGCCGATGCGCCGCTGCAGGCGATCGTTCAGGCGGTCGATCCGTATCTGCGTGCCGAGGTCTCCGGTACCAGTAGTGACTGGATGGTCCGAGTGGCAAGGACCGACACGGCGGCCAAGGAACTCGGCGAGGTCGCCGTCTGCAAGTTCAGCGGCGGCGCGTCGTGGGTGTTCAAGGAGCGGAAGTCGTTGCCGCTCACCGTGGTCTGATTTTGGTGCGACTGCCCGGGCTGGGGCCGACCTAGGCTTGAGGCCATGGTGGCTTCGGGGGGTGTGGGCCGGCTGGCCGCGCTGGTGATGGCGTGCTGCACGGCGGTGGCATTGGCGGGATGTTCGACGTCGACGCCCCCTGGAACAGCACGGACGTCCGCGGAAGATCCACCGCCGCCAGGCGTCAACCTCGCACGCCTCGCCGACATCGCGGACGACTTTCCGGCCGACTACCTGGTGAACGCCGGCACGGTGCACCAGGAGCAGGCCGAGTACATCGATCTGGTCGGCACCACGATTTCCTCCGGGAAGCCCCTTTCGGTCGATCCGCCGCAGTGTCGGGCATTGCTCGTGCCGGTGAGGGGCACTGTCGGCGCGGACGACATCCGGGTGCGCGGTGATGGTCCTGGACCCGACGAGCAGACCATCGTGGTGAGCGCGAACGACCGGGTGAGCGTGCCGGCGGAGATCCCCGCGACGGGGTGTGAGCGAATGACGTTCCAGGTAGAGGGCGCCATCCCCGACGGCGCGGCAGAACGGCTGCCCGGGCCGGCGATCACGGGTGCGACGACGTTCGCCACGAGGATCGACTACGGCCCAGGTGCGTCGCCCGTCTACTACTACATGGCGATCCTGGATGGCGGCGTGTACGTCCAGGTCGACGCGAGGGGGGACACGGGGTTCGACGCCAGAAACGTGTTGCCCGATCTGCTGGTCGAGGCCGTGGCCGCAGTGCGCCAACCCAAGTCGGCATTGCCGCCGACGCCGGGGGTGAGCAACGGAGGCGATCTGGCCCACCTTTCGAGCCTGGTGGACCAATTCCCACCTGGGTTCACGGCAGTCCCCTTTCAACAGAGGATCACGTCCCAGGGCGCCGTCGATTCGGTCGGAGCCGTCGTACCGGCGGGAGGGCGCCTCACCGTCGACCCGCCACGATGCAAGGTGCTTCTCAAACCAGTCGAGGGCCGGGCCGGGGCACAGAGCATCGCCACGTCTGCCAGCGGCGCGGGCGAGCAGCGGATCGGCCTCGGGGCCGATGACCACGTCACGGTGCCGACGCCGATTCCGGCGACGGGGTGTGAGCGAATGAGCTACCGGGTCGACGGCGATACCCGCGACCGTCCAGCGGTCGCAGTCGAACGCGTCGCCGCCCCGCAGATCCACGATGCGACCACCGTTGCACTGAAGTCGACTGCCAAGGGCTACTCGTATTGCGACTACTCGTACCTCGCCGTCCTCGATGAGGGCGTCCTCGTTCACGTCAACGCCCGATTGAGGCCGGATGTGCAAGCAGATCCGATGCTTTCAGCCCTCCTTGGCAAGGCCGTTGCCGCCGTGCGCGCAGAGTAGCGAACGTCAGAACGGTCTTCCGGCGTCCGGATCGGGGATCGTGATGAGCGAGCCGGGGTAGAGCTCGATCATGTTCTGTCCGATGGGATCACCCTCGCGCTCCAGTACCTTCGCTTCGGCCATGTCGACCGGGATCTCGGGTGCATGTGGTTGATAGCCGGGGTAATTGGGGTCCGGTACCCAGGCGCCGGAGCCCTTCACCAACTCCATCATTCCCGGCGCGGGAGCCTTGCTGCCGGGGCCGCGGTAGTCGATGTCCTTGAAGTCCAACGGCGCCTTGGGTGGGCTGACCACCTGGCCGGGGTAGTCGTTCCTCGGGTAGAACGTGCCTGGTCCGATCTCGTAGGCGGGATAGTTCGGCCCCTGTGGCGCCTGGCCCGGCACGAACGGTGGGAAGCGCGTGATGTCGGCGAGGTCGAACGTGGTGTTCGGCACCTCACCGTCGCCTTGCTCCTCGAAGTCGACGAACTGGGCGGCGGCGCCGTCATGCGGCGGCGGACCCAGCCGGTCGTATTCGTCACCCAGGCCGCGGATGCGCTCCGCGATCGCGGACAGGTCGCCGTGGGACCGGGCGATGACGTCGGCGACCTCGCCGCTGCCCTTGCCGACCACCTGCCACAGCGCGCGCTCGCCCGCCGCGTTGTCGGGTATCCGTCTCGTCGCGTCCGCCACCCACCGCCGGATCGTCTCGAGATCACGGCGGCCCGCCGTGATCACCGCCGCCGAGTTGCCGATCTCCACCGCCAGCCGCTGATCCGCGGACGCCAGACCGTCGAACGCGCGAACGTGCTCGGCGTTGGCGGCGGCGTAGGTGCGCGACCCGGCACCCGACCAATTCGAGTTCGGCCCTGCCGACGTCACGTCATCCTGCAGGCGTCGCAGCGTCTCGCTCTGGTCGAACTGGGCTCCGTCGTCCGGAACGCCTTGACCGAACGTGCCGCGCGCCTGCGACCACGTGGTCGAGAAACCCTCGATGGCACCCACTTCGACAGGCCCCCTCCCGTGTTGGCTGCGTCTGAGTCTATGGGCACCCCGACCATCGCCTCAGCGCCAAAATCGGGACCGAAGGTCGGGTCTACGGGCGAAGCGCGGGTCCGACCCAGCGCCGCAGATAGGCCCGCAACTCCACGTCGCGACGGGGCGGGCGTCCCGGGTCGACGACGAACGACTGGATGATCCGCAGCAGATGCTCCGCCAACTCGTTCAGGTCGGCGTCGCGGTAACCCGCTGCGGCCCAGTCGACGTCGAACCGCCCCAGCATCGAGTTCGCGAACTGCAGCGCGACGTCGGAGGTGACCGACTCCGTGTGGGTGTCCGCGCGGCCGGGCACGATGAGCAGCCCGATGTGCTTGTCCTTCGGCAGCCACTCCAGCGCCGTCGCGATCGCTTCGACGACCGCCTCGACGGGGTCGGTGACGCCCTGTAGATGGTCGGCGAGCCGGCTGAGGAAGTCGACGGCGGCATGTTCCGCGGCGGCCACCAGCAGCGCGTCGGTACTTGGGAAGTAGCGGTAGACGGTCTGGCGCGTGACGCCGAGGGTACGTGCGACGTCGGCGATGCTCAGGTCCGCGCCGTGTTCGTCGATGGCCTTGCCGGCGGCATCGAGAATCCGCGCGACGGCCTCGTCGTCCGTGGCCGGCGCGGCTCCCGCCCAGCCGTGGGTGCGCACGCTGAAATCTTAGCTGGGCGCGCACTCAACCCCGGTAGGAGCGCTCAACCCCGGTAGGAGCGCTCAACCCCGGTAGGAGACTGGGAGCTCCTTGACCCCGTTGATCCAGCCCGATCGAAGTCGTTGTGGTTCGGCGACTTTGGCAATGTCGGGAACCTGGTCGGCCAGTTCGTTGAAGATGAGCTTGATCTCCATGCGCGCCAGATTCGCGCCGATGCAGAAGTGTGCGCCGTTGCCGCCGAAGCTCAGGTGTGGGTTCGGGTTTCGGGTGACGTCGAAGGTGAAGGGGTTCTCGAACACGCTCTCGTCGAAGTTGGCGGAGCTGTAGAACAGGCCGGCGCGCTGGCCCTCCCGGATCGTCGTGCCGCCGAGTTCCACGTCGGTCACCGCGGTCCGTTGGAAGCAGTGCACGGGGGTGGCCCAGCGCACGATCTCGTCGACGGCGGTCGCGGGTCGCGCCCTCTTGTAGAGGTCCCACTGGTCGGGGTTGTCGAAGAATGCGTTCATGCCATGCGTCATGGCGTTGCGGGTGGTCTCGTTGCCCGCCACCGCCAGAAGGATGACGAAGAAGGCGAACTCGACATCGTCCAAGGGCTTTCCAGGCTGACCGTCATCTCCCGGAATGTCGGCCTGAATGAGTCGGGTCACGATGTCGTCGGCCGGGCAGCGCCGCCGCTCCTCGGCCATGTTGTAGGCGTAGCCCATCAACTCGGCGTTGGCCACGGTCGGATCGGAGTCGAAGTCAGGATCGTCGGTGTTCATGATGCAGTTGGTCCAGTGAAACAGCTTCTCGCGGTCGGCCTCCGGCACGCCGATGAGGTCGGCGATCGCGAGCAGGGGCAGCTTGGTCGCGACGTCGTCGACGAAGTTGCCGCCGTCCTTCGCTGCCGCCTCGGCCACGATCTGGCGCGCCGCCACGGCCAGCTTCTCCTCGAGCGCGGCGACAGCCCGTGGCGTAAAGAGTCGGGACACGATCTTGCGGAGCCGGGTGTGCTCCGGGGCGTCGTGGTTGATCAGCAGGGCCTTGGTCAGATCGAGCTGCTCGCTGGTGACGCCGTCCGGCAGTCGCATCACCGCGCCCTTGCGGTTGGTGGACCACAGGTCGTTGTTCTTGGAGATGGACTTGATGTCCTCGTGGCGGCTGATCACCCAGTAGCCGCCGTCGTCGAAGATCGACTCCGCCTGAGAGTTCCACCAGACTGGCGCCGTCTTGCGGAGTTCGGCGAACTCGGTGACCGGGATGCCCTTGAGCAGGACGTCGGGGTCGGTGAAGTCATACCCGGGTCCAAAGGGGCAGGCGCTCTGGGCGGTCGTCATGGCGACACCTCCTGGTGTGACGAATGGCACTCCTACCGCTCGACCATACACTGATGCGTCAAGTGTATGCCCGTCGAGAACGAGGCATTGCCGCCCGACGATCCGGCCGACGATTAGGGTGGGGACCCGTGCGCGTCCTCGTAATCGGATCCGGTGCCCGTGAACATGCGCTGCTTCTGGCGCTGCGCCGGGACCCCGGGGTCGACGGGCTGGCGGTCGCACCTGGCAACGCGGGCACCGCGGCCGTCGCCGAGCAGCACGACGTCGACATCACCTCGGGCGAGGAGGTGACCAAGCTGGCGCAGCGTTTCGACGCCGACCTCGTCATCATCGGCCCAGAAGTGCCCCTGGTGCTCGGCGTCGCCGACGCCGTCCGCGCCGCGGGCATCGCCTGTTTCGGGCCGTCGAAGGACGCCGCTCGCATCGAAGGTGCGAAGTCCTTCGCCAAGGACGTCATGGACGCCGCAGGCGTGCGCACCGCCAGAAGCGAGATCGTCGACAACCCGGCGCGTCTCGACGCGACCCTGGACCGCTTCGGTCCCGCGGCGGGCGAACGCGCCTGGGTGGTCAAGGACGACGGCCTCGCCGCAGGCAAGGGGGTGGTGGTGACCCCCGACAGGGACACTGCGCGGGCGCACGCCGCCAGTCTCCTGGATTCCGGTCATCCCGTGCTGCTCGAATCGTTCCTCGACGGACCCGAGGTGTCGCTGTTCTGCGTCGTCGACGGCGAGACGGTGGTGCCGCTGCTGCCCGCCCAGGACTTCAAGCGCGTTGGTGACGGCGACACCGGCCCGAACACCGGCGGCATGGGTGCCTACGCCCCGCTGGGCTGGCTGCCCGACGACGTCGTCACGTCGATCGTCGATGACGTCGTGAAACCCGTTGCGGCCGAGATGGTCCGGCGCGGCTGCCCATTCTCCGGGCTGCTGTACGCAGGTTTGGCCATCACCTCCCGCGGCGCCGCGGTGGTCGAGTTCAACTGCCGCTTCGGCGATCCCGAGACCCAGGCCGTCCTCGCACTGCTGGAAACACCGCTCGGGGAGCTGCTACACGCCGCTGCGACGGGCGATCTCGCCGCGCAACCGCCGCTGCAATGGCAGGACGGCGCTGCCGTCGCCGTCGTGCTGGCCGCCGAGAACTACCCGGGACGCCCGCGCGTCGGCGACGTCATCGTCGGCGCCGAAGTCCCGGGTGTCCTGCACGCCGGAACGGCGCGACGCGACGACGGTTCCGTGGTCTCCTCGGGAGGTCGCGTGCTCTCCGTCGTCGGGACCGGGGCTGACCTGACCGCCGCCCGTGACCAGGCCTACGCGCTGCTGGGCTCGATCCGATTGCCGGGTAGCCACTTTCGCACCGACATCGGCCTTGCCGCGGCCGACGGCAAGATCAGCCTGGACCGCGGGTAACAGGGCAGCAACCCGGGTCGTCGAGCAGTCAGGCGACCAGTAGTGGTGCCAGCCAGGCGATTTCGGCTGGCAACTGCGAACTCCAGAACGCGCCGTCATGGCCGCCGGGCGAGAACCCGCCCGCAGGTGGATTCGGCAACTGGGCGATGAACTCCTTGGTGGCGGAATAGAACGGATCGCTGTTGCCGCAGTCGATCCGAATCGGGATCGACGCCAGTGCGGGCAAACCCCACACACTGTTCGCGGCGTAGTCGTCGGCCCCGTCGAACGCGCCAGGCGCCGTCGCCCCGGACGACGTCCACAGGGCCGGGCTCACGGCGCAGATCGCGGCGGTTCGCGCCGGACCCAGCCGTGCGCCGAGAAGCAGGGCGCCGTAGCCGCCCATCGACCAGCCCAGGAATCCGACCCGCGAGGTGTCCAGACCCTGCTCGCCCAACATCGGGATCAGCTCGTTGAGAACCATGGCACCGGAATCCTCGCCAGAAGTCCTTGAATGCCAATAGCTTCCGCCACCGTCGACGGCTACCACCGCAAACGGTGGAATGCCTGCGTCGACGGCCTGGGCGAGTCCCTGTTCCACCCCGCCCGCCATCACTCCCGCCGCGTCCTGACCCTTGCCGTGTAGCGCGATCACCGGTCGCAGTGGGCCGGATTGACCCGGCGGGCGGGCGATCGCCCAATTGGTCGACACCCCACCGCGGGCCGCGGAGACGAACGAACCGGTCACGTAGGTCGGCGCGGGCGCCGAGGGCAGCGCCGGTTGCAGAGGTGGCGGAGGAGCGAGCGGAACACCGACTCCGGTCATCGACACCGGCGGTGCCGGATCGAACGGCGTCGACCCCAACGCGTAGGCGCCTGCCGCGCCTGCCGTCGCGCCGATGGCGAGGCGGAGGATCGCTCGGCGGCTCACGTCTGACATGCGGGCCATCATGCCATTGGGCACCCGTGGCCCCCGAACTCACCAACCGCGGAGGACTTCCCGACGGGCCGAATTCAGTTGTCCGAAAGCCCAATGTCACCGTGCCGTTGCTGGCACCATGTCGAGGGTGACGGCAGCGGTGACTCCCAAGGGGGAGCGACGACGGTATGCGCTGGTCAGCGCCGCCGCCGATCTGCTGTGCGAGGGCGGCTTCGACGCGGTGCGACACCGTGCCGTCGCGCGCCGCGCGGGTCTTCCACTGGCGTCGACCACCTACTACTTCTCCTCCCTCGACGACCTCATCGCCAGAGCCGTCGAACACGTCGGGACGCGGGAATCCGAACAACTGCATTCGCGGGTCGCGTCGTTGTCCCGGCGCAAGCGTGGCGCCGAGTCCACTGCCGACGTGTTGGTCGACCTCCTCGTCGGCGACGGACCGGGCACACTCGTTTCGGAGCAACTGATTTCGCGCTATGAGCGCTACATCGCGTGCGCGCGCCAGCCGGGCCTGCGCGACGTTCAGCGGCAAATCATGAAGCAGCGCACCGACGCCGTCGTCGAAGTCGTCGAGCGATCCGGGCGTGCCGTCCATTCCGAACTGTTGACGGCACTGGTGTGCGCCGTCGACGGTGCGGTGGTCGCGTCGCTCGTCGGTGTCGGCGAAGGACCACGAGCCACGGCGCGCGCCACCCTGGTGGACGTCATCGACGTCCTCGCCCCGTTCGACTAGCGCCGGGTTTGGCGGGACCGCTCCGCGGATACGTTCTCGGGACCATGAAGATCGCCCACGTCCTCGACCTCGCGCTCGACCGGTCGGTTCTGCTCGGCTACTCCAAGATCGGTTCCCGGCTGCGCAGGGGATGGTGGCCCGCTGACCCGTCGGACGGGGCGCTCGCAGGCAAGCGGGTCGTCGTGACCGGTGCCACCTCCGGCATCGGCGAGGCGATGGCGACGTCGTTCGCCCGACTGGGTGCCACGGTTCATCTCCTGGGCCGCAACGAAGAGAAGGTCAAGCGGTCGGCGGGACACGTCCGCGGTCAGGTCGCCGGATCAGTCGTCATCGAAGAGGTCTGCGACGTCGGCGATCTGGATTCGGTGCGGGCCTGGACCGATGACCTGTCGGGACGACTCGGCGAATTGCACGGCCTGGTCCACAACGCGGGTGTCATGCCGAAGACGCGAACCGAAACGCCGCAGGGGCACGAGACGCAGCTGGCCTGCCACGTGCTAGGCCCCCACTTGATGACCGACCGGCTGCTTCCGCTGCTGCGCGATGCGGGCGGTGCGTCGGTGGTCTTCGTGTCCTCGGGTGGCATGTACAGCGCGCCGCTCGACGCCGACGACTTGGAAGCCGCCCACGGGAAGTACGACGGCGTGCGGGTGTACGCGCGGACCAAGCGGATGCAGGTCGTGCTGGCGGACGCATGGGCGACGCGGTGTGCACATGCCAGCACCGACGTCCGCGTCGAGAGCATGCATCCCGGCTGGGTGAAGACCCCCGGCGTCGCCGAGGCGCTTCCGACGTTCCAGAAGTTGACCGGTCCGGTGCTTCGCGACGCCACCGACGGGGCGGACACCGCCGTCTGGCTCGTCGCGACCCGTCCCGAATCGGACCCGCCGCACTTCTGGCACGACCGCGCGCAGCGGCCGACGACGTTCGGATGGCAGCGACCCGAGAACGCCGCAGTGGTGGCCCGCTTCCTCGACGAAGTCGCCGAACTGACCGACACCGGCAGAAATTGGGTGGGACTGCGCGCTTGAACTGACCTTCTAATGGCTACTCCCTGATTCTCAGTGAACTATCAGGGAGATCTCATGGCGCAGCAGGCGACGGTCGAGAAACAGCCCGAACTCAAGCGGGTGATGGGTCCCGGCCTGTTGCTGCTGTTCATCATCGGCGACATCCTCGGCACGGGTGTCTACGCGCTCACCGGAGACGTCGCCGCCGAGGTGGGCGGCGCGGCGTGGCTGCCGTTCCTGGTGGCCTTCCTCATCGCGATGGTGACTGCCTTCAGCTACCTCGAATTGGTCACCAAGTATCCGCAGGCCGCAGGCGCGGCGCTGTATGCGCACAAGGCCTTCGGCGTTCACTTCGTGACGTTCCTCGTCGCGTTCATCGTCATGTGTTCTGGCATCACGTCGGCATCCACGGCATCACGGTTCTTCGCCTCGAACTTCTTCAAGGGATTCGGAATCGATTGGGGGACAGCAGGAATCGTCGCTGTCGCCTTGGCGTTCATGTTGATCGTCGCCGCGGTCAACCTCCGCGGTGTCGGCGAGAGCGTCAAGCTCAACGTCGTGTTGACCATCGTCGAGATCACCGGCCTGATGCTGGTGATCTTCGTCGGATTCTGGGCGTTCACCCAGGGTGGCGACGTCGACTTCTCCCGCGTCGTCGCCTTCGACACCGCCGAGGACAAGAACGCCTTCCTCGCGGTCACGACCGCGACGTCGCTGGCCTTCTTCGCGATGGTGGGCTTCGAGGACTCGGTCAACATGGCCGAGGAGACCAAGGACCCCGTCAAGATCTTCCCGAAGATGCTCCTGACCGGGTTGGGCATCGCGGGCGTCGTCTACATCATCGTCGCGGTCGTCGCCGTCGCACTGGTTCCGGTCGGCACCCTGGAGGCCAGCGAGACCCCGCTCGTCGAGGTCGTCAAGGCAGGTGCACCCGGCCTGCCGATCGAGAAGATCCTGCCTTTCATCTCGATGTTCGCCGTAGCCAACACGGCGCTCATCAACATGTTGATGGCCAGCCGGCTGATCTATGGAATGGCCAAGCAGCACGTCCTGCCGCCGGTGCTCGGCACCGTGCATCCGTCCCGCCGGACGCCGTGGGTCGCGATCCTGTTCACCACCACGATCGCCTTCGGACTCATCCTCTACGTCACGGCCTTCGCCAATGACTCGGCGATCTCCACCCTTGGTGGCACCACTTCACTGCTGCTGCTGGCCGTCTTCGCCGTCGTCAACATCGCCGTGCTGGTGCTGCGCAAGGACGTCCAGGCCGGCCAGGGCGAGCGAAGCGACGGGGAAGGCGGGCGCAACCACTTCAAGACGCCGACCTGGCTGCCCTGGGTCGGGTTCGTCACGTCGGCCTACCTGGTGCTGCCGCTGTCGGGTCGACCGCTGCAGCAGTACGTGCTGGCGATCGCCCTGGTGATACTCGGCATCGTCCTGTTCGGGCTGACCCTCGCCATCAACCGCGCCGTCGGGATCAAGGGCACTCCGATCGACGCGGAGAAGTTGGAGTCCGAGCCCTAATCGGCGAGCTTCTCCAACCGCGCCTGGAGTTGCGCGACCCGGTGGGCGTTGCCCGTCAGCCCCACGTAACGCTCCCCGAACCGCGCCAACAGCGCGTCGTCGAGGCGGCGGACCGCGCCGGCCGGGTAGCGGTAGTCCATCTTCTCGTTCACCGCGTCGGTGTCGACCCCGGCGAGCAGCTCGTCCAGATCGTCGAGCGAATCGACGCCGAGTTCCAACAGCAGCCCCGAGATCCACGCGTAGTGCTCGGTACGCGACCAGCCGGCCTCGGGGAAGTGGTTGCCGAGGAAGGTGGCCAGCACCGGCGTCGCGATGCGTGGGTCGCTCGACTGCTCGGAGTCCTGCGCAGGCGGCGAGCTCTTGAGCCGCTCCCGGATCGCCGAGAACTCCCGATCGGCGAGCTCGAGCAACCCCGCGGCGAGGGTGAACCTGCGGTCCAGATCGGGGGCGTCCTCCTCGGGGACGGAACCCTTGTAGCGGATGTCGTGCTCGAACTCCGCCCACGCGTGTTGCAGCACGGTCCGCACCTGGATGGACGCCGGCTGCTGCTCACCCTCGACCGCGACCAGAAGATGCCTGCTCGCGTAGCCCCACCGGCCCTCCCGCGCGGTTTCCTGACCCATGTCGCGATCGTCGAGTAGCTGCATCTCCTCGGCCAGCAGGTTGGCGACAGTGCTGACGTCGTCGCGCAGGAACGTGATGATCCGCAACCCCACCTGGTCGGTGATCTCCGAGAGCGGATCGGTGTAGAGCCGCCTGCCGTCGACGCTGCGGTCCGCCTTCTCCGCGAATGACGCCACACTCTTGGTCCGCGCCGTGACGTTGAGATAGTTGATGCCCGCATCGTCGAGCAGCCTGGTGACGAGGGTGAGGTAGCGATCGGTGGCCCCGAGCAGACCGGGCCGCCGCTCGGCGAACTGCGCGATCGCGACGCGCACCGCGCCCGGCGTTGGCTCCGGCGGTGCCGGAACCAGATCGGGCGGCAACGTCGGCGTGAACGTGGCACCGGTCTCGGCGTCACCGTAGATCGTGACGTCCTCGGGTCGACGGGTCGCGAACAACGCCACGTACGCACAGACGACCGCGTCGACCGGGTCCTCGGCACGACGCAGCTCGCTCTTGCGCTCCGCGGTCTCCACCGACCGCCTCAGCTCAGTCCAGCCGTCGTAGTCACCGACCCGCAGCGACGGGGTCGCCTGCGCCAGCGATTCGATGAGGTCCATCAGCCTCAGCAATTCCGAGCGCAGCTGAGCGACGGTACGACCCGGCTTGCTCTTGTACTTCAGGGTCCGACCCAGCCGGAACAGCGCCACCGTCGCCGGATGCGGATACACCTCGATGGCGCGCCTGGGCTCGGTGGAGTACGGGTCGACGTCCAACTCCAGCGCCGCGGCCAGCCGGGCCGCCCGCGGCGTTCCGGCGAATTCGGGCTTGCCGGTGTTGGTCGGGTGCGCGCCCGCCTCGAACTTCGCGAAGTCGCGGTTGAGCGCCGCCTCGCTCGGGCGCTGGCCCGTCGGGTTGTTCACCACCAGCGGCGCGTCGAAGGCCACCAGGCAGTCGTCCTGCACGTACGGGGAGATCGCGGCCCTGATGCTGGTGTCGTCCTGCGCGACGCCGAGGTGGATGAGGCTGCCCGTGTCGTCGACGACGGCGACCCCGGTGGGCTTGCGTTCGCCCCATGCGAGGTCAAGGCCGACGAAGTGCACGGGGTCTACTGTGCCTCATCGTCTCAGTAGGCTGTGTGTTCGTGAGCATTCCGAATGTCCTGGCCAACCGGTACGCCAGCGCCGAGATGACGGCCATCTGGTCGCCGGAAGCCAAGATCGTCGCCGAGCGGCAGCTATGGATCGCCGTCCTGCGTGCGCAGTCCGAGCTGGGCGTCCCGGTGCCCGACGGCGTCATCGCCGACTACGAGCGGGTCGTCGAGCAGGTCGACTTGGCGTCGATCAACGCCCGCGAGCGGGTGACGCGCCACGACGTCAAGGCACGCATCGAGGAGTTCAACGCGCTCGCCGGTCACGAACACGTGCACAAGGGCATGACGAGCCGCGACCTCACCGAGAACGTCGAGCAGCTGCAGATTCGTCGCTCCCTGGAATTGGTGCACGCGCACGGCGTTGCCGTCGTCGCACGACTGGCCTCGCGCGCCGCGGAGTACCGCGATCTGGTCATGGCGGGCCGTTCGCACAACGTCGCCGCGCAGGCGACCACACTGGGCAAGCGGTTCGCCTCGGCTGCCGAGGAGACGTTGGTGGCCCTGTCGCGGTTGGAGGAGCTGATCGCCCGCTATCCGCTGCGCGGCATCAAGGGCCCCATGGGTACCGCGCAGGACATGCTCGACCTGTTCGATGGCGACACCTCACGGCTGGCTTCGCTGGAACGGCGGGTGGCCGAATTCCTGGGCTTTGCAACGACGTTCACCAGCGTCGGGCAGGTGTACCCGCGCTCGTTGGACCACGACGTGGTGTCGGCACTGGTTCAGTTGGGCGCTGGGCCGTCGTCGCTGGCGCACACCATCCGGCTGATGGCAGGGCACGAGCTCGTCACCGAGGGCTTCGCGGCAGGCCAGGTCGGTTCGTCGGCGATGCCGCACAAGATGAACACCCGCTCGTGCGAGCGGGTCAACGGGCTGCAGGTGGTCCTGCGCGGATACGGGTCGATGGCCGCGGAACTCGCTGGCGCGCAATGGAATGAAGGCGACGTCTTCTGCTCGGTGGTACGCCGCGTCGCCCTACCCGATGCGTTCTTTGCGATCGACGGTCAAATCGAGACGTTCCTGACCGTGCTCGACGAGTTCGGCGCCTACCCCGCGGTGATCCAGCGCGAGTTGGACCGCTATCTGCCGTTCCTGGCCACCACGCGAATCCTGATCGCCGCCGTGCGGGCAGGCGTCGGGCGGGAGACGGCCCACGAAGTGATCAAGGAGCACGCCGTCGCCGTTGCGCTGGCGATGCGCGAGAAGGGTTTGGAGCCCGACCTCTTGGACCGCTTGGCTGACGATCCCCGCCTGCCGCTGGATCGTGCGGCATTGGACGCGGCCCTGGCCGACAAGGCGGCCTTCACCGGTGCGGCGACTGCGCAGGTCGACGCCGTCGTCGCCGCGGTCGACGAGCTAGTGAGCAGATACCCCGACGCCGCGAAGTACACCTCGGGCGACATCCTCTAGCCCCCTCTGCGATTCGTGCACGTTTACCCGCGGGTGGCGCGGGTTCCAACACGCAAATCGCCGGTTGCGCGACGTATTTCGGCGATGACCCTCTCCGGATGTTCGGTGAGGTCCAGCCACGTGAATCTGAGCACTTGCCAGTGAGCCAACGCGATGGCGTTCTGCCGCACGCGGTCGTTCTGAAAGTCGTCTGCGCTGGAGTGAAAGGCGAGGCC
>NZ_JBEVLO010000073.1:0-39523 GCF_040509115.1 Mycobacterium sp. | reverse complement strand
AATTCACTGCGTTTGACCCCGGCCGTCGTGCGCGATGACCGGAACCGGCCAATTACCCTGCGGCGCGGCCGGCTCCCGAATGCCGTCGGGCACTCGGCGCGCGTCGGATCAGCCCGCCTACTCAACCGATGCCGACGACTACACCCCAACCCTCGTGAACCACAATCACCAACCGACACCCGAGGAGGGTTCGGCGCAGCCCGTCGTCACAGTCGGCCACACCGAGGCCAGCCATTAGAGCGATGTCGCTCATCCGCGACCGAAGAAGGGCATCCCACGCGCCATGATGGTCAGCGACGGCACCGAGACCTCCAGCGGTAACTCAACCAGGTACGCCAGCGACCGTGCCACGTGCACCGCATCGAAGGTCGGCTCTGCAGCCATAGTTCCGTTGGCCTGCAACGCCTCCGCGCCGAACCCCGCGGTCATCGCGGTAGCGGCATTGCCAATGTCGATCTGCGTCACGCAGATGTCGACGTCACGCAAGTCCAGCAGCATGGATGCCGTCAACCCGCTGATCGCATGCTTGGTGACCGTGTAGGCCACGCTGCGTGGCCGAGGCCGGTGGGCCGACAAGGAACCGTTGTTGATGATGCGTCCACCGCACGGCAGCTGATTCGACATCACCCGAACCGCCTCCCGCGCACAGAACACCGCGCCATCGACGTTGGTGCGCCACGTCTCGTGCCACGCGTCGTCGTCGATCTCGTCTACCGCCGCCGACGGCCCGAACACCCCAGCGTTGTTGAACAGCACGTCCACCCGCCCAAACGCCGATACGGACTCGGCGAACAAGGACCGCACCGAACCCGCATCGGTGACGTCGGTCGGGACGACACGCGCTAGCGGATGTCCTGCAGCGGACTCCACCAACGCATCCGGTCGGCGGCCAGCCAGCACCACACGATGCCCGGCCTCCAGCAACACCTGCACGGCGGCGCGACCGAGGCCGCTTCCGGCGCCGGTGACGATCACGGTTTTCGACATCCCCTGATTGTCCTTTCCAATGGCCGCTCCGGTCGAAGTTGAGCGGTGTCTTCCGGCGGAGTTCTCCTCGTTGTGACGTTTGATGTTGTGACGTTTGATGTCCGGCGATCGGGTCTCACGCACCGGGTATCGACTTCGAGAACTCCCTCCCGGAGGGCGATTTCAACCACTCGACTGCCATCGTGATCAAAGTGACGTGTGCCGGTATGGACATGTCGAGGCCGGTGGCCGCCTCCACCGCCTGCAACCGTTTTCGGATGGTGTTGCGGTGTCGATAACTGCGCTCGGCCACATCGGCGACCGAGCCCGACTGCAGAAACGACTCCAGCGTCACCAACACGCTCTCCCGCTCCCGAATCCGCAGGATGGGAGTTAGCACCTCTCTGGCCATCAACCCGGTCAACTCCTCATTGCCACCCATGACCGAACCGATCCAATTCGCCTGAAGTCGGCGCAGGCCCACGTCTGCGTTGCTTCGTATCACGGCACGGGCCAAGCGAACTCCGAGCGCCGCCCTTGCGAGGTGGTCGATCTCGGCGGTGCCGCTACGCCAGGCTCCGAACGGCTCGAGCATTTCATGCACGGCATCGGAGGAGTGACGGGCGAGGTTGACGATCCCGAGCAGCTCGTCTCCCAGATAGCCGAAATGGAACAGCAGCGACACCCTCTGAAGAGCCATCGTGCAACGTGCCAGGGCCAGGTTCTGCGTCGGCACACCATCGGCGACCAGTACGAGGAATCGTCCCTCTCTTGGTAGACCGAGGACCGCCGACGCCTCAGCGACGGACGCGCCGTCTTGATCCCCCTCCAGAATCAGACGCTCGAAAGCCCTGTTGCGGACCTCCACCCGGTGGCTGTCCAGGTCAGCCTCTCGACGCCGGTATGCATCTACGACCTCGACATTGTTGGAATTGATCGCCTCCCATGCCAAGAGCAAGCCGTCGAGGAACGCGGGATCGTCGGACAGCCCCTTCGATCGGCCGACGTCGATGATCGCCTCCCAGATGACGCGAAGATCGAACTGAAAAGAGTGCACGACAGCCGTCAGCGGCACGCCCTGTTCGGCGCGCTGGCGCCCAACGTCCTCGGTGACGCGCGCCAAGGCCCGCGGGATTGGCTCACCAGCCAGTCGCGTCAGCGCCAGCTCTAGCGTCTTGCGCATCCCCGCAAGTTTTTGCCCAGGGGTGGTCTCCGCCATGGCGGCGTACGCCGGTTCCGCTCGATCGAGCCGCTCCTGAGCCGTGCGGGCCAACTCGTCTAGCCGGTCGGCGAGCAGCAACCGGGCAATCGACCGCACCGCCCCTTCGGGGCGAAGCCCTACCGAGTCAGGCGGCACGTGCGCACACATCCCTCGAAGTATCCATCACCTGAACGCCGGAGAGTGTGCACATGCACATTTTGACCCATCAAAGCCAAGTAATGCGTCCATTGAAGGGGCGGCAGGCCGGTGTTTCGATGGGGAGATCGCCCCAGCAGAGAGATGAGCGCCACATGGCAACTCCACCCATAGCCGACTCGACCGAACCCGACGAACGCACCCCGAGCGCACGAGAAGGGCTGAGCCGCAACAGCATCGGCACCGCCGGAATCGTATTCTTCGTCGTCGCCGCAGCCGCCCCGCTGACCGTGGTCATTGCTCTGTACCCGCTCATCATCGGCAGCGGGAACGGAATCGGCATCGCCGGGGCATTCTTGGCGGTCGCCCTCGTTCTCCTCGTCTTCGCCGTCGGTTATGTCGCAATGAGCAGGCACGTGACGAACGCAGGCGCCTTCTATTCCTACGTCACGCTCGGCCTCGGCCGACCGGCCGGCCTTGGCGCTGGATCGCTAGCGGTGTTCGGATACAACGCCATTCAACTCGGGCTCTACGGCGGTATTGGCTACTACAGTCATGAACTGGTAGCCGACTGGGCGGGCATGCAAGTGCCGTGGTGGATCTTCTCGTTCGGCTTCATGCTCATTTGCCTACTCCTCGGGGTGAACCGAATTCACTCCGGTGCCCGCGTGCTCGGGGTGCTACTGACGCTCGAGACCGCCGTGGTGCTCGTCCTCGACGTCGCGATCGTGTTGCGTTCACCGACGCCGCTGACTCACTTCTCCTTTCAACCATTCGCGCCGTCAACCGTTTTCGCCGGTGCGGTCGGCGTGGCATTGATATTCGCGCATGCCTCCTACATCGGGTTCGAGGGCAGTGCGATCTATGGCGAGGAGGCGCGAAACCCCAAGACGACGGTGCCGCGCGCCACCTACGTCGCCGTCATCTTCATGGGCGTCTTCTACGCCGTGACCGCCTGGCTCATCGTGAACGGACTGGGCGTCGACAATGCGGTAGCGGTGGCTCAAGAACAGTCCGGATCTCTCATCTTCGCCGTCAGCGAGTCGGTGCTGCCGGGTGCGTTCACCGCAGCCATTCACGTGCTGATCATCACCAGCATGTTCGCGGCACTACTGACCTTCCACAACAACGTCGCTCGCTATCTGTACTCGCTGGCGCGCGAAGGAGCGCTACCAGCGGTGCTGGGCCGGACACACGCCCAACGCCAATCGCCGCATGTGGCGTGCGCGGCACAGACCGGCCTGGTGGGCGTCGTCGTCGCGATCTTCGCCGTGGCCAATCTTGATCCGTACACGACGTTGTTCACGTGGATGACGGGGATTGGTGCGATGGCGATCATCTTGCTTCAAGTGGTGGCCAGCGTCGCAATCTTCGTCTTCTTCCGGCGAAGCGATAGGGACAAGCGGATCTGGAACACCGTGATCGCACCCCTACTGGGTATCGCGGGTTTGCTGCCGATTCTCTACTTCGCCCTGTCGAGCGTGGACGTGCTGTTGGGCACCGACGGCTGGCTCGCCATTCTTCTGGTCAGCCTTGTATTCGGCTCCCTCCTTGGAGGTGTCGTATGGGCTCTGATCTTGCGTCGCGCGGCCCCGCAAAGGTATTCGCGCCTACTCAACGACGCCTCCGTCTAGCCGATCCGCGCACGACGCGGTGTCACCGCCCGACGGAGATCCCAGCCGGCGCCGCGCTCCCCGCCCGCCCGCCCCACGGTGGGTCGGTCGGCCACCTGAAAGGACCATCCGATGACGTCGGTTACCGATAGCGGCACAGGGACCACCGCCGCGAAACGGCTTCCCGATCGCGTTCTAGTCGTGACCCTGCGACGCCACTTCGGCGTGACGGTCGCGGCGCTCGAGCCACTCGGCGGCGAGATCGATCAGAACTTCCGTGTCGGCGATGAGGAGGGCCGCACGTTCTTCGCGCGGGTCACTCAGGCCGACACTGCATCCGCAGACGTAGCCTGGCAGAACGCACTTCTTGGCCATCTTGCCCTGACCGTTCCCGATCTGTCGGTACCCCGCGTCATCCACACGGAGGCAGGTGAACAGCAGGTCGGGTTGCAGTACGAGGGCGTCCCCTTCATCGTTCGCGTGATGACGTGGCTTCCCGGTCAACCGCTCGTAACCTTCGATCACCATCCGATCCACCTTCTGCGCGAAGTAGGCGAGACCGCGGGCCGGGTCAGCTTGGGATTGTCGGGGTTGGGCCGTCCTACCGGGCTTGCCGGTCACGACTGGGACGTCCTCCGAGTGCGCGAATTGATCGCCAAGTCAATCGAATTCGTCGATGCCCAAGCCGACGCGGCGCACGTTCGACAGATCATGCACTGGTTCGACGACATCGAACCGGGGCTGGCGAATCTGCCGCACTGCGTCGTCCACCACGACCTCAACGACGCCAACGTCCTCGTCGGACCGGATGACGCCGGCGTCCTGCACGTCACGGGCGTCGTGGACGTCGGCGACGCCATGTTCAGCGTTCGCGCCGTCGAAGTCGCCATCGCGGCGGGCTATGCGATGCTACGGAAGGCCGACCCGTTGCGCGCCGCCGCGGAAGTGGTTGCCGGTTTTCATTCGGTAGTGCCACTAACCGCCGAGGAAATGGCGGTCATCTACCCACTGGCTGCGGCACGCTTGTGCCTCAACGCCGTGACGTGGCATCGGCGGATAGCTGAATCTGGATCCGAGTACGGCCGCAGCCGATCTCAGCATGTCTGGCCGACCATCCGTCAGATGACCGAGACCCCACCCGCCTTCGCCGAAGCTGCGTTCCGCGCGGTGTGTGGGCTACCTGCCCGCCACGGTGCCGCAGCAGACGAGGTTGGCCGCGCGCTTGCCGTGTCATTCGGCAATGCGGTGTACCTGGATGCACGGCCCGCGTCCGATCTGTATGACGACATCGACTGGATCAACCCGGATGAGGTCATTTCGGTCGTGCAGCAACGTCTGCGCGGAGCCGTGGGCGTGATGGGTCACCTCGATGCGTCGCTGGTGTGGTCGGGCAGACGCGCGGAAGGGCTCAGTGAGCCGGCGACGGTGCGCCTTGGCAGCACGGCGCTCCTGGCTGGAGGCACGCCGGTTACCGTCCCCATTCCCGGCACGGTGATTCGAGTGGGCGACGGGGCCCAACCTCTGGTGTTGCGGCACCTGGTGGAAGGCATCGAAATCTACACGTCGTGGTGGAATATCCTGTCGGTCAACGATATTGGAGACGAACTCACGGCTGGTGCCACCCTGGGAATGGTGAGTCACGAGCCGGTTGAACCCGGCTTCGGAACCGGATTCCAGGTCCAGCTCCTGACATCGACAGAGATTGCGGCATGGCCGGCACCTCGGCGAATCCGTCCCTCTCAACGAGCAACCTGGCAACAGCTGTCCGCTGATCCGATGCCGGGGCTACACGATCGCCTCGTCGAGGCTCCCACACTCACGATCGATGACGTCGTGGCCGTGCGATCACGACTAATTCCAAGCTCACAACGCTCATACTTCACACGGCCGATGAATCTCGTGCGGGGGCGAGACGTGTGGCTGCTGGATGAGGACGGCATGGCGTATCTCGATTCGTTGAACAACGTCGCCCACGTCGGGCACGCAAACCCACGAATCACCGCAGCCGCCACGCGCCAACTGAAGAAGCTCAACACCAACAGCCGATTCATGTATCCGCAGATCGCCACATACGCCGAAAAGTTGGCGGCCACCCTTCCCGACCCGTTGGAGGTTGTCTTCCTGGTGAACTCGGGAAGCGAGGCGAACGATCTTGCAATGCGGATCGTGCGTCAAGTCACCGGGCGCAAACACATCGTCAACATCGACGGTGCCTATCACGGCGCTACCAGCGTCCTCACCGGCATCAGCCCGAACCGTTACAAGGGACCCGGAGGGCACGGTGCTCCTCCCACGACGCACGAAGTGCGCATGCCGGACCGGTATCGAGGCCCATACGGGTATGACGACCCGCAGGCAGGTCCGAAGTACGCCGCCGATGCCGCCGCGGTCATCGAACGCATCGACGCGGACGGGCGACGACCCGCGGCGTTCATCGGAGAATCACTGATGGGCGGCGCCGGAACCATCGTCTTTCCCGACGGTTACCTGCAGGGCGTCTATGCCGCCGCGCGACAGGCGGGCGCGTTGTGCATCTCCGACGAGGTGCAGGTCGGTGTCGGCCGCCTCGGCCCCTGGTGGGGTTTCGAAGCTCAAGGCGTCGTACCGGACATCGTCACGATGGGCAAGCCGCTCGGGGGTGGGCATCCCCTCGGCGCGCTAGTCACCACTAAAGAGATCGCAGCAGCATTCGACACGGGAATGAAGTTCTTCAGCACCTTCGGGGGTAACCCGGTGTCGTGTGCGATCGGTGAGGCGGTCCTCGACATCGTCGAGGGCGATCACCTCCGCGAGAGGGCCGTCGAGGTTGGAACCCATTTCGCCACCGCGCTACGCCAGCTCCAGAAGCGACAACCTCTGGTGGGTGACGTCCGCGGCCGGGGCCTGTACCTCGGGGTCGAACTCGTCCGCGACCGGGCCACCAAGGAACCCGCGCGCCGTGAAGCATTCCTGGTGTCAGACCTCGCCAAAGACCGCGGCGTCGTGACGTTTCCGGCCGGCACCCACGAGAACATTCTGAAGATCAAACCGCCCATGACCTTCAGCAGGGAGCACGTCGATGTCTACGTCGACGTGCTCGATGACGTGCTATCCCTGCGCGAACTCAATCGACGAGACTAAGGAGTATCCGTGACCACTCACTTGCCCATGTTCATTGCCGGCTCGCCAACTGAATCGTCGACAGGAGCCACCGACGACATTCTCAACCCCGCGACGGGTGAGGTCATCGCCACAGTGCCTGCAGGCACCAAAGACGACGTGAACGAGGCGGTAGCCGCCGCCGACGTGGCGTTCCTCGATTGGGCCGAGACCCCGCCCGGGGAGCGCGCGCAGGCACTGCTGAAACTGGCCGATCGCTTGGAGGCGCACGCCGAGGAATTCGCCGAGCTGGAGTCCGCAAATGTGGGCAAACCGCTGCACATCGCACGCGGGGAGGTCGAGTTCGCCGTCGACAACTTCCGCTTCTTCGCTGGCGCGGCCAGGGTTCTGGAAGGCAAAGCCGCCGGGGAGTATTCCCGCACGCACACCAGCTTCCTGCGACGCGACCCGCTGGGTGTCGCCGGCAACATCGCACCGTGGAACTTTCCGCTAGTGACGGCGACCTGGAAGATCGGTCCCCCGTTGGTCACCGGCAACACGCTGGTGCTCAAGCCGAGTGAACAGACACCGCTGACTGCGTTGAAGCTCGCCGAGTTGGCCGCCGACCTGTTCCCGACCGGGGTGTTCAACGTGGTCGCCGGCGACGGCAACACGGTCGGCGAGGCACTCACCACCCATCCTCTCGTCCGCGTCACGTCGCTGACCGGCGACACTGCCACCGGCAAACGAGTGGCTGTGGCGGGCAGTGCCAATCTCAAGCGCCTGCATCTGGAACTCGGCGGGAAGGCGCCGGTGCTGGTGTTCGAGGACGCGGACGTCGACTTGGCGATTCGCAAGATCGTCGAGGCCGGGTACGGCAACTCGGGTCAGGACTGCATGGCGGCCTCCCGCGTCTACGTCCACACCTCCATTCAGAAGGACTTCAACGACGAGCTTGCCAAGGCCGTCGGCAACGTGGTGATGGGCGACCCCAATCTGCCCACCACCGAGATGGGCCCTGTCATCACGGCCGACCATCGCGACCGCATTGCCGGATTCGTCGACCGCGCCGTCGCGTCGGGCGCCGGCGAGCTGGTCGTCGGCGGCCCCGCCGACGGCCCCGGCTTCTGGTACGAGCCGACGCTGATCGTCAACGCTCCGCAGCAATCCGAGATCGTGCAACGCGAAGTCTTCGGGCCGGTCGTCACCACGACTCCGTTCTCCGATGAAGCCGAGGCCTTCGCGCTGGCCAACGACATCGACTACGGCCTGGCCTCGTCGGTGTTCACCTCTAGCGTGTCGCGCTCCATGAGAGCGGCCCGGCGGTTGCAGTTCGGAACGATCTGGGTCAACGAGCACGGACCGATCGTCGGGGAGATGCCTCACGGCGGCTTCAAGCAGTCGGGCTACGGAAATGACATGTCCATGTACAGCCTCGAGGGATACACCGAGATCAAGCACGTGATGATCAACCTCGCGGAGGGCTGAGCCCACCCTCGGCCACGTGAAGTCCCCACTCGGACAACCGCATACCTAGACCTACACCTACCGACATACACCCACCGACATACACCCACCGACATCCACCCACCGACATCCACCCACCGCTTGAAGGAGGGCACCCGTGCCTCATTCCGCCGAGGGCCGCACCCTAGTGGTCAACGCGTTTCGCCTGCGAGCAGGAATCTCACCGCAACGGTTCGCGGAGTTCTCCGCCCAGGTTGATCAACCGCTGTGCTTGGCGCACACCGACGTGGTCAAGCGGTTCGACGCCTATGTGGTCGGCGGGGCAACCGCCGAAGCGCTCGACGCGGACATCGTGGAAATGTTCGAAGTCACGGATTGGGACGCGTGGCTCGAGATCCGCGACAACGATCCCTCACTACGACCCGTCATGTCGGGCTTCGACGATCTCGTCGAGCCCGGCTCCGTCCGATCCTCCTTCGTCACTCCAATCACAAAGGCACAGTAGTCATGTCAACAACTGCCCAACAGACCTATGACGCGATCGTCATTGGCGCCGGCCACAACGGATTGATCGCAGCGGGCTATCTTGCGCGCTCGGGTCGACGCGTGCTCGTTCTCGAGGCGCGCGACGTCGTCGGTGGCGCCTGCGTCACGGAGGAACTCATCCCTGGCGCAAGCTGGTCGTCGGCCGCCTTCATCGCAGGTCTGCTCCGCCCCGAGATCCTGACCGATCTCGAGCTGGAGGAGTTCGGACTGCAGATGTATCAGAATGAGGCGCTGGAAGTCGGTCTCTTTCCGGACGGCAGCCACATGTTCTTGTGGCGGGACATGGACCGAACAGTGAAGGAGTTCGAGAAGTTCAGCAAGAATGATGCAAAGTCGTTCCTGCAGTTCGGTCTTCGCATCAAACAGTTCGCCTCGATCATCACCCCGTTCCTCATGCGGCCCCCGACCGGACGATCCGAGGTGCTGGAAGCCTTCGAGCGGGCTGGAGCTTCGGGGCTGTTCGACGAGTTCGTCTTGTCCTCCATCAAGGACCTGCTCGACCGATACTTCGAATCGGACAACATCAAGGGTCTGATGACCTTCTTTGGGATGGTGTCGATTTGGGGCGGCCCATCAACCCCCGGGACGGCTTGTGTATACGGACACCACTCGGTCGGTGAGTTCAAAGGCCACCTCGGCCAGTGGGGATTGGTCAAGGGTGGGATGGGCAGCATTACCAAGGCCCTCGCCAAGTCCGCCGCGCACTACGGCGCCGTGGTCCGGGTCAACTCCCCGGTGGACGAGGTGCTGGTGACCCGCGGCCGCGCCACCGGAGTACGACTTGCCTCGGGCGAAACCATCGAGGCCACGGTGGTGCTCTCGAATGCCGACCCGTCGCGATCACTGTTGAACTTGTTGCCGAGCAAGACATTGACTCCCGCGGTTGAGCAGGAAGTCCGCCAGGTGGACTTCCGCGGTTCCATGGCCCGCATTCACCTGTTGATCGACGAACTACCCGAGTACACCGGCTTCCCGAAGGGGCGGGGACCACAGCACGAGGCTCAGCAGATCATGAACGCCTCGGTTGAGACGTTCGAGCGAGCCTGGGAGGCGCAGCGACGCGGTGTGTTGCCCGACGAATTCGTCGTCGAGGCGATGATTCAGTCCGCCACCGACCCCTCCCTGGCGCCGCCCGGGAAGCACACCATGACGCTCGGAGTCCTCCAGTTGCCCTACGAACTGTCCGGCACGACGTGGGATGACGAACGGGACAGATTTGCCGACGCCGTCCTGGAGACAGTCTTCCGCTACGCGCCCAATCTGCGCGGACACATCCTCGACCGGGTGGTCCTGACACCTCTGGATTGGGACCGCGAATACAACCTCACCGGGGGAAACATCTTCCACGGGGCGATGTTCCTCGACCAACTCTTCTCCAACCGCCCGACGCCGTCGCTGTCCGACTACCGCACTCCGGTAAAGGGGTATTACCTCTGCGGTTCCGGAACACACCCCGGCGGCGGTGTCATGGGCGCAAGCGGGCACAACGCGGCCAAGGTCGTGATCGACGATCTCGACGGCCGGGTGACCAACCGGGTGCCACCCATCAACGGCGCCTCTCACCGCACCCTGCCCGACCGTGTCATGAGCACCAAGCTCGGCAAGGAGGTCGGCTACCGGGTAGCGCGGCAGCCGGCGCTCCGGCAGGTGGTCAAGGTCTTCACCCGCAGCTCCTCACTACAGTCCAGGCGCGCCGCCAATGACTGATCAGCGTTACGACCATTACATCGGGGGCAAGTGGCAGCCACCGTCGTCCGGGGAATACTTCCCCAGCTACAACCCGGCCACCGGTCAACCTTGGTACGAAGCCGCCCAGGGCGACAGGAACGACATCGCCCGCGCGGTGCAGGCTGCGCACGAAGCGTTCACCCGCGGACCGTGGGCACGGGCAACCCCCACGTCCCGGGGGAAGCTGCTGCGGCGCCTGGGTGACTTGATCGACCAACACGCGGATTCCCTTGCGTGGAAGGAAACTTCGGACAACGGCAAGCTCTTGCGAGAGATGCGCGGCCAGGTGCGCGCCCTTCCGGACTACTTCTATTACTTCGGCGGGCTGGCGGACAAGGTCAACGGGCAACTGCTCAATAGTCTTGACCCAGCCATCCTCAACTACACACGCCGCGAACCACTGGGGGTAGTTGGCGCGATTACGCCGTGGAACTCACCACTGTTGCTCGCTGCGACCAAGATCGGTCCGGCCTTGGCCGCAGGCAACACCGTCGTGCTCAAGCCGTCGGAACACGCGTCTGCTTCGATACTCGGCTTGGCTGAGTTGATCGACGAAGCTGGCTTTCCGGCCGGTGTCGTGAACGTCGTGACGGGCGACGGAACACGAGCCGGGGCCCCGTTGGTCGAGCACGCCGGTGTCGCCAAAGTCGCCTTTACCGGCAGCACTGCAACGGGTCGAGGCATCGCGCGGGACGCCGGGAGCCGTCTCGCCACGGTGTCATTGGAACTGGGTGGCAAATCCCCCAACATCGTCTTCGCTGACGCTGATCTCGAGAACGCTGCGACCGGGATCGTTGCTGGGATCTTTGCCGCAGGCGGTCAGAGCTGCGTGGCCGGGTCTCGGGTGTTCCTGCATGACGAGATCTACGACGAGGTGTTGGCGAAAGTCGTTGACCGAGTGAAGAGAATGACGATCGGGGACCCGCTCGACGATGCAACCGAAATGGGCCCCCTCGCCACCGTGGATCAGCTGCGGAAGGTGGAGCGTTACGTCGAGCAGGGTATCGATGACGGTGGACAGCTCGTCTGTGGTGGCGCACGGGTGCCCGACGGTGGTGGCGGCTGGTTCTACGAGCCGACCATCTTCACCGGCCTCGCGAACAGCCAGACGCTGTGCCAGGAGGAGATCTTTGGACCGGTCATGGCCGCCTTGAGGTTTCGCACCGAGGATGAGGTCGTTCAATTGGCCAACGACAGCCAGTTCGGGCTCGCGGCCGGGGTGTGGACTCGCGACCTCAGCCGCGCCCACCGGATGGCCGACGTCCTACAGGCAGGCACGGTGTGGGTGAACACCTACCGGGCGATGTCGCCGTTGTCCCCCCGCGCCGGTTACAAGCAAAGCGGCATCGGCATCGAGAACGGACCTTCCGCTCTCGACGAGTTCACTCAAGTCAAGAGCGTCTGGATAAACACCTCTGAGGAGTCGATACAGGATCCATTCGTCATACGGTCCTGAGAACACGCGGGCCTACGAGAAACAGCTATCACGCCAATTTCATTGCCTCCGTGGCACATGCGCGGTCGGCGCAGGCAAGGCCTCCTCCTACATCACAGATGTCACGACAGCCGCACGATCAGCTTGCCCGTGTTGGATCCGTCGAACAATCGGCCGAGCGCCGTCGGTAGGTTCCTCCACCCCAAAGCTCCTGGACGAGCTGACCTGGCGAGAACGCTCGTTGTCCGCCTCCTCAACGCTTCCCAGCGCCGCGCCGCGGATGACGTCACCCACTGCGAGGGGCAGCAGATAGGAATCGCAGAAGAACCACACGCGATTCGTCGGATCGGGCGAGACGTACCACGTGCGGACTCGAACCTCACCAGCGGGGAGCTCGTCCGTGAGCGGCGCGCCAACCAGTGTGAAAGGGCCGGGCAGGAGCGGGCCCGTCGGGTCCTGTCCGTTCCTGAATTCGCCTGGTGGACTTGCTGGCCCCGGGCGCTGACCATCTTCGTCGAAGTCTTCCCGATGAACGACGATGTTGCTTTTATCTGTTGGCTGTCGGTGATCGCATCGACGGCATCGACGATGTCGGTGGCATACAGTGTCGAGCCGGTCGGCACCGCGGAGGGGAATCGGACACGATCCAGACCGTAGTGACCAATGCGGTCACGACGTCGATCTTGAGCAGGTCATCGACGAAGCGGACCTGGCTCGGTCGCGGCTATCCGATCTCGTCTGCGACGAAGGTGCGAAAGCTGCGGGCAGGGCGTCCCGTGACGCGTTCGACGGCGTCGGTGACGCGATCTTCGCTGCCCGCCCGGATCTCGACGTCGAGGGCGGCGAGCACTGCGGCGAACTCGGTTGGAATGCCCTGTGCTGCTATGCGTTCGGCGTATTCGTCAGCCGAGACGGAGCGATGCCGGACAGGCCGTCCAATTTGTTGTGTGATGAGCGCGGCGGCATCGCCATAACTCAATGTGTCGGGCCCGGTCAGGATGTATTCGTCGTTGTGCGGGTCATCGTCGACGAGTGCGTGGCCTGCGACGGCGGCGATATCGAAGGCGTCGACGAACGCCACCCGTCCGTCGCCGGTGGCGGTGACGATCTCGCCATCACGCACACCACGGGCGACGAGGTGGTCGCCAGTGAAGTTCTGCATGAACCACGACGGCCGCAACACCGTCCATTCCGGCATCATCGACCGGACCAGATGGTGCACGGCTCCCAGGCCGGGCGCTCCTTCCGCGAGTGCCGACGAGCTGAGTTGCACGACCCGCCGAACACCCTGCCGGAGCGCTTCTTCCAAGAACGGTTCAACGAACGGCACCGGGTCGGCCACGCCGATCGGAGCGATCAAGTAGATGGCCGTTACGCCCCGAAGCGCGTCCCGTTGCGTAGCGCGGTCGTCCCAGTCGAACCGGACGTGGCCCGACGCCCTCGGGGTGCGGGTCGCCTGACGTTGCGGAATACCCCGTTTGGCCAGAACGGCGGCGACGCGACTGCCGGTGGTGCCGGTGCCTCCCAGCACGAGGACCTCAGTCATGCGCACCGTCTAGGAGTTGTTCGGCGCCGCCCATGGCTTCGGTAGCAGCCAACGGGCTCCAGTAATCGCGGTATCGCGCAATCTCGCCGTCGCGCACCGTGATGACTGCGATGTAGCGCATCGTGTAGGGCTGTCCCGTCGCGACGACGATCCCGGCTGCCTCGAATTCGGCTATCACGACGTCGGGATCATCAGTCTGGTGCAGCATCTTCGCCGGGATCTCGCGGACGTCCAGGACGTCCGGGTACCCCCGCAAGTAGTCCGCGACCGCGGCGCGGCCGTCGAGTCGGGGCGGATAGCCGGGGGCGGCGAACGGAAATTCGAGAATGCCATCCTCGGCCCACAGGCCGGCGAAGGCCGCCATGTCCTTCACCAGCAGCAGTTCGAGAGCGTGCTCGACGAGCTCGCGGGGATTCATCGATGCCTCCTTCGATAGGGACGGTACGGTACCGTCCATCCACGATATCACGGGACGGTACCGTATCGTCCATTACCTGTGACGACGGCATGATCTCGGGTGCCGAGCGGGGCTGCCGTACTACGACCGGAGATGACCGCGGCCATCACCCAGGCCGTCCTCGACGAACTCGCCGAGCGGGGTTATTCGCGGCTGTCGACAAGGATCTCGCGGTGGATCTCCGTGCGGCGCCGCTGTATTGGCGACTCGTCGTTCGTGCCGTCGATGTGGGCCCGGCATATCTCGAGGCCGTGGCGATGCTGACGTGCCGGACGATCTGCATCTACAGATCGCGACGGGCGAACGCCGAGCGCGGACGGACGGCACTGACAACCAGGCGTCACGTGACGTCCGGCGGCAACGCACCACCCTCATCCTCGTGGACGTGCAGGAGGGTGTTACGTCGTCGTCCCGGCCCGCAGCCTCAACATCGAATTGAGCTCTGCCGCCAACTGCCTCGAGTCCGCACTGAGCAACGCACCGTCTCGAACCACCCAGCGGCCGCCTACCATCACATCGCGTGGACGGCGCCCTGGCGCGGCCCAGAGCAAGCCATCGAGCGCCTCCGGCGCGCCGGCGTCGAACACATCAGAGCAGTCCCAGACGCACACGTCGGCCGCGGCGCCGTCGCGCAGATGCCCAAGCTCGGGCCGACCCAGTCCCGCTGCCGATCCCTCCGTCGCAATGCCCAGGAATTCACGCGCCGGAACGGGTTCGCCGATGAGGCCGGACACCTGCATCGCCAAGCGTGCGTCGGCGAGCAGGTGTCCGGCGTCATTGCTGCCCCCACCGCTCGTCCCCAAGCCCACTCGCGCGCCTGCCGCTCGAAGCGCGGCAACACGGGCCACGCCCCAACCCATGGGAACGTCACAACCGGGGGCGTGCGTCACCGTGGTACCGGACTCGCCGACCAGGGCGATCTCTGCGTCGGTGATGGCACACAGGTGGGCGACCGTGACGTCATCGCCGAGCCAACCCCATTCGGCGAGGAGATCGAGGGGTCGTCGACCGTATCGCTCGGCGGCCAACTGAACGTCGATCTGTTCTCCTGCCTGAGTTCGGCGGCGAAGACTCAATCGCTCGGCAACCTCGGCGAGCGCTGCGAACATGTCGGGACCGTCGGAGTGGACGCCTGCCGGCCCGACCGCCAGCTGGATCATTCCGTCCGCCGAGACGCCCCCGCGCGCGTCGGGGAGGTGCCTTGCAAGGATGTCCGCCACCGACAGCGCCGCAGCGTCGGGTGAGTCTCCCGCGGTACCGCGAACGAACGCCAACCGGGCGCCAAGTCGGCGGGCCACGCCAATCGTCGCTCCTGCCAAGGCCACCGGGTCTTCATCAGGTGGCCACGTCAGGTGGTGATCGGCCACGGTCGTGACGCCACACAGCAGGGATTCCGCTAGACCCACCGCCGCCGCGGCCGCGGTCAACTCCGGGTCGACGCGCATCTTCCGGTAACGCTGCGACATCCTCGCCAGCCAGTCGCCCATGGGAATGAATTGCGTGCCCGGTCCGGACCGAAAGGCGCTCTGCAGAAGATGGTGATGAGCGTTCACCAGGCCCGGCGTCACCACACACCCGGAGACGTCGACCACCTCGGCGCCGGCAGGCGGCGGCCCCCCGGAAACCCGGCCATTCTCGATGACCACGGAACTGCCGGTGGCCGTGTCGGCGTCGATCATCACCGACCGGGCACCGACGAGGACGGTCGCGCTCACAGCTCGAGCACCAACCGTCCGCTGGTGCAGCGTGATACGCAGATCATCATCGATTCATTCTCGGATCGTTCCTCCGGCGAGAGGACCGCGTCGCGGTGATCGACCTCGCCGCTCACCACGCCGGTCTCACAGGTACCGCACATCCCCTCGCGACACGACGCGGGCGCGACGACTCCGCAAGCATCGAGCACGTCGAGGATGGTGCGGTCTTCTGGCACGGTCACGGTGAGCCCCGACAACGCCAGGGATACCTCGAATTCCAGGCTGGGTGCGCCGGAAGAGACTGTTGCAGTGAAACGTTCGGTGAACGAGTCCACTGCGATCTGAGGCGCACACGCGTTGGCCACCGCGTCGAGCATCGCGGGTGGTCCGCAGGTGTAGACGGCAGTGCCCCTGGCCAATTCGGCCAGCTCGTCGGCGAGGTTCAGGCGCCCCGACCGGCGCGACTCGTGGATCGACACGCGGTCGGGATGGCCTGCCACGAGCTGCTCGGCGAAGGCCATCTCGGCGCGCGTCCGCCCGGTGTAGACCAGCCGCCACGGCCGGCCGGCCCGTTCTGCCTCGGCGACGAGGGACATGATGGGCGTGATCCCGATCCCGCCCGCGACGAAGACATACCCGAGGGCGCGCGTGAGAGCAAAGTGGTTGCGCGGCGGACTGATCCAGGTCGCGTCGTCGACGGCGAGGTCGTCGTGGGCAGACACCGATCCCCCGCGGCTGTCCGTTCTGCGCTCGACGGCGATGCGGTAGGTTTGCACGTCGTCGGGTGAAGAGCACAGTGAGTACTGCCGAACCGGTCCGGCTGGGGTCTTGAGGTCGATGTGGGACCCCGCCGACCACGTGGGCAGGGGTCGATCGCTAGCCGGGGCCAGGACGAACTCGTCAACGCGATCGGCGATAGACCGCCTCGACGCCACGTAGACGGGGATTGCGCCGGCGATTTCGGTCGCTGCCAATGACATCGGAGATCTCCTGATAGGTGCAACGCGTGACCTCCGCCGGTTCCCAGCCACGAGAACCACATCTCTACTGGGACGCTTGAACCACAATCACTTTCGCGATATCGGGACCGACAAGCCGCCACCGGTGAGGGATGTTGCCAGCATAATAAAGGCTGTCGCCTGCGCGCAATCCGACGAAGTTGCCATCGGAGAGGTCGACCTCGATCTCGCCGGCGACGACGTATACCCACTCGTCCTGCTCGTGCTGAAAGTAGTCGGCGTACTCCCGCCTGCCAAGGACCTGCTCCTGCGGATAGAACGACACGTTCTCCCCCACCAGCAGGCGCGCGTAGCCGACCTCGTCACCCTCCTGAGGCAGGGTGGCCCCCTCGTCCGAGCGGACGAGGTGAGCGCCGTCCGGCACTGGCGTGACGTCGCCCCCGACATCCGCGGGCTTCGCGGCCAACATCAGGCTCACCTGCGAGGTGTCCAGCGCGGTCGCGATTCGCTCCAGCGTCGTCATGCTTGGTCGGGCGTATCCCCGCTCCAGCTGTGAGAGGAAGGGATGCGAGATACGCGCCTGAGCAGCAAGATTCGTCAGTGTCAGGCCGCTCTCCTTGCGGCGCCGGCGAATCTCGGCACCCAGTGACACCTGCGCGGCATCCGGTTGATCGAGTGCCAAGTCCACACTCCCTCCCGCTCCGGGCCGGGCGGATGGTTACACGCCCGAAGCCTCAATTAACCGAACTGCAACAGTGCACCGGTTTCAATGATGTTGACGTGGTCAACACATTACTCGAACAAGCAGTCCGCCGATCCCAGCCACGACGGAACCACTTCAGGCGCAACGAAGCGCACGCAACCGACCACCATGGAGTTCACCCATGCAGGCACCGCTACAACCTGCGAGAGGTATCACGGGCTCGCTACCCGACGGATCAACCGTCGACATCGAGCTGTCTGCGGATGCCGATGGCGTGACGCGAGTGTGCGACATCCGTGCGCACGCACGGGACCGCGAAGCCGACGACTGGCTCGATCTCCGAGGATTCGTTCTGACCACGGCGGCCGCCGAGCCGCACGCCCACCTGGACAAAGCGCTGTCTGCGGCGGTTCTCAAACCGCCCCTTGGTGACCTGACCGAAGCAATCACCTCGTGGCGTGCGGGCAGCACCCGGCTCGACGAGGAGTCGTTCCGGCGCCGCGGCCTCGCCGCCGCGGAAGCGATGTTGCGCAATGGGATCACCGCCGTCGCCACCCATGTCGACGTGCTCTCCAACGGCGATCCGCTGCGCGCCATCCATGCCCTCGCCGACGTCCGCGACCACCTGCGTGAAGTGATGACGATCCAGATCGCCGCGCTCGCGCCTCCGAACACTCCCACGGCGCGGCTCGAAGCAGCGCTCGACGCCGGAGCCGACCTCGTAGGTGGCGCCCCACACATCGCCGATGACCCCCTCGCGGAACTGGCCACGCTGCTCGACGTGGCCGAAAAGTACGGCGTCGGAGCCGATCTGCACATCGACGAATTCCTCGATGGCGATCACCTCACCATCGAGGCCTACGCCGACCGCGTCGCCGACTGGCCTGCTGACCGCATCCGCCGGGCGGGACACTGCAGCAGGCTGTCGACGTTGCCACCCGAAGACCTCCTGCGAGTCGCCGAGTCGCTGGCCCGCGCCTCGGTCTCGGTGATCGCGCTACCCATCACCAATCTGTACCTGCAGGGCAGGCACGGTCCCTCCGCCGGGCGCCGCGGCATTACCGCCATCGACGCCCTGCGCGATGCCGGCGTGCTGGTGGCCGCCGGCGCCGACAACATTCGCGATCCCTTCAACCCAGTCGGGCGCGCCGACCCGCTGGAGACCGCGTCGCTCCTCGTCACCGCGGCGCATCAAACGCCGACTGCTGCAGTTGATCTCGTTACAGACTCCGCGCGAGCAGCGCTGGGCATCGAACCCGCAGGCGCACGGGTCGGGGCCAGGGCCGACTTCCTCGCCGTGCGCGGGTCCGACCTCATCGAGGTCATCGCCACCGCCCCGGCAGATCGGGTAGTGATCGTCAACGGAGCGCCCGTCGCACGTACCGAGACCACCAGCTGGACTGCCGTGCCCTCACCCGTTTTCCACCCGTCACCCTCGCTCTGCGCCGTGGAGGCATCATGACTTCGCCAAATCCCAAGACCACGTCGACGCTCGGGGGCCAGCTCGTCGGCTTCGAGCACGCCGACCTTACCTACCCGGACGGCACCCACGCGCTCCATGACGTCAGCTTCACGGTCCGCGAAGGCGAATTCGTCAGCGTCGTCGGGCCATCCGGATGCGGTAAGTCGACGCTGCTACGGCTGGCCGCCGGACTCGAGAAGGTCACCGGCGGCTACATGCAATGCGGCGCAGAACGCATCGGATACGTCTTTCAGGACGCCACCCTGCTGCCGTGGCGCTCCGTCGAGGACAACGTGGCGCTCTTCGGGGAGCTCGACGGCGTCACGCCCGTCGAGCGCAAGGAGCGGGTCGCGGCGGCGCTGTCGACGGTGGGACTCAACGGATTCGAGAAGCACCTGCCGCACATGCTCTCCGGCGGGATGCGCATGCGCGTGTCGCTGGCCCGGTCGCTGACGCTGGACCCCGACCTGTTCCTCTTCGACGAACCGTTCGCCGCGCTCGACGAGATCACCCGCGAACGGTTGGGTGTCGAACTCAACGAGTTGTTCGCCGTCAAGGCCTTCGCCGGACTGTTCATCACCCACTCCGTATCCGAGGCGACCTTCCTGTCCAGCAGAGTGTTGGTGATGTCCGGACGCCCCGGCACCATCGTCGACGAGATCGAGGTTCCGTTCCCGTATCCCCGCCCTCCGGACCTGCGCTTCGAGCCGGAGTTCGGCGAAATCGCCGGCCGCATCTCGCGTTCACTGAGGGAGGCCCATTCGTGACCACCACCGCCCCCACGCCGACCGCCGAGACGTCCGGGACCCTACCCGCCAAGCCCCGCATGACGTCTCGCAAGATCGTCGGCGTCGTTGCACCCATCGTGATCCTGCTTCTCGTCATGGGACTCTGGTATCTGGTCAGCTACGCGTTCCTCGACCCCGGTCGCCGTTTCCTCATGCCGCCGCCACACCTGGTGATCATCGACGGCGTGTTTGGAGACGCTGCGCCGGACATGTGGGAGGCCCTGGGCAGGACAGCGAGCGTCGCGCTGACCGGCCTCGCCCTCGCTGCGGTCATCGGCATTGTCTGGGCCGTCCTCATGTCGCAATCCACCATCGTGGAGAACGCCCTCTTCCCGTACGCCGTCGTGCTGCAGTGCATCCCGATTCTGGCGCTGGTGCCGTTGGTAGGGTTTTGGTTCGGATTCGGTTTCACCGCGCGGATTTTCGTCTGCGTGCTGATTGCCCTGTTTCCGATCGTGTCCAACACCCTGTTCGGGTTCCGATCCGTCGATCGACAGATGCGCGACCTCTTCGCCCTGCACCACCCGAGCCGGCTCACCGTGCTGCGCAAGCTGGAGTTCCCCGCCGCGATGCCCGCCATCTTCGCCGGGCTGCGCATCTCCGCCGGCCTGGCGGTCGTCGGCGCCATCGTCGGTGACTTCTTCTTCAAGCAGGGCAATCCCGGTATCGGAATCCTGATCGACAACTACCGATCACGGCTGCAATCACCAGAATTGTTCGCCTCGATCATTCTGGCCTCCCTGCTGGGCGTGGCCGTCTTCTGGTTCTTCGGCTGGCTCGGCAACCGGGTCGTCGGCCGCTGGTATCAGCCCTCCTGATCCACTAATTCCGCTATGGCTGAAGGGAAACCATGAACAACCACCACTGGCGTCGCCTGTCCAAGAGCGCCGGGATCACGGCACTGGCTGCGACTCTCGCAATGACCGCGGCCTGCAGCTCCAGTGAGGAGCAAGCCTCCGGGTTCTCGGGGGAAATCGGGCCCGTGAACCTCAAGGAGAGCTGTCCCGCCAAGATCGTCGTCCAGACCGACTGGAACCCCGAGGCCGAGCACGGCCACCTGTTCCAGCTGCTCGGCCCCGACGCAAAGATCAACGCAGAAAACAAGCGCGCGGTGGGCCCGTTGTTCGACCGTGGCAAGTACACCGGCGTCGACATCGAAATCCGCGCTGGCGGACCAGCGATCGGCTTCCAGACCGTGACGTCGCAGATGTACTCCGACCCCGAGATCTTGCTCGGCTACGTCGACACCGACCAGGCAATCCAGAACTCGAAGTCCAATCCGACCACGGCCGTGATGGCGCCGCTCGACATCAGCCCACAGATGATCATGTGGGACCCCGCCACCTACCCTCAGGTAAAGGGCATCGGGGACCTCAAGCCCGTCAACGCGCGCGTGCTCTACTTCGAAGGCTCGGCCTACATGAGCTATCTGACCGGCTCGGGGATCCTCTCCCCGGACCAGGTCGACGGCAGCTACGACGGGACACCGGCCAACTTCGTCGCCGACGGCGGAAAGGCAGCCCAGCAGGGCTTCGCCAGTTCGGAGCCGCAGCTCTATCAGGACGAAGTCGAGGGCTGGAAGAAGCCGATCAAGTATCAGCTCATCCACGACGTCGGCTTCCCCAGCTACAAGTCGGCGATGTCGGTGCGGTCCGGCGACCTGGAGAAGAACGCCGCCTGCCTCGCGAAGCTGGTGCCGGTGCTGCAGCGCGGCGCCATCGACTATCTCGCGTCGCCGGACGCAGCCACCAAGGTCATCCTCGACGCGGTCGAGCAGTTCAACACCGGTTGGGTCTATTCCCAAGCCAACGCCGACTATGCCGTCAAGACCATGAAGGACTTGAAGTTGGTCGGCAACGGATCCGATGGCGCCATCGGCAACTTCGACCCTGCTCGGGTGGAACGCATCATGACGCTGACCAAGCCGATCTTCATCGAGCAGGGCACGCCCCCCGCCGATGGCCTGACGCCCGAGGCGGTGGCCACCAACCGATTCATCGACACCTCGTTGAGTCTGCCCGCATGACAGCCCCCGTCGTCGCGGTCGGAACCAGCGAGGGACGGCCCGATTTCGGGTCCGACGACGTGGAGGCGCTCGCCGACGACCTGCTCGCCGTCGTCGGCCCGCGCGGCATCAGCACGCTGCCCCGTGCCCTGCAACGCGCCGGCCGCGACGGGTCGACGATGAGCCCGATCCTGTCTGCGCAGGATCTTGGCACGCCCGACCTGGTCTGCTATCCGCGGACGGTCGACGTCGTTCCGGCCATCGTCCGAGCCGCGATCGCCCGCGGTGTCCCGATCACCACCCGCGGGAAGGGCACCGGTAACTACGGGCAGGTGATCCCGCGGTTCGGCGGTCTGGTGCTCGACATGACGTCACTGACCGAAATCAACGCCATCACAGATCGTTCGGTGACTGCGCAGGCCGGCGCCCGAATGGTCAACCTCGAACAAGCCGCATGGGGACGCGGCAGCCAGCTCTGGATGTATCCGTCGACGGTGCAGTCCACCTTGGGCGGATTCCTTGGCGGTGGTTCGGCTGGCACCGGGACGATCGTGCACGGCCGCAACCACGAGGGTTTCGTCGAGGCCTTGGATGTGGTGTACGGGACTGAGGACGCGGAGGTCGTGCATCTCGAAGGCCAGGAGGCCCAGCCGTTCGTGCACACGTACGGAGTGGCTGGGATCATCGTCAGCGCCTCGGTCCGGGTGGAGCCGCTGCAGCAATGGCGTTGCCTCTACGCGAGTTTCGACTCGCAGCGCGATGCGTTCGAAGCTGCGCTACGCGTGTCGGCCGTCGAGCCGAAACCGCGGCTGCTGTCCGCAGACGGACCGATGATCGTCGACGCACTACCTGAGGACCCTGCGCTCGTCCACGGTCGCGCAAGCGTAAGGGGGATCGTCGACGCCCGTGCGGTCGACGCGGCGACCGACCTGCTTGTCGACGGCGGTGGCCGCATCGAGGCGGTGCGCGACGGGATCGCCGAGACGGTCAAGATGTCCACCCTCTCCTACAACCACCCGACGTGGTGGCTGCAGAAGGCGCAGCCGGACAGGTGGTTTCACATGGAGGTCCGCGGCAACGCACTGGTCACCCGCCTCGACGAGGTCGAGCAGGTCTACGAAGGCGGCATGCTTCACCTCGAAGTCGGACACGGGATGATGTTCGGGATGCTCAACGGGATCTACCGCAGCCCCGAGCAGGTCATCGCCGGCGTCCGCGCGCTCGAGGAACTCGGCGTGGGCGTGCACTCCCCGCACCAGTGGTACGTCGACCTCGACGCCGAGCGGGTACGGGCGCTGGCCGCCACCACCGACCCGAAGGGGCTGCTGAATCCGGGGAGGTGGATGTGACGGGCATGCCGACGAACAGGCGCTACGCCGAACTCACCACCGAGCAGATCGCAAATGTTCTGTCGCGGGACTCCGTACTGGTGGTGCCGACGGGCGCGATCGAGCCGCACGGGCCGCATCTGCCGTTGGCCACCGATCTCATCGTGGCGGAGGCGGTCTCAGCCGCCGTCGTGCAACGCGGGGCCGCCGCCGGCCACGACGTCTGGCTCCTTCCCGCACTCGGATATACCAAGTCGGATGAGCACGCCCGGCTCCTCGGCACGATCTGGCTGCGTGCCTCCACGCTGTTCGACACCCTCGTCGACATCGGCGCGTCGATCGCACAGACACCGGCCCGTCGCCTGCTGTTCCTCAACGCCCACGGTGGTAACTCCGCCTTGATCGAGGTCGCCGCGCGCGAAATTCGGCGTCGCTTCGATCTGCAGACGTTCTTCGCCTCCGGTCCTGCGCAGGCGGGCCCGACCGAACGCGGCCTCGGCATCCACGCCGGTTGGGCGGAGACGTCGATGATGCTTCATCTGCGTCCCGACCTGGTGCACATGGACAGGGCCGTGCCCGCCGTCGCCGATGCGGTCGCCGACGCCACCCACATCGGGTTCACCAAACCGGTCAAGTTCGGTTGGCTCTCCACCGATTTCGCCGAGTCCGGGGTCATCGGCGACCCCACCGGGGCAGATGCCGATATCGGCGCGAAGCTCTTCGACGAGCGCGTCGACGCACTGGTCGCGGCACTCGCCGAGATCTCCACGTTCGACCCCGGTCGGGTCCGCCGTTGATCACCAGCGGCACGGACTTCGGAACCGATTGTGCCGTCGAGGAATACCGCTCGATCGATCCGATCGTCCTGTTACGGCGGTGGCTTCCGTCGCCAGACGGCCCGCCAGCCCTGATGGCCTTGGCCACCTGCGGACGAGACGACTATCCGAGGGTGCGACACGTGCTGCTCAGCGAGGTCGATGACACCGCCGTCTACTTCCACACCGACAGCCGATCGTCGAAGGTGGCGGAGTTGACCGAACGACCATGCGCGGCCGTCGCGCTGGCATGGCCGGCGGTCGGACGGCAGGTGGTCGCGCACGGCGACGTGCGGTTGGCAGCCGATGATCAACTGCTCCGCACGTATTCGCGGCGGACCCGCTATCTGCAGCTGCTGGCGTGGCTCAACGACGCCGGGACGGCGGCCCTCTCGGCCGATGAGCGCCGCAGGCGATGGGCGGAGTTCGACTCGGCGAATCCCCAACTGGCGCCACCGTCGACCTGGACGGGTTTTGCTGTCGAACTGCACGAGATCACGTTCTGGCGAGGCGATCCCGAGGGACCGTCGCAGCGGACCCGGTTTCGTCTGGACGATGGCTTCTGGACCTCGGAGGTGCTGCCAGGATGACCGCCGGAACGTTCCACAACGCCCTCGTTCTACCGGTGGCGGGTGACAGGCCGTGGTTCTGGGGTTGGCTGTCGGTCGACGATCACGGCCGGATATCCGGACTGGGCGAAGGCACCCCGCCTGCGGATGCGCCCGGCCCGCGACACGACCTCGGCGGGTCCTTCCTGGCACCCGGTTTCGTCTCCGCGCACAGCCACATCTATACCGGCGGCATGCGGGGGGTCGCGGCGAGCAGCCCGCTCTACGAATGGGTATCGCTCAACGGCCAGATGCTGCTCGGCGCCGAAGCCGAAGACCTGTATTGGATGTCGCTCGCCGGAGGCCTGGATCACCTCTCGTGCGGGATCACCTCGGTGTACAACTTCACCCAGTCTCGGGTGATCTCCGTGTTCGACTACGAAGCGTCCGTGCTCAAGCCGGCCCGGGTACATCCCGCCGATTTCGTCACCCGCCAGGTCGACGGCCTCGCCGCGTCCGGTATCCGATTCGTGACCAGCGTGCGACTCGACGACGAACAGGTCGGCGAGGACGAAGGCCACGCCGCCTTCGACGCGGTGATGCAGCATCTCGCAACGGTGCCGACCGACCGGAATCTTGGCGGGTCCGTGTATGGCGCCGTGCAGTGGTCGTCGTCCCCCGCGACCGCCGAACGCGAGCGGGCACTGATGGAACGCTACGGGATCACCAATCAGGCGCACTTCGTCGAGACCGCCGAGCAGATCGACGTCCAACAGTCGAAATTCGAATGGTATGACGCCGCAGGAGTGTTGGGTCCGACCTTCGCCTTCGGTCACTTCGTCCACCCGACCGACGAGATGGTGGCGCGGGTCCGTGAGACCGGCACCGCAGTGGTGTGGCAGCCGATGTCCAACGGCCGGCTCGGTTCTGGCATCGCCGACATCCCCCGCCTTCTGCGCGACACGGTAACCGTCGGCATGGGTGTCGACGACCAGTCCTGCACGGACGTGTCCGACCCGTTCGAGAACATGCGGACCGGCCTGTTCCTCCAGCGCGCATTGCACAGCGATCCGTCGATTCTGGCGCCTGCAGACGTGCTCTCGGCGCACACCCTTGGCTCTGCCAAGGCGATCGGGGTGGCCGACCGCGTCGGTTCACTCGAGGTCGGCAAGTTCGCGGACCTCCTGGTAGTCGACCCGACCTCACCGCACACCGGACCGATCTGGGATCCGATCGCCACCTACGTGCTGGGGTGCGGACTCCGCAATCTGAGTCGGGTCGTGGTCGGTGGCGTCCAGGTGTGGAGCACCACCGCTGTCGACCCCGCGCGCACCCGGGCCGATCGTGAACTCGCCGAACGCATGATTGCCTCGGCGCAACACTCTGGGATCCATCCGGTGCGACTGGGCCCGAACCCAAGAAGCTGAGCCCCTCGGCTTCGTCTCGAAGCTCCGCTCACAGCCCAGACCAGAATTCGGCGAGGGTGCGAGCCCCGAGCTCGGGTTCCTCCGTCATCCACCAGTGCCCGCGTCCTTCGAGCGGCGCGACTTTCGCGCCGGCGCGGGCAGCCGCAGAATGGCGAAGTCGATCGTCGCCGCCGTTGCGGTCCTCGCTTGCCAGGATTGCGAGTCCGGGGCGCGCGGCTGCCCGCGGCAACGCGCGGCCCAAGTCGGCCATCGCGGGCTGGATGGCTGAACGGCTCAGATTCAAGATGCAGCGCTGCATCGTCGCGTCCTGCTGCGGCGCCATCGCGGCGGCGACGCTGCGGTCCACACCGAACGCCGCCATCCGCGCTGCACGGTCATCGTTCGTTCCATCCAGGAGGTCGGCCAGCTGCTTCTCACCGGCGCCCGCCGTCTGCCACGTGCGCACCAGGTCGTGCCATACGTAGCCGGGCTCCAACACGCCGAGTGCGTCGCTGGCCCAGCTACGCAGCAGCGCGGGGCGCGTCATGGCGACGGCGACGACGTGCACACCACCCCAGTCGTGCCCCACTGCGTGCACCGGTGCGTCAAAGCGTTCCAGCTCGGCGACCAGCCAACGGCGGTATCCCTCGATGGTTGCCTCGAAGTGGGGTGGAACTGGTGCGCCAAAACCGGGTGGTGACAGGCATTCGATGTCTTCTTGCACGCCGGCCGCTTGGAGACCAGCGATCAACGGTGCCCACAGGGCTGCCGTTTCGGGCACGCCGTGAACCAGCACGATCGTCATGCAGCTGTCCCTCTCTAGTTGGTTGCATCCGACACTAATGGGGATGATTCGGCTGCACTAAACAGGTGAATCCACGTGGGGAACGGGTGCTCGTCCAGCGACGATCGTGCAGCGTTACGGTTGGATTCGCACGCAGCCGAATCACGTTCTGCAGCTGCCGCTTCCGTAGGTTCCGCCGGTGACCAGAAGCAGTTCGTAGCGTGTCGCGGGCGTTGACGTCGGGCGATGTACCGCGCCCACCACGTCGTGTCGGGGTTCGCAGACGCTCGGTGTGGGTGCCGTCACCGCTTGGTTTGTCGATACCACTCGATGGTGTGTTTGATGGCCGCCTCGTGGCTGGTCACTGGGAGTACCCCGAAGGTGTGGTCAAACGCCGAGTGGTCGATGACCCAGGGACTCGTCCGCTGATGGTCCAGTTCCCCGTATCCGCGAAGCCTTCGGTCGAACAAGGCCATGACTCGAATCATCGTGGCAGGCAACCGAATCGGTCGACGGACTCGCCCACTTACTGCCCCGGCCAGCTTGATGAACTCCGAGACCGACAACGTCTCGGCGGCCGGAGTGTGGAAGATCCTGCCGTCGGCGCGCGGGTCGTCGCCCAGGATGACCAACGCCTTGGCGGTGTCGATCGAGTAGGCGAACGTGTGCGGCATGCCCAACGGCGCGAACCACATGGGGTTCCTGCCGCGGGCCAGGGGTTCGATGATGAGTTCGTCGGGAAGCGACATTCGAGCGTCGGGACCGTAGTAGTCGCTCACGCGACCAATGGTCACGCGCGCTCGGCCATGTGCGTGGGCGTCGAGCAACGTATGCCCGAGTTCGGCACGCAGCTTCTCCTTTGGTCCCTGCGGCCGTTCGACGGTCCCCTCGTCGACGGGCCCATCGACGGGGCCGTAGGCATAGAGGTTGTCGGTGAAGACCAATTTCGCATTGGACGCCTCGGCGGCGGCGATGCCGTTGGCGACCATCGTGGGAAACGCCGAAAGCCAGTCCGGGTACGCAACGTTGGCCGCCAAGTGGATGGTCGAGGCTCCGCGACACGAGTCAATCGCCGCTTGACGGTCCATCAAATCCGCCAGGTGGCTGTCGACCCCGGCGGGGATGCCCTTGCCGGTCCGAGTTACGCCACGGACCGGTCTGCCCTGCTGAACGTACTGCCGGGCGATCTCGGCGCCCAGTCCACTGCCGGCACCGAAGACCACTGCCAGATCCGACATGTCCACTCCCGTACTAGTCTCTAACATTGTTATATGTCGTTACTAGACTAACACGATGTTCCTCAGGCGTCGCTGGATCTTTGAACCGGCCAACGGCGTGAATACCTGCAACAACGTTTGGCCCCGTCACCCTAAGATGCGAGGCATCACGACGAAGGAGACCAATGGCACATCCGACGGGTACCAGACGGGAGCGGCTGCGCAGAGAGGCGATCGACGAGATCAAACACCTCGCCATGCGCCAGATCGCCGAGTCTGGGCCCGCCGGGCTCTCCATCGCGGCGATCGCGAAACAGATGGGTATGACCGGCCCCGCGTTGTACCGATACTTCGCCAACCGTGATGTGCTGCTGACAGCGCTGATCCGTGATGGCTACGCAGACCTGGCGGACACGATGGAGCGGACCGCGCGCAGCGGCGCCGCGCTTCCCGCCTCACAGCGCCTGCATTCGGTGGCAGCCGAGCTGCGCGCGTGGGCCCTGGTCGAACCACAGCGCTATCTACTGTTGTTCGGCACACCGGTTGCCGGTTACGAGGCTCCGATGGACACCCTGGTGGCAGCCAATCGGACGCTGTACGTTCTTGCTGCCATCGCGGCCGAACTACTTCCAGATGCGCCGTCGCCGACGCTCGGGGCGCTTGGCGAGCAGTTCCACACGCAGGCGGTCGCGGATGCGGTCGGCATCTCCGCCACGGCGCTGATGGCGGCCACAACGACGTGGACACGGATGCACGGCGTGGTCAGCCTCGAGGTGATCGGCCAGTTTCGGCACATGCACATCGACGCGGGCCTGCTCCTACGGCGTGAGATCGACTCGGTCATCGCCTACACCAAGTCGGGACTGTCCATCTGACGACTAATCGGACCTCCGGCGGTCCCACCCGAATGATGCTGTGTCGGTGAGCTTCCTCGGTGGCGCGTACAACCTCCGCGTCTCGACAACGAGGACTGCCCCGACATCACACCAACCGCCGTTGCAGGTTTCTGCCGTCGTTCGCAACCTAGCCATCGTCGCGTGGGTCAGCGTCGAGTCGAAAGACCGGGCATCTGCCCGCCAGCGCCTCGAATTCCTCAGGGGTTCCGTCCTTTACGAGACCGGAGCGTTTGTAGAAGCCTACCCCTCGCGGCACGTCGGTCGGGAATCTCCGCAGCACCGGCCGGGCCTCGTCCGCCTCGAGCTCGACGATCGTGACGCGGCGTGCGGTGCGTCCGCGGGTCAGCGTGCCGACACCCGCGGCGCGCGCGTTCAGCGCCCAATCCGCCTTGGGGTATCCGGCGACGGTATAGAGGATGCCGTTGAGTTCGAACGGGGTCACCGGCGTTGGACGTGGCTGGCCGGATTTGCGACCCGGAACCGTCAACACGCGAACCGGTCCCGTTGGGATACCGAGCTTCTGGACGGCCATCGTCAGCTTGTTCATCGGCCTGAGCCACCAGGGTGGCATTGGGTCTGACATCGGTTGTCTTCCTGCGAGATTCAATGGATGGACTATTTCGCGACGAGGACTTCGCCTTCCAGGCCGTCGGGGTCGCGAAAGAAGAGGCTGCGCACTGCGCCGAAGTCGTTGACCTGACCGTCACTGGCACCGCGCTCGACGAGACGCTCACGGATCGCCTCGAAACTCTCTGCCGAGGCCGCCTGCAGGCCGAAGTGATCGAGCCGCCCGCGCCCCCACATCGGCGTCTGCCGGTCGGGCTCGGGGTTGCCGTCGATGGTGAACACGTTGAGTTCGGTGTGCGGACCGATCCGGACGGTCGTCATGGTCTCGTCGCCTCTCTCACCGTGCGGTTCGGTTGGCCCGACCTCGGCATCGAACACCTCGGCGTAGAAGGCCCGCAACGCCTCGATGTCGTTGGATATCAGCGCGAGGTGATTGATTCCGTTGAGCAACATTGCTTTGGGTCCTTCCCGTCACTTCCTTCCCGTCACTGCCATCCGACGAATGCCCGTCGCCGCCTCGTTTCACTCGTGACGATCCACGACGGGTTCGACGCCGAACACTTTCAGGTCGGTCCGGGATGATGTCGTGTCGGAACGGCGGTGTGGCGGTCACGAACTCGCCGGTCGCGCCGACTGCTGCTTCATGTTCGCCCACATGGTCGGCGCTCCTTCGGTCGTTGAGACGATGGGGACGGTGCCGATGCCGGCCGGGTCGTCGAGAAGCTCCACCAGGTAGTGGGCGAGGTCGATGCGGGCGGTGAATCCCCCGACCGGCGGCACGACCCCCGCGACGTAGTCGGTGACGTGGTTGGCGTCGAAGAGGATCGACGGTCGCACGATCGTCCAATCGAGACCGCTGTCCTCGACGATGGTCTCCATCCGGCGCAAGTCGTCGTAGACGGTCTTGCCGATGGTGTTGCTGATGATCGGCTCCGAGATGCGTAGCAGCAGCGAGGCGTTACGCCGATCGCGGTAATGCTGCACCGCAGAAGAACTCACCGTGATGAGGCGCCGCACCCCGAACCGACGCATCGCCGCAACGATATTGGCGGTGCCGGTGGAGTACGTGTCGACGTGCTGGCGCGTGTACGGCACGCCCAGGGTCGAGAGCACGGCATCAGCCCCCTCGGTGATGCCCGCGACCGCCTGCGCTTCGAAGACGTCGACCTCGGCGACGGTCAGGCCGGGGTCGGTGATCGGAAACGCCGACGGTCGCCTGGTCGCCGCGACCACGGTGTGGCCGACATCCAGCAGGCGTCGGGTGAGTAGTCGGCCGGTGGGCCCGTTTGCGCCGAAGACCACGGTCTTCATGAACTCAGGTCCTCTTCAACTCGAACGGCGGGATGACCCGCACTGCAGCGGATTTCGCACCCCTGCCGTGCAGGAGGAGGAGCGACGTCCTCGCCCACGGGCCGCCATCGTCGGCATCGACCTCGGGGACGACGTCGGGGACGACGTCGGGGTCGAACGAGGCATCGAGCACATCTGTCACTTGCGCAGTCCTTCCGGAGTGAGGTCTCGCCACCAATGTGCCCTTTTTCTCAACGCTTGTCTACTTTTGTGCCGGGGTGGCATCATCGAACCGTCGATCGAGAGGGTTTTGGATGGGCAGTGCCGAACGAGCGGACCCGGAAGGCGAACGCAAGGGAGTACGCACCCGTCGCAGGATTCTGGAATCCGCCCGCGGCGTGTTCGCGGATGTCGGCTACGAGCGCGCCACCATCCGCGGCATCGCGGCGACGGCCGGCGTGGACAAGTCGTCGGTCATCCAGTACTTCGGCACCAAACAGGCGCTGTTTCAGGAAGCGGTGCACTGGGACATCCCCAACGCCGAGTTGACGACTGACGATGCGACGGAGACCACCGAGAACCGCGTTCGCGGCATGCTTGCGGCGTGGGCAGCTGATCCGAACAGTCCGATGGCCGTCCTGCTGCGCACCAGTATGACCAGTGAAGACGCTGCGCAACTGCTGCGTACCCACATCACCGCGCAAGCGGTCGATCCGATGGCCGCGGGGATCGACGCCCCCGACGCGCGACTGCGTGCCGCCCTGGCGGGCGCGATGCTCATGGGCATCGCGAGTCAGCGCTACATCCTTCGGATGCCCGACCTCGTCGACGCCGACGTGGAGGACGTCTTGAAGCTCGTCACTCCCCTAGTTCAAGCGCTTCTCGATCCGACTTCGAACGACGAGTGATCCGCGAAGCGCTCGGGAGTGCACTCGACTGCGGCCGACATCGCACGATGTGGACATGCGTCGAGAGTCGGTGCTCGCTAGTGAGCCCCGCGTCGAAGCGAGATGCAGGGGCCCCTTCAGACGACGGCGTCAGCTCTGTGATCGGGCCGATTGGGCAGCGCCACCGGTTGTCTCCGAGGTGTGGCTCCACTCCGGTTTGCCGCCCGCGGCGTTGGACGTCACGGACGGTCCGACGATCAGAAATCTGGCTTCGCCCTCAGCCACGGGGCAGTGCTCCACCCCGCGCGGCACCACGAACAGGTCACCGGGGCGCAATTCGACATCGCGGTCGCGCAACTGAACCGTCAGCGCGCCCTCGACGAGCAGGAACACCTCATCCTGATCGTCGTGAGAATGCCAACGCGTCGATCCAACGCCCTTTGCCACCTTGAACAGGTTGCCGTTGGCCTCAGCAACGACGCGCTGCGACCAGAATTCGGTCAAGGCGTCCAGCTCATCGGTCAGGGTGATTGGTTTCGTCATGATCGTCAACGGTAGGCGGCACGCGCCCATCCCAATAGGGGCAGAAGTGTCGCATGTCGCAAGAATCCTGTCGCTCGACTGAACGGCACCCGGCGTCTCAAAAGGGTTGTCCGATAGCAAATTCACTGGTGCCCCCGATTAGATTGGACACGGAGCGTGAGACGTCGGGTGACGCGTCGACCAGGAACGACATGCTGCCCGTCCTCCCCGACTGTTGTACATGTGCCAAGTAGCATCGAGGGGTGGCTGACTCACGTCCCCTCCGCGCACGCGGTTCATCGGCCTCCAGCGAGCTTCGCGCCGGCGGCTCATCGGCCCGACGCCGGTTGTCGCCCGAGGATCGCCGCACCGAGCTGCTGACCCTTGGCGCCGAAGTGTTCGGGCAACGGCCCTACGACGAGGTTCGAATCGACGAGATCGCCGAGCGGGCCGGGGTATCGCGAGCTCTCATGTACCACTACTTCCCGGACAAGCGGGCCTTCTTCGCCGCGGTCGTCAAGGCCGAGGGCGAGCGCCTCTTCGAGGCCACCAACACGCTCCCGGAGCCTGACCTGACGCTGTACGAGCAGCTGCGTGCGGGCGTACTCGCCTACCTGGAGTACGACGAGGCCCATCCCCACGGCGCATGGGCGGCCTACATGGGGATGGGTCGCACCGATCCGGTGCTGCGCGGCATCGACGTCGTCGACAACGACCGCCAGGCCAATCGCATCATCGTCCGCATCACCGACGTCCTCGGCGAGCCGCTGGACTCCGAGGTCGAACGCGACCTGCGCGTCCTGGTCTACGGCTGGCTGGCATTCACCTTCGAGATGTGCCGACAGAGGGTGATGGACCCCACGATCGACGCAGGCCGCGTCGCTGGTTCGTGCGCGCATGCACTGCTAGATGCCGTCGCTCGGATGCCCGGTATGCCCGCGGTCCCCGGCGTCGACTGACCGAGGCCCTCGCGGCGGCGGAAACCAACGATCGTCGCTCAGTTGGGCGGCGGCGTGATCATCGGGTCACCCTCCCGGGCGGAGCCGGAGGCCGGATCCACGTCGCTCGGATCGGCCGTGAGCGAATTCGGCGCGCCCGAAAAGCTGGGTTGTCGGAGGGTGCGGGCACTATGGCGACATGGCCCGCAAGACCGTCGACCCGCTGGAGCGCTTCAGTGCGCTCACGCGCGAGTGGTTCGAGGGCACCTTCGCCGCCCCGACGCCCGCGCAGGCCCAGGCGTGGTCGGCCATCGCCGGGGGGAAGAACACCCTCGTCATCGCGCCGACCGGCTCGGGCAAGACGCTGGCCGCCTTTCTGTGGGCGATCGACCAGCTGGCCGCCGAACCGCGACCCGCAGGAACGGGCACCCGCGTCCTCTACATCTCGCCGCTCAAGGCGCTCGCCGTCGACGTGGAGCGCAACCTCAGCACCCCGCTGACCGGCATCACCCGCGTCGCCGAGCGGCTCGGCCAGCCGGTGCCGAACATCACCGTCGGCGTCCGCTCGGGTGACACCCCGCCCGCCCGCCGACGCGAGCTGATCACCAAACCACCGGACATCCTGATCACCACGCCGGAGTCGCTGTTCCTGATGCTGACGTCGGCTGCCAGGGAGACCCTCGCCGACGTGCAGACCGTGATCGTCGACGAGGTACATGCGGTGGCCGCCACGAAGCGCGGCGCGCATCTCGCGCTCTCACTCGAGCGCCTCGATCAACTGCTCGCCGCGCCCGCGCAGCGGATCGGCCTTTCGGCGACGGTCCGGCCCCCCGAGGAGGTCGCCCGTTTCCTCGCAGGCGCCGCGCCGACCACCATCGTCGCGCCGCCGTCGGGCAAGACGTTCGACCTGTCGGTCCAGGTGCCGGTGCCCGACATGGCCAACCTCGTCGAGAACTCGATCTGGCCCGACGTCGAGGGCAAGGTCGTCGACCTGATCGAGGCGCACTCCTCGACCATCGTGTTCACCAACTCGCGGCGACTCGCAGAGCGACTGACCGCCCGAATCAACGAGATTCACGCCGAACGAATCGACGTAGCGCTCGACGACGGACCCAACCCCAGGGTCGGTGGCGGCTCCCCCGCCCACATCATGGGCAGCGGTCAGACCCATGGTGCGGAGCCCGTGCTGGCGAAGGCGCACCACGGCTCGGTCAGCAAGGAGCAGCGCGCCCTCGTCGAGGAGGACCTCAAGACGGGGCGACTCAAGGCCGTCGTCGCAACGTCGAGCCTGGAACTCGGCATCGACATGGGCTCCGTGGATCTGGTCATCCAGGTGGAGGCCCCGCCGTCGGTGGCCAGCGGCCTGCAACGCGTGGGTCGCGCCGGCCACCAGGTCGGCGAGACCTCGCGCGGCGTGCTGTTTCCGAAGCACCGCACCGACCTCATCGACTGCGCAGTCACCGTCCAGCGCATGCTCGCCGGTGAAATCGAGACCATGCGGGTGCCCACCAACCCGCTCGACGTACTCGCCCAGCACACCGTCGCCGCGTCCGCCCTGGAGCCCTTGGACGCCGACCGGTGGTTCGACGCCGTCCGCCGGGCCGCGCCGTTCGCGACGCTGCCGCGCAGCGCGTTCGAGGCGACGCTGGACCTGCTGAGCGGCAAGTATCCGTCGACGGAGTTCGCCGAACTCCGTCCGCGGCTGGTGTACGACCGTGACGCGGGAACGCTGACCGCCCGGCCCGGTGCCCAGCGGCTGGCGGTGACCTCCGGCGGCGCCATCCCAGACCGCGGCCTGTTCACCGTGTACCTGGCGTCCTCGGCGGATACCGACAAGCCTTCTCGGGTCGGCGAACTCGACGAGGAAATGGTGTACGAGTCCCGGCCTGGCGACGTGATCTCCTTGGGCGCGACCAGTTGGCGCATCACCGAGATCACCCACGACCGGGTACTCGTCCTCCCCGCGCCGGGACAGCCCGCCCGCCTGCCGTTCTGGCGCGGCGACGGCGTCGGGCGACCCGCCGAGCTGGGTGAGGCGATCGGCAAGTTCACCGGCGAGCTGTCCCGCCTCGACCGAACGAAGTTCGACGAGCGTTGCGTCGCAATGGGTTTCAACGACTTCGCGACGGACAACCTCTGGCAGCTACTCGACGAGCAGCGCCAAGCCACCGGCACCGTGCCCACCGACGCCACCTTCATCGTCGAACGCTTCCGCGACGAGCTCGGTGACTGGCGGGTCATCCTGCACTCGCCGTGGGGATTGCGGGTGCACGGGCCGCTCGCCCTCGCGGTCGGCCGCCGACTACGGGAGCGTTACGGCATCGACGAGAAGCCCACCGCGTCCGACGACGGCATCATCGTGCGCCTGCCAGACACCGACGACGCCGCGCCCGGTGCCGAACTGTTCGTCTTCGAAGCCGACGAGATCGACCCCATCGTCACCGACGAGGTCGGCGGATCGGCGTTGTTCGCGTCGCGGTTCCGTGAGTGCGCGGCCAGGGCGCTCTTGCTCCCCCGCCGCCATCCCGGCAAGCGTTCGCCCCTGTGGCACCAACGCCAGCGTGCTGCGCAATTGTTGGACGTGGCCCGCAAATACCCCGACTTCCCCATCGTGCTGGAGACGGTGCGGGAGTGCCTGCAGGACGTGTACGACGTACCCACCTTGCGCGATGTGATGAGTCGGGTTGCACAACGGCGGATTCGGATCCTCGAGGTGGAGACGGCGTCGCCGTCGCCGTTCGCGGCCTCGCTCTTGTTCGGCTACGTCGGCGCCTTCATGTACGAGGGCGACAGCCCGCTGGCCGAGCGTCGGGCAGCCGCTTTGTCGTTGGACAGCGTGCTGCTGGCCGAACTGCTCGGCCGGGTGGAACTCCGCGAACTGCTCGACCCCCAGGTCATCGAGTCCACCATCGCGCAGCTGCAGCACCTGTCCGCCGACCGCGCCGCGCGGGATGCCGAGGCGGTGGCCGACCTGCTGCGACTTCTCGGTCCGCTGACCGAGGACGAGATCGCGCAGCGTTCCACGGCCGCGGACGTCGGTGGTTGGCTGGAAGGTCTACGGGCGGCACGGCGGGCTTTGACGGTGTCCTTCGCCGGCCAGACGTGGTGGGTCGCGATCGAGGACGTTGGACTGCTGCGGGACGGTGTCGGCATCGCCGTCCCGGTCGGGGTGCCCGCCACGTTCACCGCCTCGGTAGCCGACCCGCTCGGTGAGCTACTCGGCCGATACGCGCGCACCCACGGGCCGATCACCACCCGTGACGCCGCCGCCCGCTTCGGCCTTGGCCTGCGAGTCACCGCCGACGTGTTGGGCCGGATGGCCGTCGACGGCAAGCTGATCCGCGGTGAGTTCGTCGACGGTGACAGCGAACAGTGGTGCGATGCAGACGTTCTCAAGATTCTGCGTCGACGTTCACTGGCTGCGCTTCGCGCGCAGGTCGAGCCGGTCAGCACCGCTGCCTACGCCAAATTCCTTCCGGCGTGGCAGCAGGTGGGTGCCGAAAAGAGCTCCGGCATCGACGGGTTGGCCTCGGTGATCGACCAGCTGTCCGGGGTGCCCATGCCCGCGTCGGCCGTCGAACCACTGGTGTTCGGGCAGCGCGTGCGCGGCTACCAACCCGCGATGCTCGACGAGCTGCTGGCCGCGGGTGAGGTCACCTGGTCGGGTGCCGGGCAGATCGGCGGGAACGACGGCTGGATCGCCTTCCACTCCGCGGACTCGGCTCCGTTGACGTTGGCACCGCCTGCCGAGATCGAGTTCACCGACACGCACCGCGCCATCGCCGAGACCCTCGGACATGGCGGCGCGTACTTCTTCCGCCAGCTTGGTGGCGAGGGCGCCGCGGACCCCGAGGAGTTCAAAAGTGCTCTGTGGGAGTTGATCTGGGCCGGATGGGTCACCGGTGACACCTTCGCGCCGGTGCGCGCCCTGCTTCACGGCGCAGGCAAGCGAGGTGGGACACACCGGCAGCGCCAACGGCCGCCGAGGTTGAGTCGCTACAGCGTCGCTCATGCGCAGACCCGCACCTCCGAGCCCACCGTCGCCGGACGTTGGTCGGCACTGCCTGCCGCGGAACCGGACTCGACCATCCGGGCGCACTTTCAGGCCGAGCTGCTCTTGAACCGCTACGGGGTGCTGACCAAGGGATCGGCGGAAGGGCTGCCCGGCGGATTCGCGATGCTCTACAAGGTGCTCAGTGCGTTCGAGGACACCGGGCGATGTCAGCGCGGATACTTCGTCGAGTCCCTCGGCGGCGCGCAGTTCGCCGTCGCCTCGACAGTCGACCGCCTCCGTACCTATCTCGACGACGTGGACGGCGATCGGCGCAGCTATCAGGCCGTGGTGCTGGCGGCCGCCGATCCCGCCAACCCCTACGGTGCGGCGCTGCCGTGGCCCGGGGAGGGCACGCATCGACCGGGCCGCAAGGCAGGCGCCCTGGTTGTCCTCGTCGACGGCGAACTGGTCTGGTACCTGGAGCGCGGCGGGCGGTCACTGCTGGCCTACTCCGACGACGCCGAGGCCAACCAGGCTGCGGCGACGGCGCTGGTGGAATTGGTGTCGGGACGGCGGCTGCAGTCACTGCTTGTCGAAAAGGTCAACGGCGTTCCAGTGCTCGAGCCCGGCACCGAGGGACGGCAATCCGCGGTGCACGCCGCCTTGACCGGCAGCGGCTTCTCGCGCACCCCGCGGGGTTTGCGACTGCGCTGAACTTCCGCATCACCGCAGCTCAGCGCGACCTGCGCCGTCTCGAGATGAGTTGCGCTGGAGAATTTGCTTCAATGGATCGTCTAAAAGGTTATTGACCCAGACCCCGTCAAGGCCGAGTTACGAGTGTCCCGTCGCGTGCCAAATCGAGGTCTCCGTCCGTTCGTGGGGGAAGCGCGTGGCACTGAAGACCGACATCCGCGGAATGGTCCACGAATACCCGGATTACTTCGTCGTCGGCCGCGAGAAGATCCGCGAGTACGCCAAGGCCGTGCAGTCCAGCGACGCCGCCAGCTTCGACGAGAAGCCAGCCGCCGAGCTCGGCCACCCCGCGATCGTCGCGCCCCTGACCTTTACCGCGGTGTACGCCCTGCTCGTCCAGCAGGACTTCTTCCGCAACGTCGACGTCGGCGTCGAGACGATGAACATCGTTCAGGTCGATCAGCGGTTCGTCTATCACAAGCCGATCTACGCGGGCGACAAGCTGTGGGCCCGGCTGGAGATCCACTCGGTGGACGAACGGTTCGGCGCCGACATCGTCGTAACGCGGAACGTCTGCACCAACGACGCCGGCGAGCTCGTCCTCGAGGCGTTCACGACGTTGATGGGCCAACAGGCCGGGGAGACAGTGGCGATCGGCGGACTGTCGTAAGAGGCCGACTCTCGCGTTCTTTTTGTCAAAAATGACAAAACTTGAGTCGGACCGTTCCATACTGACGGCATGGTCTCGCTCATCGTTCACGCCATTCTCGGCGTTCTCGTCATCGTCTGGATCGTCCGAGCCAATCCACTGATCTTCGCTCGTCCGGCGGGTGGGCCGGCGTTCTCGACGCTGGAGATCGTCTACTACGTCATCGGCGTGGCATCGATCGGGCTCGGTTATTACTTCAACCACCAGTTCGTCGCTCAGTACGCGGTCGAAGGCGGGAATCCGATCTGGGGTCCAGGTAGCTGGCAGCAGTTCATCGCCCTCGGATACGCCAACCCCGCCGCCAGTTCCGCCAGCCAGGACTACACGATCATCAACGTGATCCTGTTGCCGCTGTTCACGATCGTCGACGGGTACCGGCGCGGCATCCGACGGCCGTGGCTGTTCTTCGTGTCGAGCCTGTTCACCAGCTGCGCGTTCGCCTACGCCTTCTACTTCGCGGTGATGGAACGGCAGCGGCGGCACGAGAAGGCCGCGACGGCCCTGGATTCCATTCCCGCGTAGGGCGTTTCACGCCTGCGCCTCTCGGCCACCCACGTCGCCTCTCCGGAGGAAGTGTCGACCTGCCCGGCTCCTAGCGAATTCCGCACCGAATGATCAACCCCTCGACCACATTCGCTCGGGAGGCGGGCACGCCGCCCGTCGGAAGAGCACGTGACTACTGCGGCGAACGCGACGCGGGAGGCTCGGTGCCGATCTCGACGGGGTCGCCGACGCGGATGGTGCCCGAGCCCAGGATGCGGCACACCGATCCGGTTAGTCCACTGAGCGCCCTCATCGCCCCTGGTCCGATGTCGTCGTCGAGCAGGCGACACGGGGCGGAGTGCCGGATCACCTCGAGTTCGACGTCGCCAACACGCAATCGTGTGCCTGGCTTGGTGGGGATGACCCCGGAGTCGACGGTGACGTTGCGGCGCGTCCCCGCGCAGTCGAAGGCGTGGCCGAGTTTGACCGCGGCCTCGTCCAACTGCTCCTGCGACTGGATCGTCACGTGTCGATGCTTGGAGCCGTGATACCGATCGCCGACCAATCCCCTTCCCTCCTCGGCGACGACGCCGTCGACCGACTTCACGGGCAGCCGACGCCCCGGCGCAACGTGGATCG
>NZ_JBEVLO010000072.1:0-24342 GCF_040509115.1 Mycobacterium sp. | reverse complement strand
GACCGGGGCGGGCCCTTCATCCTGGCTGTATCGCTACCCGGCGTCGACGGTCGTGGCTTCGATCGACCGGGTGCCTCCACCGTGGGTGACGTCGATGCGCCGCGGTTTGGCTGCCTCGGCGACGGGGATGGTCACCGTCAGCAGACCGTTCTCGTAGGTCGCGGAGATGCGGCTGGCGTCGACGCCGTCACCGAGTGAGATCTGTCGTCGGTAGGTGCCGAAGAAGCGTTCGTTGGCCAACCACTGGGCGGCGTCCTCGGAGCGTGCCGATCGGTGCGCGGTCAGGGTGAGGGTGCCGTTGTCGGTGGTGACGTCCACCGAGCCGGGGTCAACGCCGGGCAGGTCTGCCGTCAGCACGTAGTGGTCGTCGATCTTGCAAAGGTCCATCGGCATGAACCGAGGACTGCGATTCGATCCGGCCTGGCTCGCCAGCAGGCCCCGGGTCAGAGTCTCCAAGTCACTGAACGGATCAAAGCGAAGCACAGCAATCCACCTCCAATGTCGCTCAGTGCCCGCCACTTTGGCGGACAATCTCACTGTGCAATCGCGAGATTAGCACTCTCGCCCGGCGAGTGCTAGATGGAATTTTCGACTATTTCGGGCGCCCTGAGGCCTGTCGGCCAAGTGCTCGTCAACTCGGAAGCTCGACGACCGCAACGCCTTTCTGCGACGGCCCGCGCGTCAGCGCGTCATTCGACTCATCGTCGGCCTGCGCCGTCTCAAAGGCATTGCCATCCGAGGAGTCGGTCGGTTCCGAGGTGAAGGCGACGGCTCGCAACAACGGTCCGACGATGACGTCGAAGAGGGCGGGAAACATGCGGTATGCGGCAATGGCTGGCCGGTTCAGCCACCCCACCTGACGCTCGCTCGAGCGTGGCCGATCGGTGGCCCGAATGATGGCCGCCACCACGGTCGACGGGGCGACAGCGGCCGGCGGTATCCGAGGAGTGCGCCCGTAGTAATTGCTCGCGGTACTGAATACTGGCGTGTCGACCGGGCCTGGATAGACGCCGTGCACCCGGATGCCCGGTGAGTGCCGGTACTCCTGGCGAAGTGCGCGCACCAAGCCGTTGAGTCCGAACTTACTGGCGACATAGGCGGATTGGTAGGGCACGGCAACCGAGCCAAGGAGGGAGCCGATCAAGATCAGGTGGCCCGCCTCCCTGGCCTGAAAATGGGCCAGCGCGCACCGCGCCACGTTGGCCGACCCCAACAGGTTGGTCCGCACGATTGCGTCGAACACCCCGGCAGGCACATCGGCAAAACGTCCGAACGCCGTGATCGCCGCACACTGCACCGTGATGTCGACGTGGCCGAACCGGGCCACGGCGGCGGCGAACAAGCTCTCCACCTGCTCGGTTTCGGCGATGTCCGTGACGTGAACCAGCACGTCGCCAGCGCCGGCGGCCCGACACTGGTCGGCGACCCGTTGCAACGCCTTCTCCGATCGCGCAGCCAGCACCAACTCGGCACCCTTGGCCGCATAGCGCAGCGCAGTCTCCTTGCCGATGCCGCTGGACGCACCCGTCACCACGACTACCTCGACAAATCGTTCAATACTGGACACCATGTGCAGTTACCCGCGGATCGGGCGCTGAAACGACGTGAATCGGCTTGTCATCGAGACATTTTGGATCTCGCGGTGCGCTCCGCCATGTTGAGCATCTGCAGGATGCCGGTGGCCGCGACCGCGCTCCAGCCGCCGCGACCGCTCGCGATCAGTGCCGCGACGACGGCAACCGGTGCCAGCAGCGCAACGGGATCACGGCGGCGCTCGAGCACGCGGTCGATGGCCATCGGGGTGCCTGAGGCGAGGTTGATCGCCACGACGGTCCAATCCGGCCAGCCGACGCGTCCGAACCCGGCCGCGCGACCGACGGCAAATGCGCCCCACAACGCCAACGAGGTGTCGTGCACCAGCTGGGTGACAGCCCGCGGGTCGGCTCGCCGCGTGCTACGCCACCCGGTCGCGGCGCTGCTTCCGACGGCCCCGTCGGCGAGGCCTTCGATCAGTTCCCGCGCGCTCTGTGTCGACGAATGCGTTGGCGTCCACCCGAGCTCGCGCTGCGCCCTTGAGGTGTCCATGACAGGAGTGCCGAAGGCGACGTCGTACCAGCCGGGGGTCAGGGCGATGATGCGCGCGCCACTCAACGCGGACACTACCGACCGAACGAGCTTGGGGCGCAATGCGATTGATCGGCCACCCACCAGCTCGCCGAGGGCGCGGGCGTCCAGGACGTCCGCCGCAACGTTGAACGACCCACGGGCACGCCGCTGAATCATCCTGACCACCGCGTCGCCCACGTCGTCGGCGTGGACGAACTGCAGCGCCGTGCCTGCCGGAAGCGGCAGGACGGGCAGCTGTCGACGGCGCAGCATCTCCAGTGCCGACCGAGGCACCAACGGACCCAGGTACAGCGACCGAATCAAGTACGCCGCCTCACGCTGCACGACCACGGTCGGACGGAACCGGGATACCGCGACCTCGGGATGATCACGTTCGAACTCGTCGAGTACGCGCTCGACGATCACCTTGTGGCGGCTATAGGTCGATGTCGCCTGACCGGTGTCGGGCCAATCCTCGGCGACGGGCATCGAGCCTCCGGACGCGTAGATGCCCAGACTCGAGGCGTACACGAGCTGACCCACCCCGGCGGCAGCCATCGCACTCAACACCGACTTGGAACCGTTGACGTTTGCCCGGTACAAGTAGGCCTCGTCGCGGACCGGTTTCACCGCGAGCGCGAGGTGCACCACGACGTCGGCGTCGCGCATCACCGGCACCAGCCGCGCCCCTGCATCGGGCTCGGACAGGTCGACGGCATGCCAGCGCACCCGCCGATAAACGGCCCCCTCGGTGGGAGGCCTGCGGCACACCCCAACCACCTCCGCGTCCGGAAGGTGACGCGCCAGCGCCCGTAACACGCCCGTTCCGACGTTCCCCGACGCTCCGGTCACGACGATGCGCGTGTGATCGGCCGTCACGACGGATACCCCTCCGGCCGTGGGCCGCACTGTTCAGCTGGCACGAGCATGCGCTCCATTTCGCAAGGCGGAGGACGGAACGGGACGAAACGCCCCGACGCCCGCCGCTCGACACGCACCTACCCGCATGCCGCCACGACAAACGCCGCACGTTCAGTGCCCGCCCCCTGGAGCCGGCCCCGGGGTCCGTTTGATTGCGTGCCGCGTGGGAAATGCCCAAGACGAGCCAAGACTGGCCACGATGGGAGAGACACGTGCCCAAGGGAACCGGGATCTACGAAGACGAGCCGCGTCAGCACCGCACGTCCTATACCCCCGAACCGGACGATCGCGAGAACGAACTCCGCGAGGCGGATTCCAAGTCCGACGAATCCGACACCGAGGAAGCCGTCGAACCACCCGACTGATCCTTCGAAGTTTGGCGTGTCACGGGTCGCGGGTACCGCGTCGCGATGACCACGATCAATTATCCCGGTGCGACCGGCGACATGCCGCAGCAACCGCTCGACGAGATGCGCGACTACGTCGGTCGCGAACTGTTGTCCGGTAGGCGAGCGCTCATCACCGGTGGTGACTCGGGGATCGGCCGCGCCGTTGCCGTCGCGTTCGCCAAGGAGGGTGCCGACGTGGCCATCGCCTATCTCAGCGAACACGACGACGCGGACCACACGGTCGCCCTGATCGAGCGGGAGGGCAGGCGGGCCTTCTCCTTCCCCGGTGATCTCGGCGAGGCCGACCACTGCCGAGACGTCGTGGCGGATGCGGCCGAGGCGTTGGGCGGTCTCGATTTGCTGGTGAACAACGTCGCCTTCCAGAACCCCGTCGACGACCTCGGGCAGATCTCGGATCTTCAGTGGCGTCGTACGTTCGCCGTCAACGTCGACAGCTACTTCTACGTCACCAAGGCTGCGCTGCTTCACCTGCCCCGCGGCTCGGCGATAGTGAACACCGCGTCCATCAACGGGCTGCGCGGCAACAAGACCCTGATGGATTACTCGGCAACCAAGGGCGCCATCATCGCGCTGACCTACTCGCTGGCTCAGTCCTTGCAGGATCGCGGTATCAGGGTGAACTGCGTTGCGCCGGGACCGGTCTGGACGCCGTTGATTCCGGCGACCATGCCGCCGGACAAGGTCGAGTCGTTCGGCGAACAGGTGCCGATGGGTCGTGCCGCGCAACCCGACGAGATCGCACCGTCCTATGTCTTCTTCGCCTCCGACCGGTTGTCGTCCTACTACAGCGGCGAGGTTCTCGCGCCGATCGGTGGCGAGACCCTACCCGGCTGATGCGCCGGCGGAGGATTCGGTGAAGGTCGCCAACCGGCCGAGGTCTGCCTCGACCTGGTGGTCAGCCGCCGAACCCATTCACTGGCCGTCGTCCCTACCGCGGGATTCCCGCAGCCGGCGACCACGCTCGAGGTCCTCTAGCTCTTTGGCCTGATTCTTCTCGGCGACGGTGTTGTCGCGGGGAGGCAGCTGGAGATCGTCCTCGGCCGCAATCCCGGCTTGAAGTTGCCGTCCACGTTCGAGTTCGGCGTCCAACTCGGCTCCAAAGAGAAGCGCGAGATTGGTGATCCACAACCACAGTAGAAAGACGACGACCCCGGCAAGGGCACCGTAGGTCTTGTTGTAGCTGCCGAAGTTGCCGACGTAGAAGCCAAAGCCGACAGAGGCGAGGATCCAGGCCAGGATCGCCACGCCGGCACCGATGCTGATCCACCGGAAGTTCGGCTGCTTCACGTTTGGTGAGGAGTGATACAGCACCGCGACGGCCAAGACCACGAAGACGAGGACGACGGGCCAACGCGCCACGTTCCACGCTGTTTGGGCCACCTCACCCGCCCCGATCGCGCCGCCAACTGCCTCGGCGATCGGTCCGCTGACCGCCAGCAGGAACGCGACCGTGGCTGCCGCGATCAGGCCGACCAGGGTCAGCAGCAGCTGAAGCGGCCGCAGCTTCCATGCCGGCCGACCCTCCTCGACTTCGTAGATCCGGTTCATGGCCCTACCGAACGCACCGACGTAACCCGACGCCGACCACAGTGCGCCTCCGATGCCCACGACGAGTGCGAGGCCGGCGGACGGTGATTCGACGAGCTGCTGGATCGGGCCGCGTAGCGTTTCGACTGCAGAAGAAGGACCGACGTCGTCGATGATCTGGAGGACTGCGTCGGTAGTGCGCTTGCCTTGGCCGAAGACCCCCAACAGCGAGACCATGACCACCAGGGCCGGAAACAGCGACAGCACTGCGTAATAGGTGAGAGCGGCTGCGAGATCGGTGCATTGATCGGTGCCGAACTCCCGGACGGTCTTGCGGAGCACGTAGAGGATGGACGGCTTGCTCAGATCGGAGGGGGAGTCCGGTTTGGACGGATCGTCGGGATCGGGGGCGTCCTTCGTGCCCGCGTTGGCGTCGAGGTCCGCCTCCGCCTGCGGATCGCTGTACTCACCCGGTCGTGAGACGTGTTGCCCCGGCCGCCGATTCCACCACCGCGTGACGAGAAGGCCGGTGAGGGATGCACCCAAGAGCACGAGCAACCGTCGCGTGCGAGACGGCGTTGCGCTTCGACTGATCTGGGTCGTCATGTCGTACTTCCTCACACCCACGGTTGTCGTTGCACGGCGCACGCCATGCTGAGCGAGATGCCCACAACTCGGTGGATGAAACCGGCACCCCGTGATCGGTGCCGCGGATCCTCGGTCGCCGCGGCGTGCCGAGCCGAGCCATTGGACCCCGCCGAGGCCAACCGCGTGCCTCGGGGCGAGCAGAATGGTCTCGTGCCGACGCGCAGCATCAGCCTCCGGAATCTGGGGGCGTGGGTCATCAAGTGCAACCCCAGCAAGACTCCCGTGGAGCCCATGCGCGCACTGGGTGTGGCGAAGCCGTCATGGTGCGTTGCCGACAACTATCGCTCGAAGTTGATGCAGCCTGACCAACGAGTGCTGCTGTGGGTGTCGGCGCACGCCCAGAGGGGCATCTGGGGTGCCGGTTTGATCACCGGCGAGCCATCTCGCGATGGTCGACAGTTGCACGTGCCGGTTGACATTCCGCTTTTCGACGAGCCACTGACGGCGGCGGAGCTGACGCTAGTGGCAGGTCTGCACTCCATGGAGGTGTTTCGGGCGCCACAGCAGTCGAACCCATCCTGGGTGAGCGCGGCGGAGCTCGCTCTCGTCGAACCTCTACTGGCGTCGCGGGCCTGAAGACGCCGCTACCAGGCGGAGCCGACGTCGGATGGGCCAGGGAACCTACCCACGATGGCATAGTCACCGGGGGTGGCGCCGAACCGACTGCGGAACGCCTTGATGAAGTGCGACACGCTCGTGTATCCCACCGACCGCGACACATCCGCCACCCCTGGCCGCCCTTCGTCGAGGAGCTGCCGGGCCCGCTCCAATCGCGTCTCCTTGACGTACTGGTAGGGCGAGTGACCGGTGGTCTCACGAAACACCCGGGAGAATGCCGACGGGCTCAGGCACACCTGCTTGGCCAGGATCTTGACAGTGAGCGGTTCGGCAAGGTTCGCCGCAACGTAATCCACCGCCGCAGCGACCGGACTGCCCTCGGTCTGGTGGGCGGCCAGTCGCAACAATCGCATCCGCTGCTCACCCTGCAGTATCCGATAGACCATCTCCTGGACATGGAGCGGTGTCAGCACGCGGCGGTCACCGCTCGCCGAGAGCGAGCCGAGAAACCGCGACACCGCATTCAGCAGTTCGTCGTCGAGCGTGGAGATCAGACACTCGTCGTCGTCGTCGTCCGGCGGTCTGACGGACACCGCACGCCCCCGCATGCTCGACCATACGGAGCGGACCAGTTGCGGGTCGATTTCCAGCACGAAGCCGAGGATCGGTTGGTGCGGCGACGCTTCCAGGATCCGGCAATCGAGACGCCGGTGGCTGCCGATCACCGCATACGCGAGCTGCCCGCGCAACCGACGATCTCCGACCGCCGCGACTGCGTCACCGGCCTGGGCGATGACGCCCAACGAGAGGCATTCGACACCCTCCCACCCCGGCGGCGTAGGACGGGTAAACCGATAGATCGTCAGGCCGGGCCACGGGCCGTCATTTGCCCCTTCGCGGCGGGCCCGGCTGCTCAGCTCGAACCACAGTCGTGCGGCCGTCGGCGCCTGTTGGACGACGAGGTCGAGGCTGGGAGGCGACATCATCACCGCTCTTGGATTCTCCAGAAGGTAGGTGCTGCAGGACTATTCGACATCGGTACCCGTCATCCCCCTGTCGATGAGCCAGCTCAGCACGACGTCGGCGACTTCACGCCAGCGGTGATCGACCGTCAGAGAGTGGCCTGCGCCGTCGAACTCGTGGAAGTCCGTGACGGCAGTCGATCTGGCGTATTGCCTGAACGCGGCCTTCGCGGTCACGAGCGGCACGGTGTGATCGACGGTGCCCGCGGTGATCAAGAGAGGCCCGCGAGCGGTGTTACCCGTGTCGACCTCGGCGGGTGATTTCGAGGTGAAGTTAGCCGTCGCCGCCTCGAACAGCGGCTTGCCAGGGGAGGGAATGGACCACCGCTCCCACAACGAATCGGACTCCGTCTCGGTCAGCGCGTTACCGAAGCCGTAGCGAAATTGACTGCGCGTCAGCGCCTTCGCCCGCGAGCGGTTCAGAGGATTGCCCAACACCGGGAAGGCCGAGCGCAACTGCGTGAGCGGGAGCGGCTTGACCCCCTTGATCGGCGCTGGATCGATGGCGATCGCGGCGGCCACGTGGTTCCGCCCGAGCAACTTCTGAGCCACTAGCCCGCCGAATGAATGCCCGATGGCGATCGGAGGAGTTTCGAACTGCTCCATGACAGCCGTGAAGTGCTCGGTCACCTGGTTTATGCCGAAACCAGCCTGAGCACGGGCATTTTCACGGGATGCAACGGCGGTGTCGGCCTCTCCCGGCCACCGCGGCGCGATGCCTCGATAGCCATTGTCGGCGAAGTAGTCGATCCATGGCTGCCATGCGGTGTACGAGATCCACAGACCGTGGATGAAGACGACGTTCGTCACGGACCCGAACGTATTCGGGTGAACTTGACAGCGAGTTGACGGTTAGTGGACGCCGAGTTCGGCGAGAAGCTGGTCAGCACGTCGGACGAACAAGCGCGCCTCGCGGTCCGCGGACAGTGCGCGGGCCTTCTCGGCGGCAGCGCGGACAACGGCTACCGGCTGACCCTGAGCCTGCAACAGCCGAGCACGCAGTAACAGCAGCAAACCCTCTGGGTAACGCTGACCGTAGGTGTCGAGGTAGAAGTCAGCCCGATCGAGCGCGATGGCTGCGTCATCGATCGAGCCAACCGCCAGGTGCATCTCGCCGAGCAGCGCGTACCAGGTTGCAACACAGGAGCGCGGCGGGTCGAGGAGGTTCGCGGCAATGAGTCGCTGAGCCTCCGAGATGGCTGCCGCGTCGCCGTTGGTGAGGGCGAGCCCCCAACACCGGGCAAGTCGCTGATAGGTGCCGAGGAACACGAACGAAAACCCGGGATCAACGGCGATCCCCCTCTCGGCCACACGGAGCGCCCACGCTGGGTCACCGACTATCGATGCGATCCTCGCGGCGATGGTGGCCCACACCGTGATTCGGTACGGGTTGTCGCCTGCGGCGTCCTCCAGCGTGTCGAGGAGGCGCCGACCCGAGTCGACGTCGCCGTGCAATGCGCTCGTCTCGGCCAAGAGCCCCGTCATCAACAACTTCAGGTCACGGCGGACGGGATCCTCGTCGTGCCGGGTCAGATTCGCGACGAGGGTGCGCTCGGACTGGCTCAGGTACCGGAATGATTCACCGATGTTGCCGATGTCCCACTGGTGGATGCCCCAGGCTTGAAGGCCATAGGCGCGCACGATGGGATCGGATGACGCGTAGCCCTCCTCGAGCAGTCGGCGCGCCAACGGGCCACTGCGGTCGAACTCGACGCCTTGGGCGTGGGCAGCCCACCGTGAGTACAGGAATCCGATGGCCTCCAGCTCACGTCCGAGACCGCGCGCCAGGTGCTCGGCGCGCTCCAGCAGGTCGAGCGCCGATCGGCCGTACATCGAACGCATCCCGACGACGGCGGTCAGCTGCGACAGCGCGGATAGCTCCAGCTCGGCCAGGCCTGCGCTGCGTGAAACCCTTACGGCCGAGCGCAACTGCCACTCGGCCGCCTCCAGAGCCGACTTCGTCGCCGCACAGCTACCCGCACGGACCAGCGCACTCGCGGTGCGAGCCGGCTCTGCGAATGGCCCCGCCGACCATAGGTGATACGCGAGACGCTCGGCAATCGAATCATCCTCGGGATCAGTGCGTTCCAACGCATCCGCGATCCGCACGTGCAGTTCGGTCTTCCGGCGCGGCGGCGTGATTCCGGTGACCGACTCGCGGACCAGGTCGTGAGTGAATCGGAACGTAAACTGATCCCCGGGCAAGGGGTGAAGCAATCCAAGGGACTGCAGCGGCTCGACGCGGGCAAGGCACGTCTGAACATCGAGATCGCACGCCGCCGCGAGCAGCCCGAGGCCCACCTCTCGGCCGATCAGCGCGGCGGTCTCCACCACGTCCTTGACGCCGTCGTCGAGTCGGTCCAACCGGTCCCAGACGACATCCCGAACGGTGGATGGCACCCCGGCCGCCTCAGCAGCCTCGGCACCGAGCGCGCCGCTGTCGGCGAGGAAACGGGACAGCTCCCTGACGAAGAACGGGTTGCCCGCAGTGCGCGTGTGGATGCCGCGAATGGCTCCGGAGTCGGCGTCCTGGCCCGTCTCACGACGGACCAGTTCGGCGACCTCGGCCAGCCCGAGGGGTCTCAGTCGGAGGCGTCGATGAGCGAGCACCCGGCTGGCGGCCGCAAGCGTGCGCGCCAGCTTGGCGTCCGGACTCGGCGCACGATCGCGAAGCGCACCGATGATGGCGATGCTGCCGGAGAGTCGGGTTGCCAAGTGGCTGAACAACTCTAGCGATGCGACGTCGGCCCAGTGAAGGTCGTCGATGACGATCACCAGCGGCCGCTGCGCCGAAACCTGGCCGACGGCGTCGACGACCCGCTCGAAGAGCCGGAACTGGGTGCCGTTGTCGGGCAGGAAGGACCCGGCGAGGATGCCTTCCCGTGGCTCGACGAGTCGGCCGAGGTCGGTGCCGAGCAAGCTCTCCTGCGTTGCTGAGGGCAGAGTTGCGACGATGGCATCGACCACTTGCACCCACGGCCACATGGACGGGGTGCCCTCGCCCTCCAGGCAACTACCCCACGCGACGGTGGCCCCGCGTCGATCGGCCTCGGCGCCGATCTCCTGCAGCAAGCGCGTCTTACCGACGCCGGGCTCGCCCTCCACGATGGCGAGCGCCTGGCCGCCCGCGAACGCGGCATCCATTGCCTGTCGAAGCACGGCGAGCTCTTCCTCCCGGCCGACGAGTGCACTCGCAGAGGGGGTTTCGCCGTCGCGCCCACCGGATGCCGATTTGGAGGGTGGGCTCAACACCCGTTCGTGCGCGGTCGTCAGTGCCGGACCGGGATCGAGGCCGAGGTCCTCTGCGAGGCGGGTGCGCATCGTGCGGAAGACCGCCAGCGCCTCCACCGTCCGCCCGGCGGCACCCAAGACCTCGATCAGCGCAGCATGTACGGGTTCGTGCAACGGCGCCATCACAGCGGCCAGTTGCACCGGCAGCAGGACTCGATCGGGTTGGGCCAGCGAGACAGCGAGTTCGGCAGCGGCTGTGCACGCGTCGAAGAACTCGTCGTTCAAGCCGGCGAAGACGGGCATCGCCGCCGGCCCCGTATCCAGCCCGTCGCCCGCAGGCCCGGTCCAGAGGTTCAACGCCCTCACATAGCAGTCGAGCGCCCCGTCGTGATGGCCGCGAGCGAGCTCGGACTTGGCGGAGGTGACGGACCTCCGAAAGTCGACCAGATCGAGCACCCCTGGCTCGGCCGTGAAGAGATAGCCGCTCCCCCGACGCAACACGTGCGAGCCGGTTCCCCGGACCGGAAGCGCGGGTTCCAACAACCGCCGGAGTGCGCCGATGTACTTGTGCAGGACGTTGAGGGCGCTGGCGGGAGCCCCCTCGCCCCAGATCAGGTCGACGAGCTCGGCCGCGCTGGTCGGCCGTCCCTCCCGTGCCAGTAGCAGCGCAAGCAGGTAGGCCTGTTGCCGAGGGCCTGCATCCAGCTCGGCACCACCGCGCCATAGCCGAAGCGGGCCCAGAATTTCAAGGCGCACAGCGCTTTCAGAGGGCTCGGCGCCGTCAGGAGTGTCGGCGGGACCGATTGCCACCGCCGCGTCCGTCACCCTGTGATCGCTCAGTTGTCCACCCCACTCAGCTGGGCAGACATGTTACTGACTGGGCGCTGCGAAGGCACGCCGTCCCGACGGCATCGGGCAATCCAACGTCAGCCCGGTTTCGGGTAACCGTTGCGTTCGGATATCTCCGCTGCGGCGGCGATGAGGTGCGGGGCGACGCTCGGGATCGAGTCCGCATTGATGCGGAAGGCAGGCCCAGAGATGGTGATCGCCGCTATGACGTCGCCTTCAAGGGAACGGATCGGCGCCGCGACTGCTGCCAACCCGACCTCGTGCTCGTCGATCGTCTGGGCGAAACCCCGCGCGCGAATGGTTTCCAGTTCACTCAATAGAACACTGGTGTCGACGACGGTGTGCTCTGTGTACCGTGTCAGACCCTTCGCCAGGACCGCCTTGAGGTCTTGGGGTGCCATGTGGGCGAGGAACAACTTGCCCGCCGAGGTCGCGTGCATGGGCGTCCGCTGACCGACCCAGTTCACGGTTGTCACCGTCGAGGACCCGATCACTTGCTCGATGCTCACCACGCTGGCACCGTCGTTGACGGCGACGTTGACGGTCTCGCCGACCAGTTCGGCCAGGTCCTGGCACACCGGACGACTGACGAGAGACAGGTCGTACTTCCTGGCTACGCCGGCCGCGAGTTGCGTAACGCCGTGGCCAAGTCGGTAACGGCCCCGGTTGGCGCTTTGTTCGACGAGGCCCCGCGACTCAAGGGTGCCGAGCAGCCGAGCCACTGTCGACTTGTGCACGCCAAGCGTGGTTGAGATCTCGGTGACGCCAGCCGCCCCAAGCCGCGCAATCACCTGAAGGATCGAAATCGCGCGGTCCACCGATTGCACGGCGTTGTCTCGCACTCCGCGATTGTCGCTCATGCAGACACGATACAAGTCCTCGGCGCGCTGCCGGGCCTGCCTGCCTCGGGATATTCCGGCTCTCGCGCAGCCTTTTCCATTGAGCTGCTCGTCAGAAACAGGAAGTTAACGGCACGACCCTTGACAGTGATGCAAGTCATATTGTTTTGTATTACGAGACAACCGCGCCAGACGGGACAATTCAGTTGAGTGAGGCCACCAATGGGTAAAGCCGATCAGCACTTCGTTCACGCCGACCCCGGTGATGACAGGGCACATCCCCGAGCGGAAGACGTCGACGCTCCGGTAGACAAGGTCGTCTTCGTCACGGCCATGGCGGTCACGGTCGGATTGGTGCTCTGGGGCGTGTTCTCTCCGAGCTCGCTCGCCAGTACCGCCACGGCGGTACTCGGCAAGGTCCTCGACGCCACCGGGTGGATGTACATTCTGGCCACGGCCGGCTTCGTCCTGGTGATGCTGCTGCTCGCGGTCTCCAGATACGGGCGGATCCGCCTCGGTCGTGACGACGAACACCCGGAGTTCAGCACGGCGTCGTGGATCTCGATGATGTTCGCAACGGGCATGGGCATCGGCCTCATCTTCTGGGGGGTGGCAGAGCCCGTGTCCCACTTGATGACTCCACCGATGGGCATGGCGGAGGCCGAGAGCCCCGAAGCCGCAGCTCTGGGCATGCAGTACACGCTCTTTCACTGGGGCCTGCACCCGTGGGCCCTCTACGGCGTCGTGGGATTGGCCCTCGCCTACGCGACGTTCCGCAAGGGCCAGCCGAACCTGCTCAGCTCGATCGTCTTCCCCAAGCGGCCTCCCCGTCACCCGCTCCGGCGCGCGATCGACATCTTCGGACTCTTCATCACCACCTTCGGCGCAGCGACATCGCTTGGGCTCGGCGCGATCCAGATCAACAGCGGGCTCACCCGGGTATTCGGTTTGCCGAAGAGTGACCTCGTTGCCATCGTGGTGATTCTGGCCCTCACCGCGGCGTTCGTGGTGTCGGCGGTCAGCGGTACCGAACGGGGTATCAAGTGGATGGCCAACATCAACGCCGGACTGGCCGTAGCCTTGCTGATCTTCGTCTTCGCTCTGGGGCCGACGATCTTCCTGCTCAACGACTTCGCCGAATCAGTCGGTGATTACCTGACCCAGTTGGTGCCGATGAGCTTCCGGACCGGTGCCTTCGGTGGCGGCGAGTGGCTCGCCGGCTGGACCATCTTCTACTGGGCCTGGTGGATGTCATGGGCACCGTTCGTCGGTGTCTTCATGGCCCGCATCTCACGAGGCCGCACGATTCGCGAGTTCGTGATCTGCGTCCTAATCGTCCCGACGCTGGTGAGCACGCTTTGGTTCGTGGTGATGGGCGGCACGGCTACTCAGTTCCAGCTCAACGGCACCGCTGATATGGCGGGATCGTTGGAAAGCGGCGTCGAGAACACTCTGTTCACCATGCTCGACGCCATGCCGTGGTCCACGTTCACCGCGGTCCTGGTGGTAGTGCTGATCCTGCTCTTCTATGTCGCGGGCGCGGATTCGGCATCGCTGGTGCTCGGCATGCAATCCCAGAGCGGATCGCTGCACCCGCGGACCTGGCTGGTGGTGACGTGGGGATCGATGATCGGTGCGGTAGCGATCGCGCTGCTCCTCGCGGGAGGGCTCGAAGCAATTCAGACCACCGTCATCGTCTTCGGTGTTCCCTTCCTCATCGTGATGATCGGGGTCTGCTACAGCTTGTTCAAACAGCTGCGTGCTGAGCCGGTGTTCATTGCCGACACCCCGATAGCGAAAGCCGTTGCGGCGGAGAGTCGCCCGCGCCAACGTACGCCTGGCGGCAACGGTGCACTACCGGACGAGCCGGACGAGCCGGACGCCATGGTCGATGTACCGGTCACCGACGGAGCCCGAAGTCGGCAGTAGGACTGAGGTTCGCGTGGTGGGATCGGACGGTCGGTCCCACCACGCGGCTTTTGGCATGCGGGCCCCATTGGACATGCGGGCCCCGTTGGAGATGGGACTCACCGTTTCACCGTCGCGTTCACACCCATCCCGGGGCGGTCGCGCAGGGGTCAGCCGTCGATCCGAAGGTCGCTGCGGGGCCTCGAGCAGCACGGCAGGATCTTGTTCTGAGTGATCTCGCGGGGACGAATCCCGCCCTTGTGCTGCATGTCGACCTCGCCAGCCAGCAGGGTGGTCTTGCATGTACCGCACATGCCTTCGGTGCAGGTAGCGGGAAGCCGAAGGCCGGCCGCGGATGCTGCATCGAGGATGCTCTGGTCCGCGTCACAGTCAACGGTAATCCCACTGCGCTCGAACGTGATTCGATGGGTGGTCGCCTTCGTGCCACCCGCTGGCTGGTCAGCCTCGTCTGCCGGACCAGTACCGGGGGCAGGCTGATCGCTGGCAGGCAGCGCCTCGAAGGAGAAGCTCTCCTCGTGGTAGTTGCGCATGTCGTAGGAGAGTTCGAGGAGGATTTTTCGCACCGAACTCATGTACGCAGGAGGACCGCAGGTGTATGTCTGGCGCTCATTCAGATCAGGTACGAGAGCGTGCACCATGGGGGCCGACAGGCGGCCCCGGAACCCGGTCCAGCGCTCAGAGGGGTAGTCGCCTTCGCAGACGTGATGGACACGGATGTTCGGCATCACCTCTGAGATGGCGAGCAGCTCACGCCGAAAGATGATGTCCGCGGGCGATCGCGCGCTGTGCACGAAGAGCACGTCGGTCTCCGACCCGAGGTCGAACAGGGTCCGGGTCATGGACATGACCGGGGTGATACCGCTACCGGCGGACAGGAACAGATACTTCGGTGCCGTGTGGTCCAGTGTGAAACTGCCAAGCGGCGCCTGCGCCCTGATACGGCTGCCCGCAGTGACGTTGTCGTGCAGCCAGTTCGAGACTGGCCCGCCGAGCACCCGCTTCACCGTGATCGAGAGCAGATGGGGACGGGTAGGCGGCGACGAGATCGTGTAGCAGCGGGTGAACCTCTCACCGTTGATGTCGAGCTGCAGGGTGATGAATTGGCCGGGATCGAACCTGAAGGTGCGGTCGCCGTCGGGGTGGAAGTGAAAGCTCTTGACGTCGTGGGTGATGTCAAGGACGCGCCGACACACCAAGACGGTGTCCTCGTCGTCGCCCCAGCACTCCGGTGCCCACGGCGGAGGCAACGTGTCGAACCCGCCTGCCGCGGGGTTGCGAACAGCGGTCGGATAGGCCATGTCGGGTCCCCTGGGATTCAGATGCTCAGGTGCTCTTGCAGGCGTCCGACGTACCAGTTGACGAACGCCTCGACGTCGTCTTCGACCATGGAGTACGGTCCTGGCTGGTAGGCGGGGCTGGTGACACCGGCCTGAGTCTGTTTCACCAGCATGCTGTCCTGATCGTTGGTCGCCCGCCACACTCGGGTCAGGGCGTCACGGTCATAGTCGACGCCCTCCGCGGCGTCTCGGTGGACCAGCCACGTCGTGCGCAATACGGTCTTGGCCGGCCCCGATGGGAGCACGCGGAACAGCACGGCGTGGTCACTCAGCATGTGGAACCACGAGTTCGGCTGCATGTGTAGGGACAGGTCGCCGAATGCCGGAGTCTGAATCGAACCCATCAACGTCCGCGACACCCGTTCTCCCCCTGGGCCGAAGGATGCGCCCGCTCCGTCCAACGGCAGGTGCGTAATCTTGAATCCGGTGGCTCGGGTGTCCAGCTCGCACCGTTCATCCCGCGGGAACAGTGCTGCCGTGCAGGCTGATTCAAGTCGCGCCGCCGCGACCTGGTAGCGGTCGAAGACGGGGCGCAGACGCGGCGTGATGTCGTCCTCGGAGTACCCGAAGAGCGGGAAGTACGCCGTGATGAGCTCCGGATGGGCGACATCGCAATGCTGACATTCGCGATTGTTCTCCATGACGAGCTTCCAGTTGCCGTCTTCCACCGTGTCGATCTGGTGCGCGACTTTGGCGTTCGCGAGATCGTACGGAGCCAAATAGGGTGCGATGACGGCCGCCACGTCGCCGAAGTCCGGCGGAGCCTCGGCCGCCAGACAGATGAACACGAGTCCACCAACAGTCCTCACGTGTACCGGTTTGAGGCTGAAGCGATCCTTCTCGAAAGACGGCGGTTGAGCTTCGGCGAAGATCAGTGAACCGTCGGCGCGGTAGGTCCATTGATGATAGGGACAGACCAGGTTGCCCACCGCGCCGCAGTCAGCCTCGAGGAGTCGGGATCCACGGTGGCGGCACACATTGTGTAGAGCTCGGACACTCTCGTCGTCGTCGCGCACGATGATCACGGAGTACGTGCCGACCTGCGCCGTGACGAAATCGCCTGGTTCGGGAATCTCTGCCTCCGCAGCGACGAAGAGCCAATGCTTGGCGAACACGGCTTCGATGTCGAGGGCGAAGATCTCGGGGCTGGTGTAGAACTCAGCGTCCAGGCTGTATCCCACTGCCCGGCCCTTGACCAGTGAGGCGACGTCCGCCGCAGACGTATTGGCGAGCATGCCGTTCCCCGTCCCTTGTGTGCCGGGCGTCCACGCTGCGGCCGCTCGTCGCGACCAAGGATCCCGTTAATTGTCTCGTAATGTACAACAGCGGCGCACAGCGGAACAATAGATGAAATCGCCATGGGTGAACCTAGTTCCGGAGGACTATGCGAGAACTCTTGACAGCGGTGCCATCGGTGCTGTTCTGTATTGCGCTATATACGCGCATTGCGAGACAAGTGGTGATGTTGAGCTCGACGGGCCTACCACGGTCGACACGCAGGCACCGCCGTGACCGGCCGGCACAGCGAAGGGAACCACCATGATCAAGAGATCACTTCTGTTGGCAGCCAACAGCAAGAGACTCGAGCACACCGTAAGCAGCAACAGGCATACGAGTCTGGTGGTGTCGCGATACGTTGCGGGAACCACTCTGGATCAGGCCATCACCGCGACCCTGGACCTCAACGCCAAGGGCATCGACGTCAGTCTCGATCTGCTTGGCGAGACCGTCGACGACCTGGCGGAGTCGGCCACCGCCACGGAGGCCTACGTCGAGACCATCCATCGGATCGCCGAAGACGCACCCGGCGCCACGGTTTCGGTGAAATTGTCCCAACTCGGAATCGCCATCAACCCGGCGGTGTGCCAGGCGCACCTGAAGGAACTTGCGAGCGCCGGGAAGGCCGCCGGCGTCGCCGTCGAAGTGGACATGGAGCACAGCTCGGTTGGGCCACAGACCCTCGAGGCCTTCCGTGAAGTCCTGCCGTCACATCCCGACACCCGAGTGGCGATGCAGGCCGCGATGCGCCGCACCCCCCACGATTTGAACTCGTTCACCGACGTCAAGCCGCGTATCCGATTGGTCAAGGGAGCGTTCCTGGAATCGCTCGACAAGGCGTTGTGTGATCACGCGGAGGTGACGGCCCAGTACCGCTTCCTGACCGAGTGGGCGCTGGCCAATCTGCCCGACCCGGCATTCGGCACACACGACGACTCCTGCATCGAACACGTGAAGGCTTCCGCCGCGCGGCTGGGCATCGATAAGCGAGACTACGAATTCCAGATGCTGTACGGGGTTCGTCGCGACGTACAGGAACAACTGGCGCTCGACGGCTACCGGGTGCGGGTGTATTTGCCCTTCGGTAGTCAGTGGTACCCGTACCTGATGCGCCGGATGGCCGAGCGCCCAGCCAACTTGACGCTGTTCCTGCGGTCCCTGGTCAGCGGCTGAGCATTCCCAAAACACTTCAGTCTTGCGTCGAACGGCATACTTCGGAGGCACTCATGACAACGGCAACAAACATCACCGCGAACCCCCGCGTGCCCGACCCGGTGAACGTCGAGACACTCGACTACGCGCCCGGCTCACCGGAGGCCACCCGGCTGCTGAGGGTCATCGAGACCGTGCGCGGTCAGACGCGCAGCCTGCCCCACGTCATCAACGGTGCGCGGCTGGAGACCCCGGAGACGACGCGAGTGGTGGCGCCGCACGAGCATGGCCTCACCCTCGGACATCTCGCCACTGCCAGGGCGCAAGACGTCCAGGCCGCGATCGACGCATCGCTGGCAGCCCGCCATGACTGGTCCCGAACCCCGTGGTGGGAGCGCGCGGCGATCTTCCTGCGAGCTTCCGAACTGATCAACGGCCGGTTCCGCGACGAACTCCTTGCCACCACCATGCTGGGACAGTCGAAGACGTTCCACCAGGCCGAGATCGACATCAACGAACTCATCGACTTCCTTCGCTACAACGTCAAGCTGGCATCACAGATCTTCGACACCCAGCCGTTCTCGGTCACCGGGGTCCTCAATGTGATGGATCACCGCCCCCTCGAAGGATTCGTACTCGCTCTGACGCCCTTCAACTTCACCGCCATCGCCGGCAACCTACCCGCCACGGCGACGTTGATGGGAAACGTCGTCGTGTGGAAGCCGTCCGAGAAGTCGGCACTCTCGAGCCAGGTCGTCATGAGAGTGTTCGAAGAGGCCGGGCTGCCGCCCGGAGTGATCAACCTCGTGCACGGCGACGGTCACCTCGTGAGTACCACCGCACAAGCACACGAACTGCTCGCCGGAATCAGCTTCACCGGGTCCACCGCCGTATTTCGCAACCTGTGGAGAACCACTGCGGCGAATCTCGACGTCTACCGCAGTTATCCACGGCTCGTCGGCGAAACCGGTGGAAAGAACGCAGTCATCGCCCACCCCACCGCCGACCCGGAAGCGCTGCTGGTGGCTCTGGTGCGTGGCGCGTTCGAGTACCAGGGGCAGAAGTGCTCGGCGGCGTCGCGCGCCTACCTCCCGCGCAGCCTGTGGCGCGACCTGGAGGGTCCGTTGGTGGAGACCACCGCGGGGTTGCGGGTCGGCGACGTCGCGGATCACCAGACCTTTCTCGGCGCGGTCATCAGCGAAGCCTCCGCTCAGCGGCTCCGGGGAGCCATCGACATGGTCAAAGGTGATGGCGCGCATGAGATTCTCGTCGGCGGCACCATCTCGACCGAACGCGGCTGGTTCGTCGATCCGACGATCGTGCGAACCGACGACCCGTCGTCGTTCACGATGTCAGAGGAACTGTTCGGCCCCTTCCTCAGCGTGTACGTCTACGAGGACTCCGACTGGGAGCGCACTCTTGATCTGGTCGATGGCACCAGCCAGTACGCATTGACCTGTTCCATCTTCGCGAGCGACCGCCGCGCGATCACCACTGCATTGGACAAGTTGCGCGACACGGCAGGCATGACCTATGTCAACGACAAGCCGACCGGAGCCACCATGGGTCAACAATCGTTCGGCGGTGGCCGCGCGTCGGGTACCAACGACAAGACTGGTTCCGTATTGGCCCTGTACAGATGGTTGTCGGGACGATTCATCAAGGAGTCGATGGCTCCGGCCCTCGACTGGACCTACCCCTACATGGGATGAGAAGTCCAAATACATTGTGAAACATACTCTTTCACGTGAGGATTTGATCTGATGAGTAAACCGAACGCCACGGCCGACGTGCTCGTCGTCGGCGGTGGGCTCATCGGAAGCTCGGCGGCATGGGCTCTGACCGAACGCGGTGTCACCGGGGTCGCCATCGTGGAACGGGGGACCGTCGGCTCCGGCGGCACCGCCAAGTCCTCCGGAGTCGTGCGGTGCCACTACGGGGTCTCCTCACTGGCCGCGATGGCCACCCGCAGCCTGGAGTTGTTCGAGCAAGCCGCCGAGATCCTGGGAAGCGACGTCGGATTCCACCAGACGGGCTACGTCGTCGGGGTCGGACCGCAGAATGCCGAGGCCATCAGCGCATCGATGGACGCGCAGCGGGCGGTGGGGGTCCGTACCGAGAGCATCTCGACGGACGAAGTGCAGAAGCTTTGGCCCGTGGCCGATCTCGAACCGTTCGCCGCATTCGCGTGGGAAGAGCGCGGTGGCTACGGGGATGCCTATCAGACGGCGCAAGCGTTCGCCGCGGCCGCACGTCGGCGGGGGGTGCGCCTCAGCCAGGGCAGCGCGATCTCCGACATCATCGTCGTCGGCGACCGCGTGACCGGTGTCCGACTGGTCGACGGATCCACGGTCTCCGCAGGCACGGTGGTGCTAGCCGCCGGCCCGTGGTCGGTGGCTTTGCTCGCTGCCCACCGCATCGACCTGCCCATCACGGTGCACCGCGAGGAGATCGTGCTGATCAACCCGGGCCAAGACCTCGGGCAGGTTCCGGTGTTCTCGGATCTGGTCTCCTTGCAATACATCCGTCCCGAGGGTTCCGACGGTCAGATCCTGTTCGGAAACTCCGATCTGTCCGAGCTCGAGGTAGCCGACCCCGACGGCTATCTCAATCGTGCTACCGATGACTTCGTGGACATGGCCGTCGGCAAGGTGGGTACGCGGCTGCCGGGTCTCGACAATCCGACGATCGCATCGACCTACGCCGGCTGCTACGACGTCACGCCGGACTTCAACCCGGTCATTTCCCGGACCGAGATCGATGGCCTGATCGTGGCAGCGGGCTTCTCGGGGCACGGTTTCAAGATCTCCCCGGCCGTCGGGCGGCTCGTCGCGGATCTCGTGGTCGACGGCACCAGCTCTGACGCCGACATTCCCGCCGATGACTTCAGGCTGTCCCGATTCGCTGAAGGCAAGCCACTGGTGAGCCCGTTCCCCTACGTCGGAGCCGGCCAGATGCGTTGATGATCGGGTTGCTCCAGACGAGGGGCAGCGTCGTGTCGACGTGGCACGAGCTCGACACCGCCCTAGCGCATGGCCCGTCCGGCCGAGCCCAACATTTGCGCCGCCTCGACGACCCGTGCCGCCATCGTATTCTCGGCCGGCTTGCCCCAGGACCTGGGGTCGTAGGCCTTCTTGTTGCCGTAGGCTCCGTCGACCTTGAGCACCTGGTCGTAGTGGGCGATCATGTGGCCTGCGATGGACCGGGTGAACGCATACTGGGTGTCGGTGTCGATGTTCATCTTGACCACACCACTTGCGACGGCTGAGGCGATGTCCTCGGCGCTCGATCCCGATCCGCCGTGGAAGACGAGGTCGAACGGCTTCACCCTTCCGGTTTCGCCGCCGATGACGGCCTGAATCTCCGCGAGGATCTCCGGGCGCAGATGGACCGAATCCGGGTGGTAGACACCGTGCACGTTGCCGAAGGTCAACGCGGTCAGGTAGCGACCGCGCTCCCCCGCGCCAAGTGCCTCGATGGTGGCGCGGGCATCGTCGACGGTGGAGTACAGCTGTTCGTTGATCTCGTGGGACACGCCGTCCTCCTCGCCACCGATCACGCCGACCTCGATCTCGAGCAGCGTGTTCGCCTCCACCGATGACTCCAACAATTCCTCTGCGATGCGCAGGTTTTCGTCAAGAGGGACCGCAGACCCGTCCCACATGTGCGATTGATATAGCGGATCCAGACCGCGGCGACGACGTTCCCTCGCGTCGGCGATCAGCGGCCGGACCCAGTCGTCGAGGTTCTCGGCGGGACAGTGATCGGTATGCAGGGCCACGGTGACCGAGTAGTGCGACGCGACCTCTTGGGCGTAGAGTGCCAGTGCCTTCGACCCGGCGAAGCGACTCTGAACCTTGTTGCCGGACAGATAGAGTGCCGTACCCAGCGACACCTGGATGATGCCGTCGCTCTCGGCCTCCGCGAAGCCCTGCAGCGCGGCGTTGAGCGTCTGGGAGCTGGTCACGTTGATCGCCGGATAGGCGAACCCGCCCTCCTTGGCGCGGTCGAGCATTGCAACGTAGTGGTCGGGGGTGGCTATCGGCATGCTCGATGTCCTGTCGGTGGGGTTACGTGCATCCGCACGAATTGCGGTGGTGGAACGTCGTCGGCACGCGAATGTGTTGCGGCGCATCGTCCTGTCCTCGAATGCGGCGCAGCAGCAACTCGACCGCGGTGGCTCCGATGGTCTCGACGTCCTGCGCCGCCGCGGTGAGCTTCGGTTCGAAGAGATCCGACCACTCGAAGTCGTCGTAGCACACGAACGCCACATCAGCCGGAATCGACAAGCCAAGACTGCGAAGGGCTTTGAGCGTCCCGATGGTCATCGAGTTGTTCAAGGACACCAGCGCCGTTGGCCTGTCCGCACGCGACATCAGCGAGTGCACCTCGCGTTCGGCCACGTCCGTGCTGGAGTCGCCGTCGAGGACCAGTGTGCCGTCGACGGCGACGCCGCGGTCGGCGAGCGCCGCGGCGTACCCATCGAATCGCTCGGTGGTGGAGGATATCCCGGCGATCCCTCGGACGACGGCGATCCGACGATGGCCGAGGTCGAGCAGGTGCTCGGTCAACGCCCTGGCCGACGAGAAGTTCTCCGGGCCGACCTGATCGCTTCCGACGTCGATCCCGCGGTCGATCAGGACCAGAGGAGTCCCGGTGCGGGTGATTTCGGGGAGGGTGACCCGCTCCGACCCTGCCGCGGGTGCAACGATCATCCCGTCGACCTGCCGGTCGAGAAGCGAGCCCGTGACGCGTTTCTCCGACTCCACGTCGTCGTGGGAATCGCCGACGATCAGGACGTACCCGGCGTCGGACAGGGCCCGCTCCACGGCGTGGACCAGGCTCCCGAAGTACGGATTCGTCAACGCGGAGATCGAGAGTCCGACCGTGTGCGTGCGCCCGGCCGCGAGTGATCGTGCGACGACGTTGCGCCGGTACCCGGTCTCCTCGATGGCCGCTTCGACACGCAAGCGCGTGGCGGTGTTGACCTTGCGCGTGCCGTTGAGCACGTGGGAGACCGTGGACGCCGAGACGCCGGCCATCCGGGCAACCTCGCCCATCGTGGTCACCGGAGACGCACGATGCGGTCCGCGCGACCTGCGGTCGACTCGATCAGTTGGGCATTGCGCTCGTCGGACCCAAGCGCCCAGAACGCCGCGTCCTCCGGAGACTTTCCGTACGCCTCGTGCCTGCGCAGCAGCCGGGCGTGGCGAACATCGGTGTCGGGGGCCAAGAACCAGACCTCGTCGATGCAGGCGCGCGCGGCAGGCCACGCGTCGAAATCCAGGAGAAGGTAATTGCCCTCCGTGACCACCAGCGGCACCATGGGCGGGACGGGAATGGACGAGCCGATCGACTCTTCGATCTCGCGCCGGAACCGGGGCGCATACACGACGGGGTCGTCTACTCGCTGTGCCCGCAGGCTTGCGATCAGCCGTGCATAGCCCCCGTCGTCGAACGTGTCGTGTGCACCCTTGCGATCCAGGATCCTCAGGTCGATCAAGACTTCGTTGGCCAGGTGAAAGCCGTCCATGGGAACGAGCACGGCGGCGTCCGGTCCCAGAGCCGCGACGAGTTGCTCTGCGACGGTGGACTTCCCGGCTCCCGGGGCCCCGGTGAGACCGAGAATGCGGCGTTCCCCTGGAACGACCAGCGCCCTGGCCGACTCGACCAACTGGTCGAGGGTGGCGTCCTGCACGTCCTGGTCGATGCTCACCGTTCTCACTTCCGAATCTGTTCGCTGGACAGTTCACTCAGCCAGGCCCGCGGCCCGACCATCGAACACCGTAGTGCCGCCACGTGAGCGGAGCGTTCGATGCGCTCGGCGACGCCGCCCCCGCCCTGCGTCGAAAAGTACGAATATGCACCGTGGAAGGCATCCCCGGCTCCGAGTGTGTCGACCACCACTACCGGTTGTGCAGGTACGGAGCCGGACTCGCCGTCCGACCACCACTGAACGGGGTCACCGCCGTGGGTGACGACGACGGTTCGCACGCCAGCACCGACCAGCGTCGCGGCGGTGGCATCCGACGTGTCGTCGCCCGGGGTGTGGAAGTCGTTGGAGCACACCATGTCCGTCGCATACTCGACGAGGTCGCCCATCACCGTCTTCCACCGGCCGGCGTCCACGACGAGCGGGGTCGACCCGTCCCGCGAATGCCGTGCGGCGGCGCGCGCCAGCAGGGGATGGTGTCCGTCGACCAGCACCACGTCGGCCCCGGCCACCAAGCCGTCGAGCTCCGCCGGCGGTGTCGCGTCGGAGTTCACCGCGTCCAGCGAGACGACCGACCGGTCACCCGTCGACTCGACCACCGACACGGCGGAGACCGGCACCGCCCGGGTGGTGCCCGCCGCCGCGTCGACCACGGTCACGCCATACGCACAGAGGTCGGCCCGGATCAGGTCGGCGACCGGATCGTCACCGAGCGCGGTCACCAGCGTCGCGTCGCCACCCAGCGCCGCGAACGTCACCGCAGCATTGGCGGCCGGTCCGCCCGCGGCGACGAACTGCGCAGTCGACGTGATCTTCTCGTTC